>JAEOTW010000144.1 GCA_016839655.1 Promethearchaeota archaeon | reverse complement strand
TCCGGGAACAACATCTTCTACAGCAATTTCAATAACTCTCCCATCCCTTCTAACTTTAGCAAAATGTGGTGCAAGTTTCTTAAGACTTTCAAGTGATCTCTCTGCTTGATACTCTTGGTAAAATCCTAAAATAGCATTTACTATCAAAATTGCTAAAATAACTGCAGCGTCAGTATATTCTGAAGGCCAAGGTTCTCCAGAATCAATAGATTCATATATTCCAATTACTATTGAGATTACAATTGCAAACATTAAAAGATAAATAAGGAAGTCTTTAAATTGCCCTATAAAAATTTGCCAAGCTGTTTTACCCTTTTCTTTAATTAATTCATTTCTTCCATATTTCTCAATTCTGTTTTGAGCCTCATTTTCAGTTATACCTGTTTCTACTGATGTATTTAATTTATTAGCTACCTCTTCGTAATTAGTTGAGTGTGCTTGAATGTTATCTAAATCAATCATAATTATATCAGTTTTTTTTATAATGTTTTTGAAAAAAAATAATTATTTTTCTTATATTCTAATTATTTAATTACTAAATTTAAATTCAATTATACTGAATAATAAAGAGATTATGTTACAAAAATCTAAGCATTTTCAATTTTGAGAGAAAATAATCCTACTGAAGATTTGAAATTTTATAGTATTGTCAAAATATCCAAATATTGATTCACTTACCCAGTTTAAAAGAAATCAAATCACTAATAAATATAAATATAAAATTTATATTTATAATAATTCTAATTAAAGTTAATTCAAGTTTTCAAATAAAAAAAATTACGATTACTCTCGCGAATTATGAGACCCTCACGAGTTTTTAGAACCATATTCCGTATTTTTATATTCTTTCTGACTTTATCGGTGACAGTTGTTTCTATCCTTGGTGGAATGTCTGCGTTTATGATCCTTGGCAATCCTAATAATATAGGAATAGATCCAAGTGAGATGGATATAAATTTTGAGATAATTCCAGAATTAAATATTAACTTTACAATACCTTTTAATTTGACAAATGCAGGTTATTTTGACCTAGAAAATCTTGAACTAAAAGTAGATCTTGCTATGAATTTTAGTCATGTTGACTACCCTTCTCCAGGAGTGAATCAATCACATATAATTAAAGTATTTAATAAAACCCATAATCTTGGGACAATACCTAAAGGAGCAACTGGAAATTATAATATTACAGGACTATTTAGTGAGTTTTATTTCCCACCTTTATTCAATTTCACTTCAGATGTAGATTGGAATGTAGGACCTCCCGCAATAATATTTCTTGCTAATTTTACTGTCAGTTTAGATTATTCAGTAGGTTTGCATTCACTAAGGATAGGTATTCTTAATATTCCAGTAGGAGGATTTTAATAAGAGGTGTAACAAGTGGGGTCCTTTAAAAATATACTAAAAGGTTTTGTATTCCTGGCGATCTATGTTGTTATAACAATTGTTATCCCTTTGGTTACATTCTCATGGCTTTATCAGTTGACAGTCCAAGGGTTTCCATTAAGTTTTGAACAACAAGAATATCAAAGTATATTATTTTGGGTAACTGCTTTAGGTTTAATTATATGCGGATGCGCGTTTTTCTCACATTCATCCCCCAAAAAATCAATCCGGAAAGCAGTTTTTGCTTTAATTCAAGTCATTGTAAATTGTTTCTACCTATGGAGTTATAAATTTTCAGGTGCAACTGATATACAATTTACAATAGCTAGTTTTGGATATTTTTCTTTAAATATTCAACAAATGGTTTTACTATATATGGGGATATACTTTCTCACAATTGTTATAAAAGTGTATGATATACTAGATTTTACAATTAATCGAGAGAAAATTCGAGAAGATAGAATGAAAGCATAAAAGAGGTGAAAGAATTGATATTTCAAGGTACAGATTTTTTTCAAGTTCTTGCTGACTTAATAGGAGCAGTTTTAATTTTCTTGATGCCTATTGTCGCACCTATAGGGCAATTTATGGTGGATTGGATAACAGTAGTTATTGGATTTTTACAACAGAACTTAGGAGGCGACTTAACATTATTTATTGTTATTTTTGTTGTTCTAATAATATGTGGTATGATTATTAATATCATATGGCCTGGTGATCGCCCAGGAAGTATCTTTTCAAAAGAAAAAGTAGAAGATTTTAAAGATAAAATTGAATTACGTGAAGGAAAAGATATTATCGATGAAGTTAGACGATGTAAAGACTGCGGTAATCCTATAGGTGATGCTGAAACGTGTTCTTTATGTGGTGCTCGTAATTAATTGTTAAATTTACTTTATTTTCTTATAATTTCTTGATTTTTAATAAAAATTCTGCCACTCTTTTTCCAAGATCTTTAGCTATTAAACCTCCTAATTCATCAATCTCATCTTTTCCTAGAAATTCCTTTAAATTGTATTTCTGTAAACTAGTTATTGGTATATTTCCTTCAATCACCGGACTCCCTAAAACGTTACCAATAACAATCATTCCTTGAATGAGAGCAAAATTAATTAAATCAGAAATTACACCCCCCCCACTATTCTTCAAACCAATTGAAGCCATCGGAGCAAAAATTATATCTTTTAATAAATAATTCTTCATTTTCCAAGGTCTAGAGCGATCTATAAGAACTTTTAGTTGAGAATTAACTGAACCAAAATAATTTGGAGCTGCAATTATTAACGCTGAGGATCCTATTATAAGATCTTCTAATTTTTTTGTATCATCATTTTCTGCTAAGGGACAATCATTTGGTGGTCTTATACACTTATCACATCCATTACAAGGAGTAATTTTATAATCTGTAATATGAATTTTCTTAATTTCTAATTCTTCATTTACAGATCTTATACCTTCAATTGCTTTATCAATCAAGAAATTACTACTTTTGTTTTTTCTTGGCGAGCCAACAATTAGAGTTATTTTTGTCATGTTCAAAATTTTCTCTTTTAATAAATTAAATGTTTTATTAAATGAATAATATTAAATTTAAATTTTGTATCTATTCTATTTAGGTATAATAATAAGAATATATATTATTTAAAAGTAAGAAGAAGGCATATGGATTCTAATTACAATCTTGAAAATTATAAAAATAAAAAGGATCTTGTAGAAGAATTAAATTACTATAAATCTCTTATTGTTAAGAAAATAAAGGAGGGAGATTATAATTCTGCTTTAGAAAAAGTAAGATCTGCAGTAATATTACTCGAAGACCATCAAGATTCCTATAATATTAAGAAAGAACTTCTTGAATTTCATGAGTTAGCTCAGAGAGTAAAATCAGATTTATTTGGTCATAGAATTATCTTTGAGCGCCGTTTCAACAATCTGTTAAGGGAAAAGCTCAATGAATCTAATCTTGAAAATTTTTCAAAATTATTAGCAATGTTGAAAAATGAAGTAGACCAAAATCTAGATAAATATAATTTAGGAGACATTAGTGCTAATATTAACAAGTATTTTAGATTCATTAAGAAAATGTATGAAATCCTAAGTTGCTATAGAGTTCTAAATTACTATGATGCCTCTGATAAAATATTAGAATTTGTTAAAGAAATTAAATCTGAAAATTTTCCAAACCTAAAGATGATGATAGTATTAACTTATCAGAATTTGATTAAAAACCGTTTATTTGAATTCTCAAAGGAATTTGATAAACTCCCAATTTCCACTCTTTCTAAAAAAATGGCTATTAACCAAAGTCAATTAATGAATTTTATTAATCTTATAAGAGACCAACCAAGAAGTCCCATACAAGATTATAAATCTAGAACTCAAGAAATTATATTTAAAAAATCGAGATTTTAAAAAGAAATCAAGATCAAAGACCCCTATAAAAATCTGGTCTTAAAATATCTTTATGTGTTATTCCATAATTAAGAGTAGTTAAAATATTCCCTTTCTCTCTATCCAAAATTCCTTTAATTGGTAAATAATTAGAGGCATGATTACTTCGGAAAATACAATTCGCGTTTTTATTTTTAAAATCGATTTGACTTATAAAAGATTTTAATTCTTGAAGGATCTCTATTGAATTCATCTCTTGAAAACCTCCTTTTAATTTTTTTTTAAAGATTTCCGTTCCTGAAGGAACCATAAGAGTAAGGAAAGCAATATACCAAATTCTATCATCATCAGGACATATTTTATTAACTAAATCAGCAGATTCTAACGCATGTTCTCTTGAAAGATCATGATTATCACCTCCACCAAGACCATTTATGAAAGTTGCTGATAAAGTTATCCCCGCCTTCATCAGTTTCCTAGAAGCTTTAATATGATCCAATTTAGTTGCTTGTTTATGTACCATTTCAAGTAATTTATCAGAACCAGATTCAAAACCAACATATGCTATTTTAAGACCTGCTTCAGATAACATTTTTAATTGCTCATCAGATTTTTTAATTATATCTTTTGAATGAGCATATACACCACACCTTTCTAGATTTGGGAAAAGTGTAAATGCATATTTTGTTACCTCCAAAAGCTTTTCGGTGGGTGTTACCATTGCATTTCCATCTAAGAAAAAGATTTTTCTCACTTTTAGACCATATATTTTTTTAGCTATGTCCAAATCTTTCTTTACAAGATTTACACCTCTAACTAAGAAGTTTTTTCGAAGATTAGATATACAAAAATCGCATTTAAATGTACAACCTTCAGTTAATTGAATTAAAAGCGAATAAGCTTCGCTTGGAGGCCTAAAAATTGGCGTTTTGTAATAAATCTCTTTCTTGCTTTGCATAGCTTACTTAAAAATAAAAATATTTTGGATTAATTTTATTTCTCTTCGTTTTCTGCGTCAGCAGGTCTTTTCGGACAAGAGTTTAGATGACGTCCAAGTCGTACAAACTCCTTGCCGCAATATGGACATTGCTTTTTTTCAGTAGATTCGCTAGTTTTTCCTGTTGACGGGGTATCTGGTTTTTTTCGTTTTTTCTTTGGTCTAGAAGGCAAAACATCCTCTATACTTGCATCATCTGGGGCAAATTCACAATTCTGGATATGAGATGCTAGATCTTCATAGATCCCTTCACAGAAAGGACACTCATTAGAGCCCTCGAATTCCGAATCTTCTAAATCTGCCTTTCCAGCTTTTCTTTTTTCAAATTTTAATGGGGCTTCTTCATCTTCTTCTTCAAATTCATCAATAGATAAGTCAATTTCATCGTCGGATGTTATTTCTGCAATTTCGAATTCTTCAAGTCTGATCTCTTTTTCTTTAATTTTTTTCTCAGCTATCTTTTTACTCTCTTCATAAACTTCAGAGAAACGTCGACTATTTTTTCCGGGATCATATAGTGCACATACTTGGCACACATATGCTCGAGATCCTAAAGTTAATTCTCTAGCATTACAATAACAGAGAGATTGAAGACTATTACTTATATTACCTTTTGGTTCGAGATTTATGCACACGATTTTTCTTGAATATTTAATTTTCTGCTTGCGTCTTGGCATAGGTAAATCACTAAAAGAAGTATGCAAAATAATGATTCTTAAAATTTAATTTTTTTGAATTATAGTATAAGATATTTGATTTTTTTTTAGTAATTTAACTTAGAAATGATAATTTAGATTTTTCAGATCATTTATAATTTTTTTCTTTAAATCATTATTTTCTAAATTTGGCAACATCTCTTCTACGATATCTCTTAATTCTACAACCTTTTGAATAAGAAGTTCTGGCTTATTCCAAAAATCTGTTCTTAACGGATGCATTTTTATAATGGCTTTATTAAAATTTTCTATTGCTGCTCGATAAAAAAGACAAGAATTTTCTAGTTTATTTAAACGTGTTTGGTAAATTGAGCCAATTTTGTTAAAACACATTCCTGCACCAGCAAAATCACCTTCTTTCTCAAAATTTACAGCAGCATCTTGAATTTTATTTAAAGATTCTTCCAAAACATCGTTGTCTCCTTTTTTTAATAGTAAATATCCTTTTGTGTAATAAACTATGCCTAAATAGAATAGTTGATTTTGTTTTTTAGCAAGTTTAAATAATTCATCAGTAAATTCTCCTGCAAAAATTAAATGTTCATTTGAAATACATTTCTGAGAAACAGTCCTTAATAATTCTAATACCCTTTCAAAATCTTTAATCTCCTTATATTTTTCAATCCCCTGTCTAAATTTTTCAACTCCCGCAAAAGAATCTCTCTTTTCAAAGGCTTTATTTCCTTCATAAATTAATTGTTCTGCAATTTCTTTTACTTTTAATTCTTTTTGCTTTTTTTTTGTATCAGTTTCAGCATAAAAAAAATCATCCACACCAAAATTAATATCTTCCATCATAGGTATTTCTGTTAATAAATCTTTATTCGAAAAATCTTTACCCTGTGATTGTTGCTCTGATGAGATTTGAGTTATTTTTTCTTGTGCAAATTCTTCTCTATATGCCGATTGTAAAGGTTTCCCTTCAGTCACTAACGCAGATAGCTCAGATAAAACATTTGCAAAGAAATATTTATTTAATCCATCAATAACATAATCTACTTTATGATAATTATTGTCAAATATGGGATCGTTAATATCCATACTTACATCTGTTATTCTATAGATTTCAAAGCCTGTATCATATTTAGTTATAGAATGTTCTGACCCATCTTCACTTCTAATAATTTCTTCTTTCTTTTTTCCCAAAAGCGTGTGATCAAATACTAATCCACAAAAATCATCATTATATTGCTGAAAACCTAATTGGTTAATTAAATCTATATACGAAAAAAATAAGTTTAAACCTGGATGGCTATGGAACCACCCAACCATGTAATAATTTTCTCCTTCTTTATCAAGCCTAGATTCGATTTCTTCAATAAAACCATAGTGACGCTCATCTAATTGAACATCTGTAGCATGTCCAAATGTTAAAGCCTCTGCGCGTTCTACGTAAACTATATCATTATCTGCTTTACCAATTAGAATTCCATAGATCTCTTTCCATTCCTCAGAAGGAATTGATTTATTTGCATATCTACTTGCATATAGGATTATTGTCTTGTAAGCATCTGCCCTAATAATAACTGGTTTATTTACTTTTTCTTCTTGCTTTTCTTCTCCAATTTCTTTCTTATCTGAGTCACCGTCTAAATTTTCTTTTTTGGGAACTTCGTTATAACCAGTTTTTTTGAATTCCTCTGACATTTATACAAATCCCAATTTAATTATTATTTCTAAAAAAATAATAAGTGTGTTCTTAATTAAAATTATGGTTAAAAATTTATATTAACACTTTTAGCAGATAGGTTAATACTAAATTTCTTTATGTTTTAAGATAGTACTTTTCTAAATCTCTCTTTTAGTTGTTCCGCGAGTAAAGGTATATTTTCTACTTTAGCATTTCCTGGTTGAGTTTTAATTAGTACAAAATGACATCCTGATTCTATGTTTTTTAAAAATGGAGTAATCTGTTCTTCTTTATCTAAAACAGTAATTGAGTTAAATCCTGCGCCCTGAGCAATAATTTCCAATCTCGTCTTATATTTTGTATATGTTCTTTGATCACCAGTGGAACCATATGAAGAATTATCAATAATTATTAAAGTTAAATTATTCGGGGCATTATTAGCTATTGTACTTAAACTGCCTAGATTCATTAAAATTGAACCATCACCATCTATGCAAATTACATTTCTCTCAGGTTTTGAAATGGCAATACCAAACGCAATCGAACTTACTAAACCCATTGAACCCAACATATAAAAATTTTCTTCCCGATCCAATATATTATATAATTCCCTTGAAGGTGCACCAAGGTTACAGACTATTAATTCATCAGTTATTGATTCTATAATTTTTTTTATTGCTTCATATCTTCTCATACTATTCCCTCCACAAAATCCTTTTCAAAAGAATACCGACCGAGTTTTTTGTTTTTTCACTCATGTCTACCGCCTTAGTAATTTCATTAACGTTGTCTACAGATTTAACAATGAATTTTTTAATTTTTAAAAGATCTAAAAGATCTGGCGTAAGTTTACCCATCGGTATTTGAGCTAAAATTTTTTCTCCTTCAGCACCTCTATGACTCATTATAAATATAACAGGAATCCTATAAAGTTGTAATAAAGATTTTATAGCATTTATTGAATTTCCTAATCCTGAATTTTGCATCAGTATTGCTGGTTTTCTCCCTCCTAAATAAGCACCTGCTGCAATTCCAACTCCTTCCTCCTCACGTGTTATGGGAATATGCTGAATCTCTTTTCTTTCGTCAATAAGTTTCAAAAGGCCTTTCAACATAATACACGGTAATGATAATAATAAATCGATTCCTGATTTTTTAATAGTCTCATATAGTATAATATCTGTATCCATCATGTTTATATCATAAGTTGCTTATTTCAATTATAATCATTAATTTTCAAATATCTTTAAAGGTTAAGGATAAATTTATAATATTGTAAGAATTTTAGATGAGGATAATTATTTAATCAATACAGCTTAAAGATAACTTAAGTAAACAAAATGATTAATTAATCTAATTTATTGAAAAATTTGAAGGTGGGAAAAAAAATTATTGAATTAATCGCTTCCATTTATATTATTATAATAGGAATAGCAATGTTATGTATGTGGTTAATGTTATTATTCAAGAAGGAAGTACCTGAATTGAATACTAAACCGACACAGATTTTATTTCATTTAATAGCCGAATTTCTTACATCTATAATGCTAATAATTGGAGGAGTAGGATTATTATTGAACCAGTTTTGGGGAATAGCAGTATTTTTTATTGCTATAGGGATGGCTATCTATTCTACAATAAACGCAGCAGGTTTTTATGGGCAATTAAAGGATTGGCCTATGTTTATTACTTTATTAGTTTTTACATTTATATCTCTTATAATCACATCATTAATCTTAATTATTGAGCTCCAGATATTATAAAAAACGCTTAAATAATCCCTTTTTTTCTGAAATCCCTGATATCTTCATCAGAGTAGCCTAAGTTAGTAAGGATCATCTTTGTGTTTTGACCAACTTTAGGAGCAAGCTCTCTTACCTTTAATGGTGTTCGTGAATATTTTATGGGTGATGCAATATTTTTAATTTTCCCAAATTTCGGATGATCCATTTCGATAACCATATTTCGTGCCTTAATCTGAGGGTCTTCACTTGCCTCAGCAAAGGATTTCACAGGCATGATACATGCATCTAATCTTTTAAAAATATCATTCCATTCTTTTTGAGTTTTTTTCGAAAATTCTTTTTGTAACTCAATAAAAACTTCTTCTCTTTCTTCTCCTTGGGCGAATTGTTTTAAAATTAAATCCTCACGGCCTAGAGTTTCACACATAACTCGCCAGAACTTAACTTCAACAATCCCTACAGATAAAAATTTATCATCTTTTGTTTTATACACATTATAAAAAGGAAAATCTCCATGTAAAGGGTTTTGTGTTTCTACTCCATCATTTAGATCTTTTGAAAAATGATAAGCTGCTACAAGCGGCATAAAAGAAAAAACAGAATCAGTCATTGAAATATCTATGTATTGTCCCTTTCTTTCCGGGTTTTTGTCTCTTTCAATTATTGCACCTAATATCCCTATAGCTGAAACTAATCCGCCCCCAATATCCGCCACTTGAACCCCCGGGTTTATTGGTTTTCTTTTTTGGTTCTTGCCATCATAAAATTTTCTTTCTTTATTTAAATCTAAAATGCCACATATTCCAATGTAGTTAAGATCATGGCCGGCTATTTGCTCATATGGACCATATTGACCATAACCAGTTAATGAACAACAGATGATTGATGGATTTATTTCAGCTAATGTATTGTAATCAATTTTTAATTTATTTGTAACCTTAGGCCGATAAGAGTCAAGAACTACATCTGCTCTTTTAACCAATTTATAAAAAATTGAAAGAGCTTTTTCCTTTTTTAAATTAAGTGTAATTGACTTTTTATTTCTATTAAGTATTGAATTGAACGCACTTTCACGGTATCTTCCCTTTTGAAAGAATGGGGGGGGGTGACCATAAAAATAACGAGGATCTTCTACTTTAATAACGTAGGCACCAAGATCTGAGAGAATCATGGAACAAAAAGGTCCGGGTAGCATTCTTGTCAGATCAAGTATTACTATTCCTTCTAAAGGTAATGACATAATATTTAAAAAAATAGATAACATAAAAGTATAAGTAAAAAGCTTGAAATCATAAAGGATTTGATCTTTGCTAAAACTTATTTTTTTGAGAAGTAGTTCTAAATAAATAATAAAAAAAAAGTATGATTCCTACAATTCAATTATTTCAGATTCCATCTTTTCTGTATCAATAATAGCAAAAGTAGCTTTACCCGTTAAATATCCACAAACTTCACCTGGATTAATCACTAAAGTCCCATTATCTAGTTTTTTATTTGAAAAATAATGCGTATGACCTGTCAAAATTATATCAAAATCACCAGATTTCCCTAAAGCTTCTATAGTTTTTTCCTTGGGCATATGAGATACAAATATTCTCTTACCTCCTAATTCTAAAATTAATTCCTTCCCATTTTGAGGAAATTCACATATTTGCCCTAAGTTTTCTCTTAGAAAAGTTATTTCTCCATCGTTATTCCCAAAGACTCCAAAAAAATTCTTTTTTATTGAATCATTTAATTCATTAAACCATCTCCTAACAAAAGGTGCAACATAATCTCCACAATGTACAAGAGCATCAACATCTCTTTCATTTATAACAGAAACTGCGTTCAAGATGTTATTTTTATGGTCGTGGGAATCAGAAATTACTGCTATTTTCATTTTTAAGACACTCTAATTTAATGGAATTTTTAAGTTTGATATATAATAAAATTAAATTATTAAATGTTTTATATTAATATTATTGCATTAGCTGAACTAAAGCAAATTTACATTTTATCATGATCGATGAATTCTTTAAAACAGAAAAAACACTTGTAGATAAGCAATTGGAAAGTTACTTTACTAATCTACATAAGAAAGAAAAAGATATACTTCTAAATGATTTTATTAATCAATTAGAAGAGTTCATTCTTAATGAAAGAGCGAAAAGAATCCACCCTATATTATTAATTGCTGGTTTTGCAGGCATTGTTAACCCCATGTATTTAGAAGATCAAATAGAACAGATATATGAAGTTTCTATATCAGTCGAATTATTGCATAGTGGTCATTTAATACATGATGATCTTTTAGATGATGACGTAATAAGAAGAGGGAAACCCACATTTCATGTCCAATTAAAAAATGAAATGAATCATGTATATAAGGATTTAGAACTTCCTAATAAAGATGAATTAATTAAACTATATGGTAGAGATATGTCAATATTAGGAGGTACACAAGGATATCTTTTAGGTTTAGATATATTAAAATCGTCAAAATTCCCAGATAATTTAAAATTATTTGCGATTAATGAATATACAGAAGCAATGGATTACTTAATGAAAGGTCAATTAGTAGAAGAATACATGAATTATAATAATATTACTATGACATTAGAACAGTATTTGAATATAGCAGAATTTCAAAAAGCAAGAATATTTGAAAAATCTACTAAGATTGGAGCTATTTTAGCTAAAGGCAATCTTCACTATCAAATCAATCCTCTAAGTGAAGCTATGTTACGGATTGGTCAAGCTCACGCAATTCGAGATGATATTATTGACTTAAAAAGCGATATTAAAAGTAAACAGAAGAAATTGCCTTATATTTTATGTATCCAAAATGCGGGTCCAGATGAATCAAAAATAATTTCGGAGATTTATAATAAATCAAAAATTTCTAATAATGACGTTGATACAGTAGTAAAGATTTTTTCAGATACTAACACTTTGCGAATCGCTGAACACCTGGCTAAAAACTTAGCAGAACAAGCTCGAAGCTATTTAAGAGATATTTATCCTGATTTAAATAAGAAACAGAAAGTCTTTTTTAAAATTTTCTCAGATTTTGTCCATTTGAGAGAATTTTAATATTATACATTTATTAGTTATGCTACAACAAATGGAATATGCTGTTTTTCTAACATTTTATTATTTAATTCTTTAAACACTTCTAAAACATTATAATTTTCTAAAGCAGAAGTTCGTGCAAATCCATCTAATTTTCTTTTTTCTAAATATTCAAAAATTAGTTTATCGTTAATAATTTCTGATTCTGGAGTTTTCTCTATTAAATCGCTTTTATTTGCGACCAATACTATTGGAATTTTTGAGTCTATAGCATTTTCAATAATATTATCATACCAAAAATCTAATTGGTCAAAAGAAGGAAAATTCACTGAATTAAATACCAATAAGGCTCCATTAGCGCCTTCTATAAATTTTGGGATTAATGGAGCAAACCTTTCTTGTCCTCCAAAATCAAAAATAGAATTCACTACATAGTTTTCCTTCTGTGGATTTATCTCTTTTGTAAAATTGATTTTCAAATAAACAGAATGAAAATTTATCCCAATCGTTGGAGAACTATCAAAACTAAATGAGTTAAAACAATAACGATTAAAAAGAGATGTCTTACCTACTGAACTAGCACCACATATCACAATTTTAAAGCTAAATAATATATCTTTTCGATTATAACTCATTTTTTAGTAGATTCCTTAATGCTAATAAAAATATCTTAAATATTTTCAGGTTATATTTATTGGAATGATATATTCTCTAATGTTAATAAATTGAATATATAACACCTTAAATAGTTTCCTCGAATCGTTATTAGTATTTATAATAGTAATATCTAAAAAGCTATATTGATTCAAATAAAGTGTATAAAGATAAATAACTATAATTTAAGTTAATCTTCATATTTAGCCTGATGTTGCCAAAAGTACCCCCTAGTCAAATAGTAATAAGGCCTCCGGTAGAAGGGGCTTCTATGTCTGTTTTAATTCCAGTTACTGGGGGGTGTTCGTGGAATACATTGACCGGAGGCTGCCGTTTTTGCGGGACCTATTCTGGAATGTATGGATTTGTTCAAGATTATGCTATTCGACCAATAGAAGATGTTAAAAAGGATATCGATTATTATGCTGAAAATAATTATCATGGTTTTCCAGTTTTTTTAGCAGGGGGTAATCCAACATCAGCTCCAACAGATTACTTAGTAGAAATAATAAAATATGTTCGATTTAAATTAAGAAATGTCCCAAGAGTAAGTTGTTATGCTAAAGCCTTAGATATTCTAAGAAAATCTGATGAAGAAATGAAAGAATTAGCTAAAGCAGGGTTAAATATTGTCTATATGGGATTAGAAAGTGGTAGTAGCAAAATCTTACGATTAATGAGAAAAGGCACAAATGCAGAATCAATGATCAAAGCTGGGAAAAAGATTCTGAATGCTGGAATAAAATTGAGTTTGTATGTAGTTTTAGGTCTAGGAGGAAAAAGATATTCAGAAGAACATGTAAAAGAAACAGCAAGAGTATTATCTGAGATAAATCCCACAATCTTTAGATTTAGAACATTGAACATTGTTCCATTTTCGGAGTTATGGGATGAATGGAAAAATGGGGATTTTAAGTTATTAACTCCAGTTGAAACTTTAATAGAAGAGAGAGAAATTATAACCAACTTAGCGGAAAATGTTACATCTCAAATGTTTAATGACCACGTGAGTAACTATATTGATATAGAGACAAATAATATAAATGAAGACAGAGAAAATATAATTGAATTGCTGGATTCCCTAATTAACACCCCTAGAATACAGAATTTGCGTCGAAGGAACTTATCTCGTATGTGAGATTTTATTGATGCAGTGATATAAAATATTTTTATTCCTAAAGGATTTTATCAAGCAGTTCAATGAATCTATTATATCTTAAAATTGATTTAAGAAGAAACTCAAAAATTTTTTGAAGTCTTGAATATCCGGTTAGATTTTCTAAATCTTTTCGATTATCTTCTAATTCCAAACTTATATTTTTTAGGTCTTTATCCCACTTAGCCATTCTGTACATAATAGCTCTTGAAAACTTTAAGAGAATTATCCCTGCAGATTCTGCTCCATATGTAATTTTACCCTTCTCTGAGACATCTACTTTTTCAATTAATCGATTTTCTAAAAGTAGATTTACCTCTTCAGAAATTTTCCCGGCAGATAAACCTGTAACCCTTTGCAATGTTTTTTGAGTAAGATATTTTCTCGTAATAAAGTACCCAAGAATCCTAATAAACATTTGATCTCGACTTGCAAACATAGGTGAAGCTGTAAGTTGATTCAACAAATCATCCTCAATTAAATAGACTTCTTCATCAAATGATATATTTCTTTCTTCTGTGAGACCCCTCTTTGTGAGAGTGACCTGTTTTAAGTAATTTTCTTCTTGAAATTTTTCAGAAATATCATCCATAACTGGAAATAAAACCTTATAAATTTCAAAACATTCAAGTAATTCTTCAATTCTTTGTGAAAGATGTTCTGCACCTTTTTTGGATTGGGAAAATAATTTATCTAATTCTTTCACTTTATTTTTTAAATAGCTTTCAAAAGAAATAAAACTACTTAACGCAATCTCGATTCCCTTAGTTGTTAGATCTTCAATTTTTCCTGAAAATGAATACAAATATGTATGAGTATGTGGAATTCTTTCTTTTTTAATGGCTCCTGTACCTGTCATTACTGTTAAAAAAGTAGAAATTGAACCCATTGAGAATCCTGTTAACTCTTTTAACTCTTTTTGAGTTAATTTTCCATGAATTAATATAAAAGAAGTAATTGTGGAAATTTTCGGATTAACTCGCTTGCCTGCAGCAATATCCAAAAGAAATTCTATAAGCTTGTCCTTATATTTTCGTAGTTTATCACTAAAAAGGTGGCTATTAGTATCGGTTTCTTTTTCAACTGTCAATATGCTTTAGTAGTTATTATATATATTTTGAAAATTTCTTAATAGATTATATGTATCGCAAGAATTTAAATTTTTTGTAAATTTCAAATAATGTGAAATAATTATATTAACAAGAGAATCCCATAGATATTAGTGGTCATTACTCTCGTTTTGATATCTTCAATAAATTCCTGATGTAATTATTTATTTCATTTTTTTTAATTTATTGATACATTAGATATCAAGGATATCTTTCATAATTGAAAGGATCTCATCTTCATCAAATAGATTAGTATTCCCTGTTTTTTTGAATTGTTCAATTTCTTCTTCATAAAGTCTTTCAAAAAGGTTTGTAAGATAATTAAGTCTCTCTTTAAAACTTGAATCTGGTGGCTTGAATAAAAAACATACAATTTCAATGGATTTACCGTAAGATGCTTGTACATATAAACCTTTATAATTAATTTCTTCCATTTTTGAACCTCCGATTTGAGTTACAAATGAATCCATTGCTGCTAAAAAACCAGAAACTAACGCCTGTTCTTTGAAACTTTCACTAGCATAATTAACTAAAGGAGTTCCACTAGTTTTTTCCATTATTATTAAATCTCTGAATATCTCCGAATATTTAGGTTGGTTTCCCTCCTTAAGCATTAATTTATTATGCTCTAAGTCGTTATAGATATCAAATAATCTAAAATTATATGAGTCAAACGAGTTAGGTTCGTCAAAAGAATAATCTGATAATTTTATAACCTGTGAAGGAGCCCTCATCGGTTCTTTGGGAAGTTTTTTGAGGTAACTATTCCGAATTTCAAGATCAAATTCATCATTCTTTCTTCCCTTATTTATACCAAAAACAATTTTCCGTGATGGATCAACTACATATAACCAACAATTTAAATTATTCATATCAGAAATTAAATTTTTTAAACCAATCTTAAGAACACCTACAGGAGTTGTTACAAAAATATTCCAACTCGAGACTTTAGCTGCCTCTTTTATAGATTTTTTTGTTTCCGCATAAGATTTATCATTAACATTGACACCATTCATTACAAAAACAGATGCAGTCTTTACTTTCGATTTTTTGATAGTTAAATACATATCCATTTCAGGTGTTATAGAATCATAGGTTGTATTATGGACTGTTATTTCAAGATCAGCACAATGGTCTGCAAAAGTCTCAATTAAATCTTGCTTCGCAATAAAATCTAAATTATATAGATATTTATTGAATCTTTTTGAATTGATTACTGCATATCCACAATATTCTAAAGGATTATCGAATCTTTTTTGCCAATCCGTTGAAGTATAAATATTAGTTAGATGCGCTAAAATAAGTTTTATATATTCAAGTCGACTCACAAATGCTTTATCAGGAGCATTTAAGCCATAATCGGCCATAAATTCTAACAATTCTTTGATTTTGCAATTTATTAAAATATAATTAATAGAAAATAGACCATATTTACTTTTACTCTTATCTATAAGGTATTTAATTACATTATCCTCAGTAATTTCAGTTTCAGTAATCATTTTCCACCAAACATATCGAACAAATCTCGACTAAATTATACCAATTTTAAAGATAGCTAGTTGCATATTAATTTTAATTAATTAATATATGCTAGAAATTTATCTTTACGTGATATCCGTATATATAACTAAATGGGAAGAAACACCCATATATATATATAAAAAAAAAGAAAAGAAATTGTAGTACTAATATATTAATGGGATTAATTTTTTTGTTCGCTTTATATAATTCCTATATTCATCACCAAATGTACTTATCAAGGTTTCTTCTTCAATGTGTATTCGCAGTTTCATTAAGAAGATATTCATTATCGTCATTATAATTAACACAAATATGGATCTAAAAGCTAAATATGGTGCTAACATCATAAAAATTGCGCCAAAATACATTGGATGGCGTACAATTTTATATAGTCCTTTAGTTACCAATTTATGGTCTTCTCCTGTATGAACTACAGGAGTTCCATATTTCCCAAGTTGAATTCTGCTAATTATCATAATAATCCCTCCAACTATCAAAAAAGCGATACCTATATATGCAACAACTAGATTATTCCAAAAAGGAATAAATGGTGTAATGAAGTTTAAATTCTCGATGTAAGCAAGGATGAATAAAAATGGTTGCAAGATACCCATTAATGAAATCATTTTCTCTACTGTTGTAATTTTTACTTTTTCTGGAATAGGACGTATCATGATATCTATAGCTCCTACTATATAATATATAACAAGTGCATTTAGAGTAATAGGATTGGTAAGTATTTCTGGAAGAATTAGCCAAAACATTAGGTTATAATAAACTAACATTATAAGAACTACTGCAATAAGCTTTCTTAATAAAATTGTTGTAGTAAATCGTTTAGGTTTAGATATTTTTATCACCATTTAAAAACTGAGTCGATTCGACTCGAATTAATTATTTATAATTAAAATATTTTTTAAATTATTTAAGGTTATCGAATCGATTCGGCTCAAAAAACTTATATAAAAGTCTACTTATAATTTAGTTAAAAACATCAAATAGTCTTTTAAATATGAGGAAAGGAACTGTTAAAGAAAAAATAATAGAAATAGCAGTAAAATTGTTTAAAGAAAAGGGTTTTGGTAATACTTATATCAAAGAAATTGCAGCTAAAGCAGAGGTGAGTATAGGAACATTATATTATCATTTTCCTCAAGGAAAACTGTCAATTTTTCAAGAAATGGGAAAAACATCTACTTCTGATTATGCACCTAAATTAAAGAAGTATGGATATTCAATTGAAAATGACTATAATACTATAACAGATGCATTGAGTGACTTAATTCTCGCACTTGTCAAGATACATAGTGAGGAACGTGACTTTATACTTGCAATACAAGCAGAATTTTTTTCTAAACTTGATGAGTATCTTAAAATAAAGAATGATATTGCAGCGCAGGAACAATTAAAAGCGCAAATTGAACTTTTCCTAAAACCGTTTCGAAAGTTATTAAAAAAATTTCCTGAGGAAGAGTTGATCCTTGATGGCAAAGAAACTCAAGTGTTTAATGTTATGGATATTCTAATTCACCGTCATACATTTGTTAATAGTACTTTTGGAACTGAAGAAGAATTTGTTAAGATGATGACTAAAATTATTATAGCTCTATTAAAACCAGAAAATCAATAAGTAGTACTTCAAAAATATTGATATTCCTTTACTAATTAGGTTGCTAGCCCTCTTATTATTTTGATAATCATATTCATGAATTTTTCGTCAGAACCATGAAGATTCCTAAATATTACATGTTGGCGTATGATAGCTTTCCATACTGCTATCATATCCAATAACTTCTCATATTCTATTGAATGTCCACAGATATATTCTACAATTTGTTTGAACATATTGATATCTATATCAGAAACATATTTTTTTGCTTTTATAAGAAAACTATCCGGATTTCTTAATGTTTCAAGTTGAAGTGCAATGAGGAATTTTCTTCTTTTTCTCCCAATATCCAAAGATGTATAGAAGAAATCTCTTAAATTATCATCATTGAATATTTTGTATTTTTCTTCAAATTCATCTTTAAAACTTTTCAATATTTCCAATAATACATCTCGCTTACCATCGGGGAAATCTTTATATAATGTACCTATAGGAATCTTAGTGCGTTTATGCAATAAATTCATTGAAAGATTATCATAATCCTCATTCTCAATTATTTCTTGCGAGATTTTTACAACTTGGGCAATTCTCTCCTCCTTATCTCTCGCATAACGCTTTCTATCAGAAGACATAATTGTGTGAACTATTCACTTTTATTTAAATATTAATCCACAAAACTTTTAAATATTATGTTTATATATAATTATTGAAAGTGAATAAGTCTCACTTTAACATCAATGTAAAATTTTAGGTCTTAAAAAATGTTAGAACAGATTGAATTGAATAATCTATATTTTAAAAGGAAATTGAATCAAAGAGAACGAGTGCATTCAAAAGTAGCAAATTCACATATATCCATAGTAGCAACAATTCTTGGAGAAGTTTTTGTTGATGAATTGGAAAGAGTAATTAAAAAAATGCAAAAGAGACATCCTATACTTAACGCACACTTGCTTTCTGAAGGAAAAGAAGTTTATGCTTTAGTAGATAAAGAGTTAGAAATTCCTCTAAACGTAGTTAAACGTACTTCTGATGACCAATGGAGGAATGAAATTATTCAACAACACAAAATTCCATTAGAAATGGAAAAAGGCCCCTTAATTAGGTTCATTTTATTATATTCGGCTGAAATTTCAGATTTGATTATCTTTTGTCAACACACCATCTGCGATGGTATGTCCTTGGCATATTTAGCAAGAGATATAATGATATATTTAGGAGATCCGACAAAAGAGGTCGAATTACTACCCCCTGCTCCTTTAGTAAATAAAGATAATATCCCCTCGGATATCAAACCCGGTTCAATGATGCGAATCTTTGGCAAATCAATCAATAAAAAATGGGAAAAAAGTGAAGTCATCTTTGACTATGATAATTTTTATGCTTTACACGAGTCATTTTGGAAGAAGTATACATATAAAGCACATTTGTATGAGCTTTCCAAGGATAGTACAGAGTCATTAGTTATAGCTTGCCGAAAGAATGGAGTGACTGTAAATACTGCTTTGATTATTGCCTTCGCCATTGCTCAAAATCAGTTAAATTCAAAATCTTCAAAATATTTACAGAATCTTTCTTTTGCTGTAAATTTAAGAAATCTCCTTAATAATCCCATAAAAGAACAATTTGGATTTTTTGCAGGAGGAATGCAACTAAAATTTAAATATTCTGAAAAAGATTCTTTCTGGGATGCCGCTAAAAAGTTTCACATTAAAGCAACACCCGATAAAGCAAGACAACAAGCACTAATAGGTAGTCTAAATGCCTTTATATTAAACCCAACCTTTTATGATGCTCAAATATTCGCTGCATTTGGACACTTAATTTCGTCTACTTCACAAAGCTATGACAAAATTCAAGCGTTTATCAGGGATAAAAGGAATATAGTAAATAAAATGGTTAAGAAAAAACTTTCAAAAGGATTCGCAATGGCTCAAATAATGACCAATCTTGGAAAAACAAACTTTCCAGAAAAATATGGAGATTTAATCCTAAAGAATCTCATATTGATGCCATCTTGTTCTCCTTTCACTGAATTAGTCTTAGGTGTTGTTACACATGGAGGAAGGTTGAGTATAACTTTAAATCATATGGAAGAATCAATTTCTTCAGAGAAAATTCTAGAAATCAAAGAAAAAGCCAATCAAATCTTAATGAATGCCATAAATGCTAAATAACTAATCATAACTCAAATTTTTTTTATTATATCTCATTAATTAAATAGCTAATTAATATAGATTTAAACCCTTTTCTCTCCTAAGTCAATATGTTTAAATTCTTCCATGACTTCAATATTAATCTTAATTGCTTGTAGAAATAAAGGGACTAAATGACTTATTTTATCATAACCCCTTAGTTCTTTGATTTTTTCTGCCTCTTGTTCTAAAATATCTAAAATTTCTTCAAGTGGTTTTACACTTTGGGTCATTTCTTCTATAATATTGTGAAAATAATTTCGACAAGATCTCTCAATTGATTCCATACTGTAAGTAAATTCTCCTGTACTTGAAACCGAAGATTTCTCTATCAATCTCCATTTCATCAATCTTTTCAAGACTTGTGAAATCTTACCAGTAGATAATTGGGTTAATTTCTGTAACTCTCTCTGAGTTAAATCTTTTCGCGTGAAGAAAAGCACTCTAATTTGATTTACAAATGGATCTTTTGTAAAAAGTAGTGGAGATTTCGATAAAAACTCTATTATTTCTCCCTCAATTTTTGAAATATTTGGGCTAAATATACTCTTTTCTTCCAAATTAGTTTAGCGCTCCTAATTTTTTATATTTATCTTCTATAATCTGTTTATGCCATTGGAAATAGTTTAAGAGAGCGAGTACTCTTTTATGAAGTAATTTAAATCCTTTTTCTTCACTAAATTTTTCAAGTTCTTCTAGTTTTTGTTTAAAGAAATTAATTGTAGTTGTTATAATTTCTAATTTCATATAACTCGCTTGTGATTCAATACTCCCCTTTCCTCCTAAAAAGATGTATTTATAAGTTCTAGTTTTTGGGATTAATTCTTTTTTGACTATATTTAAACTAATCATCTGATTTAAATTAGTAGAAATGGTTCCTATTGAAAAACCAGTCAATTCTACCAATTGAGCTTGAGTTAACTGACCATGAAGTAGAAGATACCCTAAAATTTCAGTAAGTTTAGGCGATAAAGGGTTAGTCCTTTCCACCATACCCACCATAAATTTAATTAGTTTTTTCTCTATTTCTTGAATAATACCTTCAAATTTAAAATCTTCATCAATTTCAGACATTCTTAATTAATAATATATATACCAATTTTAAAAATTTTTCGCAGATTTCAAATTGTATGAAGAACATTTATATATGCAGTCTTACTATCAATAATTGTATTTTTATATATTTTAAAAAATATGAAGAATGATATTTGAAAAATGAACGCAATTGAAGTGAAAAATTTAAAAAAATATTATAACAAGGGAAAAGTTAAAGCAGTTGATGATATTTCATTTGAAGTACCCCAAGGATCTCGGTTTGGGTATTTGGGGCCAAATGGTGCAGGAAAGACTACTACGATTCGATGTATACTTGGATTTCTCAACAAAGATGCTGGTGATATTACAATTTTAGGTGAAAAAATTGAACCTAAAAAAGATGTAAAAACACGAAATAGAATTGGATATTTACCTGGTGAATTGGGTTTATACAAAAATTTAACAGCAAATGAAATGATAAAGTTTTTTGCGAGGCTTTATGATATTGAAATTGATTGGGATTTTGTTAACGAAGTAATTGAACGTCTTAAGTTAGACATGACTCGAAAAGTTGGAGTTTTAAGTAAAGGTAATAAACAAAAAGTTGGAGTTTTATCAGCCTTAATGGGCAAATTTGACGTGCTAATTATGGATGAGCCAACATCTGGGCTTGATCCTCTAATGCAATCTGAATTTTATCGTATTGTATCTGAACGTCAAAAAGAATCTAAATGTACGGTATTTCTTTGTAGTCATGTGCTTGCAGAAGTAGAAAAATTCTGTGATCAAGTAGCTATTATAAGAAAAGGAAAAATTGTTGAAATTTCTGATGTGAACGAATTAAAGGCAAAAAATCTAAAACATATAGAACTGATTTTTGAAACTCCAAGTAGCATGAAAGCGTTTAAAACTCATTTAAAAGCGGACTATTCTGAATCAATCATTAAATATGATTTTCAAACTCAACTTGAGTTCTTGTTACCTCCTGATCAAGCTCGAAAAATTTTATGTGAGATTAGTGAAAAGGATTGGGCTGGTGCTCCAGTAAAAGATTTTTCGATAAGACATTCTACTCTAGAGAACATTTTTTTGCAGTATTATGAAGAAACTAAATTAAAAGGAGGTAAAATTGCTTGAAAGTAATGCATATTATTGGTAGAGAATTAAAAAAGGATTACAAGAGTATATTGATTTTCACAGTAATTATGTCTCTATTCTTCATGTGGTTTGTGTCTTTTTTTGACCCTGAGCTACTTGCAGGATTAGAAGAAGCTTTTGAAGCTTATCCAGAGACAATCCGACAAATGGTTGGTGAATTTGCTTCTCTTAGTGAATTCGGAGGTTTTCTTAACATTTATTCTTTTTCAGTATCTTGGTTCTACTATGGAATTTATTTCATTTTGAAATCTGCTCAAAATATTCCTCGTGAGATAGAAAATAAAACAATTGATTTAGTCTTGTCAAAACCTATAGCAAGGACAGAGTTTACTATAGGTAAATATCTAACTCAAATTTTGGAAGTATTATTTATTTATTATGGTGTGATGATGAGTGTTCTTTTAGGCATAATAATATTTCCAACTGTATCTGTTGCTGATATCTATCTGAATGAGATTCTTTTTGCTTTTCTATGGAATTTTATTTTCATGGTTGCATTAATTAGTACTGGGTTTTTCTTTTCTTCATTCTTAACTTCCAAAAAGGCATTAGCTTTTGGAATGGGGTTAGTAATATTTTTTTACGCAGTAGGTCAATTTTGGCAATCATTTCCAGAAGGAGCGCAAGAAATCAAACGCATCAGTATATTTTTCTATTCTGACATGTCAAATCTTCTCGTTAATCATGCTTGGGATAATGTAGTCTTACATATTTTAATCCTTTTAGGGTATTCTGTAGTATTAGCAACATCAGGTATTATAATATTTAATAAACGGGATATTCCAGTCTAATACTTTAAATTTTCTTTCTTTTTTTTTTAATCCGCAAATCAATACCAAAATTTTTAAGTCTGATATAACTTATATATGTTTTAATATAGGAATATGATCAATTCAATTTTTATATGAACTTTCAACATGGTGGCTAAAAATGACTGAAAAATATCGTAAAAAAATTCACTCGAAAGAACTTATTGCTACGTTTCAAGATGTTTTGATCCTACCAGGATTCACTAATTTCAATCCACAAGAGGTAGATATTTCCTCTAATTTAGGTAAATTCCATCTCAATTTACCTATACTTTCTTCTGCTATGGATACAGTGACAGAGGAAGTAATGGCAATTAACATGGCATTACATGGCGGACTTGGAGTATTACATCGTAATTGCTCTTATGAAAGACAATTGGAAATGTGTAGAATTGTAAAGAGAGCTAGGTCTTTTGTGATAGATGATGAACATGTAGCAACGATAACTCCAAATGAGGGTGTTGCTAAAGCAAAATTTATGATGGAAAATTATAATATTAGTGGGATAGTAGTTGTTAACGAAGCTAAGAAAGTATGCGGTATATTTACTAAGCGTGATATTCCTTTTATTGAGGAAGATATTCAGAACGGAACTATAAAAGATTATATGACTAAAGATGTTATTTCTATTAAACCAGGAGCCTCAAGAGAAGAAGCAATGAAAATTTTATATGATTCGCGGAAAGAAAAATTACCAATTATAGATAAAAACGGTCTCTTAAAAGGATTAATTACAAAGAAAGATTTAGCACCAGAATTTCCATTCGCCTCTAAAGATGAAGCAGGTCATTTATTATGTGCAATGGCACTATCTCCAAAATATCCAGAATCTTCAGAAGCGCAAAAAAAATTAAAAGAGATCGATAAATACGTTGACATTTTCTTTATTGATGTAGCAGATTTTTATAAAAAAGATGATATTGTTGGTACATCTAAATTGATGAGGCTTTTAGAATCAGATTTTGTTTTAGGTAATATTGGGACTTATCAAGCGGCTGAATACTTAATTTCAAAATGTGATTTTGTTGAAGAACGATTTATTGGATTAAAGGTAGGAATGGGTTCTGGCTCAATATGTACAACTTCAATACAAACTGGAGTAGGTGCTCCGACACTTTTTGCTACTGCTCAAGTTGCTGATGCAATAAAAGATTATAATCCTAAATTATCTTTAATCGCAGATGGAGGTTTTACTAATCCAGGTGATTTACCCAAGGCTTTTGCAGCTGGAGCAGATTTAATGATGTCTGGACATTTATTTGCGGGTACAGAGGAATCTCCGGGTTTTATTGATACTATAGCTGGAAGAAAAGTCAAAGTATATCGTGGTATGGGAAGTAAGGAGGCAAGAACTTTTGGTTACATCTCAGATCGTTATATAGAAGGCTCAAAAATGCTTACGGAAGGGGTATCTAATTATGTACCTTATGTAGGAGATGTAGCCGGAGTTTTAGCAACATTAAAAGAAGGATTAGCAAATGGGATGATCTATGCCGGAGCAAAAACCATTCAAAATATGAAAGAAGCCCCTCTTGGAATCGTCTCTGTAGTAGGTCAACGAGAAACTCAACCACATGACCTTATAGGAAAGTTTTAGAAGGGAATATTAAAGAAAAAAAATTAGGATTTAGAATTATTTAAGGACTTACCATCAGTTGTTTTTTATCAAAATCCTCTGGATCTCCACCTTCTTCAATGAAATCTACATAATTCTTTAAACTCTTTAAAACTAAATCGGCAGTCTTTTCGTAACCTTTCCTCAGTTTTTTGTTTTCAAAATCTGTCCATATTGTCACTTCTGTAAGATCTCCTTTAGGTTTAACAATATACCCTATTGAATTCATATCACTCTTCTCCATATGCCAAGTAACATTTTCATTTTCTACAGTTTCTGTATCTACAATTAAAATGTCTCCAATATTTGATTTCAAAAGAAATTTTTCCCCTTCTTCTTTTTCGATAACTTCATCGAGGGCGATATTCCATCTTGGAGTATTCTCACCATCAGTTACAATATCATAAATTCTTTTTGGGGCAGAATCTATCTCAATTTTTTTATCAATTCTCATTTAAAAATTACCTATATTTGATTTCGTTCGCATAAATTTTATATCGACATCATTTTTATACATTTGTGTCGATTAGTCAAAAAATAATTGAATTTTAAGTATATTGGATTCCTTCCCTTAATTTCCCTTATTAAAGCTCTATTAATTAAGTTTTAACAATAGTAAACTTTTCTTTGTAATTATTACTATTATTATACATACTAAATAGTGTAAATTATATTCTTATGAAATCTATAAAAAGAGCAATTGTTAGCGTTTTTGATAAAAGTGGTGTAATTGATTTTGTTAAAGTATTAATTAATGAATTTGGAATTGAAATTTTATCAACAGGAGGTACTGGAAAATTATTGGAGTCAAATGGAATTGATTATATCAAAATTTCTAATTATACTGAATTCCCTGAGATGTTTGATGGCAGAGTAAAAACACTTCATCCTAGAATTGAAGGAGGGATTCTGTTTCGGAGAGATAATAAATTAGATATCCAAGATGCTAAGAAGCATAACATCCAACCTATAGATATGGTTATATGCAATTTATATAAATTTAAAGAAGCGATAACAAAACCAGACACCAGTTTGGAAGAAGCTATAGAGTTAATAGATATAGGGGGCCCAACTATGATTAGAGCTGCTGCTAAGAATTTTCCAGACGTAGTTGTCGTCCCGCATCCAAAGTATTATACCCAGATTTTGAAAGAATTAAGAGACTCTGGAGGGATTAGTGATAAAACAAGAGCGAAATTAGCTCAAGATGTTTTTATTATAATGGCAGATTATAACGCAGCAATTGCAAATTATTTACAGAGTTACTATAATCCAAATCAAATTATGGGAGAATATTTATTCAAAATTTTTGAAAAGGTTCAAGATTGTCGTTATGGTGAAAATTGGGATCAAATAGCAGCATATTATCGTGATCTAAATTCGATATATGGGCTTCATAATTTAAAAAAACTTCATGGAAAACAAATATCATTTAATAATTATCTAGATATTGACTCTTGTATGCAAATGCTTTTGGATTTTGGAACAGAACATTATACTACAGCCATTTTAAAGCATACAAGTCCAAATGGTGTAGCCATTGATAAAAAAAGTCAATTAAAATCAGTGAAGAAAGCATATAGTACAGACCCTATGTCTGCATTTGGAGGAGTTTGGGGAGTTAACAAAAAATTAACAAAGGAAGTAGCATATTTGATAATAAATAAAGAAAAAATATTTATTGAAGTTTTTATTGCTCCGTCCTTCGAAGATGAGGCATTAGGTATATTAAAACAAAAAAAGAATATGATTATAATTGAATATGGAGATTTTCTTGATAAAAGAAATGATATATATAAAAATTCTGAAGTTCGAAGTGTATTGGGAGGACTTCTTGTTCAAGAATATGATAGTAATCCTATTATTAAAGAATGGAATGTGGTAAGTAAGAAAGGAGTAAGTGATAATGAGAAAGAGGCTTTAATATTTGCATATAAAGTTTCTAAATGGGCAAAATCAAATTCCGCATGTTTTGTGCAATATTATGATGATGGGATGTATACAATTGGTATTGGAGCTGGACAACAAAGTAGAGTACATGTAGTTAAATTGGCCATTCAAAAAGCAATTGAGTTTGGACATGAAGCGGAATTGAATAATTCTGTAATGGGAACTGATTCGTTCTTTCCATTTCCTGATGGATTAGTAGTTGCTGTTAATGCTGGAGCAAAAGCTATCATTAATCCAGGTGGTTCCATAAGGGATGATGCCGTTATTAAGTGTGCTGACAAATTAAATTGTGCTTTAGTCTTTTGTGGTAAAAGGGTTTTTCGACATTAAGAATATTAGTTATTAAGTAATCATTACTTAAAATTCGTTTTAGATCTTTACCTTTTTCTCTTTTTCAATTAGACAAATCTGTTATAAAAAAACTATATATACTAAAGAAAACTAACTAAATATACTCAAGATTTTAAATTTGACATTTAAATTTAATAATTTAAATGAGGAGAGTATATCTAATCATTACTTTATAAGACGGAGCTCTTTTAGAAATGGATTTTTTTCAGAAGAATTTAAAAGAAACAGTTGAAGCGATTAATAAATTAATAGATAATAATGTAACCATTGTGAATACTAAAAGAATAAGGAGATGTAATAATATTAAATCTTCAAATCGGTCTAAGATTAATTTTATTTGGAGAGCTCTTAAGTATCTTGAAGACCAAGGAATTTTAACTCTAAATGGTATTACAAATCCAAAAACTTATAAAATAATACCAAGCGAGAAAATAGATATTGATAACCTCTTCTCTCAAAATAGTAAAAAAGAATAAGATCAACTTATTTTAAACATAATTCGTCTAACAATTCCTTCCATTTTCTATTTGACTCTTTATCATCTGGGTTATTTATTAATCTTTTTTGGTAGAATATTATATTTGGATATTTTAATTCGATTTTGTTATACAATTTTACCCAATTATTAAATTTGTTTAAAATTTCATATACTTCAGGATCTTCTTCTAAGGATTTTATATCTTCTTTTTTATCTTTTGAAAGAATAGCTTTATATTGTTTTACACTAATCCCTTGATCTCTTAATAACTTTTTATTGGTTCTACGTATATAAGATTCCAAACTACTTCTCCAATTAACATATTTCTCATTAATCCTATCGATAGTCTCTTGAGTAATCTTTATCTCTTGTGGAAATATTGTTTCTCCTTTTTTTGTGAGAATCTGCTTAATTTTTTGGAATTCAGTTTCAAAATTCTTAATATAATTATTAACCATTTTTTCAAATTCAAATAAAACCGTATTGTAATCTTTTGCAAAAAGAACTTCATCACTCGAAAAAGTTAAGGTTTCGACATCAAAACTTCCTTTAATCTTTCTTTTACTAACCAAATCTTCAAAAATTTGTGTCATTAAATTAATTTCTTCTTGGGTTAATTCTTTATCATAAAATAAATCATGAAATGAAAAAAGGAAGCTATTCTCAAGCATCAGATTACGAATCCCTCTTTCTGTGTAAAAAATAAGTTCTCCATCATTTTCATGAAAAATTCCTTTTAATTTTCCACCAAGTAATAACTCTTTAATCAAATCTTCAATTAGAGTTGGATGGACAAATTTCATAGTTCCTAATGATATAAAATCATCTGATTTAGACTTATCAATTAACATATATCTTATTTCATTCTTAGCTTCTTCAATTTTCTGAGGATTAAAAATTAATAAATCTCCTTTTTTGAAATAGAAAATATCTAAATCATCAACAAATCTCAAAAAAGCATCTAATTCCATTCCAGTTTTTTGGAGATAACTATCTAATTTTATTTGGTCTTTTTGTTTGATTTCATTCGCAATTAATTGTAAGTTTTCGTCGATTTTGGATAAAATATGATTTTTATCAATATTAAGCTCCTTAGAGATCTTTTCAATTTGATGCGCTTTTTCAATTTCATCAGAAATTAAACTAATCCCATCAATTCTGTCTTTTAAATATTTAGAATAGTAAAAAATGTTTTTTTTCTTATTCCAAATCCCACTTCTATAATCTACAAACTGTTCAAATACATCCAATAAGAGAAGCTCGCCTATATTTAGTTTCTCTGATAATTTTGTAATGTCAAAAAATCCTATAATTTTGGAACTTTGAACTTCATTACTAATTTTTTGAGTTCCTAAATTAGTTAACCACTGTGTTCCTTTATGAAATTCAGATAAAAACTCTCTAGGCATATTTTTTATTAATTCTAAAAAATCCCTATCGAGTAATATTGTGCGGTATGGTTTTAATTCAATAACACTTTTTTTTGCAGCTTCAGAATTGATTTGATTTTTAATATACTTAAGTGAAGTATACTTTTCTTCATCTTTATGTCTTAATAATCTTTGATTTTCGGATTTAGAAATATTCTTAATGACATTTTCAATAAAGTTTTGCGGAAGGAAGTTGATACTCTTTATACTAATCGAACCATCAATATTTAAATCTTCTAAAAATTTTGATTTTATGTAGTTAAACGGATAAAAAAATCCGATATTAGAGTAATAACCATCTATAATTTTTAAGTTATTTAACGTTTTGATAAAATTTCTTAGTTCTGAACGATCATCAATAACTTGAGAAAAAGTATTACTAATATTCTCATCAGAAATTTTTTGTTTTTGTGAAAAGAATCTATTTAATTTGTTTTTTTCTAACTCATAAATATAGATAAAATTTTCTTTCGTTTTTAAGTAGAAATAGATTTTTTCATCCTTTATCTTTGATTTTAGAAATTTCTTTAAATAAACCTTTAATCCTAAATTTTTTTTTTTTCTAACTTTGGTAAAGTTAGTCTTTTTCATTAAAAATATGTTGTTTAACGAATCTACAATTTTCTCGTATTTTTGGTTCTCCAAATCAACCTCTTTAAGTTGAGGATAAACATTTTTAATAAAACTTATTAATTTATTAAAAATCTTTGAGTTTTCTTTCTCTTCAAGTTGTTTTAGTAAGGAGTTTGATATATTCCTTATGATATATAACTGATCAAATTCATAATCTTCACAGTGCTCTAATAAAGCCAATAGAGAAATAATATTATTGTTGTTGCTCTCATTTTTAAGACTTTTTAATATAATGTCAATATTATTTTTTGTAATATCTGGATCTATTTCAACTAATTTTATTAAAAAGTAGTGTATATTATTTCTAACATCCTCAAACTCATCTAATAAGAGCTTCATGAAATCCTGAGAATATTTATCAAAATACTGAGGGTTTGCCAATAGAGCAAAACCTACAATAATGACAGAATTAATTCTGATTTTAAGATTTTCAGAGTGAAGAAAAACCACGATCTTATCCAATAACTCTTCAGAGATGAGTGTAATTTTGGTTTCTGCTAATATACTTATGATATAAGTTATTGGCACAATATAATCTTCTTGATCCAGCAGATTTGGAAATTCATCAATTATCTTTGAAACTTTATCTAACTTATTTTTATTTAAGAATTTATTTAACTTATTTGCTTTTTCTAGAATTAATTCATTATCAAATTCTTCAAGATTAAACATATCTATAGGGAAAAAGTGTTTAATCCAATAAGAATTTTTTGATAGGCTCAATTTCTAAAATGGATTTAATATTTTGAAGCATATAAGTAGGATAAGATTTTTCTAAACCCTCTTTGGTACCATGACCAGAAAGTAAAGCAATACTATTTACATAAGCATTCTTAGCACATTCAATATCTGGAGGAAGATCACCAACGTAATAAACATTATTTTTATTGATTGAATAATTAAAAACCTTCTTAATTTTCATTAGTGCGGTAATAATTGGGTCCGGACTAGGCTTTCTATTTCCAGAATCATCTCGAGAAATAAAGACAGAAAAGAATCTATCTAAATCAAACTTTTTTCGAAAAAATTCTAATCTTTCTTTACTTGTATTAGATACTATTCCTAATTGAAATCCATTCTTTTTGAGATGGTTTAGAACTTGTTCTAACTCTGGTTTTAGAGTTTCATACTTTTCAAGTTTTGGATACATACGCCTAAATTTGATAAAAAATAAATTTCTTTTCCAAATACTTGGAATAAAAGGTTTATACACTTTATTAATTCGTTTTAAAGCCAATAATCTATTTTTTGAGTCAGACTCCTCAAAAAGTCTCGCAAAATCTATCAATCTCATATTTTCTATGTTTTTCCATCCATAAAACTCATTCTTAATTAATATAGATGCCGTATATTCAAGAGACTTTTGAGTAATTATAACACCATCAAAATCAAATAATATTATTGGTGGTTGAGACATAAGTGTATTTTAAAGTACTATTTAACACTTAAATTTAACGATATTATTTCAAGAATTAAAAGAATAAAAAATTAAAAAAAAGAATATTGTATTAATTTAAATTTTATAAATCCACTTCATCTGGCTCTACAGACACGTGAGAAAGTAACCAATCAAGTTGTTCTTCCTTTTTTTTAATGTTGAGCACAGTGGGTAAAATCATAACTTCATCAGCTTTTCCAGGCATTATCGTAAATCTCCCCGCTCTAAGCATGAAATACTCAAATACATCAGGGATTTCTTTTCTAAATCTTAAACTTTTTACAGGGAAGCGTTCAGCTGAACTAAAGATACCCTTCTTATGAATAATTTCGTTTCTTTCGATTTTGTAATAATCAAATCTCGAACCAATGACTACAATACCCAAAATAAATCCTAATATTATAGTCATAAGCATATAAAACTCGTAAGGTAAAGCAAGATTAAGTTGAATTCCTGTGAGACTAAATGCAAAATTCGGTAGGACTAAAAACGCAACGATTAAAACAACAATTACTATGGCCAGGATTAAGACAAAGAATTTAGTTGAAGAGAAATCGAAAGCGGTTACAAAAATATTTACAAAAAATACTATGAACCAGATGTAACCTAGTACTATGCTAGGGGTAAAAAATATTTGAATCAACCAGAGAATAAAGGATGTGACTAGCAAGGGATAGAAGAAGATTATTTTAGGATAATTACGTAGAAAGATCTCAGTTGGGTGTTTCACTTGTTTTTTTTGTTCAGTCATATTATATTTTCACTAATTTTTTTAAATTTAAAGAGGATTATAAAAATAATAGACTGAAGGGTTATTTAAATATTAGTATCTTAGAGAATTCATTTAAAAACATAAATTTAAGCGTAAATTATACCTTTTTTAACCTAGAGTTAATGAATTTAATTTGGAATTGTCATAATAGTTTTATACGCAGCAGCGATGTGTTGATTTGCATTTTCTAGAACAACCCCCATATGACCTGGGAGTAAAATCGATACATCAAGTTCTTTTGTAAAATGAATTGATTTTTTCAAAGCATCCAATGATCCCCCTGGAAAATCATAACGCCCAAAACTCCCAATATTAAATAGTTTATCCATCTGAAAAACTAAATCTCCAGAAATTAATATCTTTCTTGTTTTCTCATAATAGCATATTGAACCTAAAGAATGTCCCGGAGTGTAGTGGATTTGAAATTTAAATTCAGAAGAAATTTCAATCTCTTTAATATTTTCTAAGTTCTCAACTTTCAATGGAATGATTTCCACACCAAACATACTTGGTTTTATACCTAAATTACCTGGAAATATTCGAGACTCATCTCCTTCTCTTAAAATTTTTGCAGTATCGCCATAAGCATAAACTTGAGGAGGGGAATCAGCCATCAATTTAATTAATGGATAAAGGCCTATTGTATGATCTACATGCTCATGTGTCAAAAATATTTTGCTAATATTATGTGGATCAAGGCTATATTTTGCCATGCCCTTAAATAGACCTTTGAGAGAAATACCGTTACCCGTATCAAATAAAAATAATTCTTTAGTATCTTTATCTTCTATGATATATTGATTGCAGTCTAGCATTTGATTTTCTGAAAAGTAGTAAAGATTTTTTACAATTTCTTTCCCTTTTTTTTCAGATTCTCCACTTGAAAAAAACATGATGAATATTTCAATTCTATAATTTTAAAAAAATAAAATGAGCTTAACTTTTATGTTTTTCTTTTCTAATCTATAACAAATTATTAAACTAACAAAAAACAAATTATAGTAGTATGGAAAATCAACCTAATATTGAAGATTTAAAGGCTAAAGTAGGATTTGGTATAAAATTTTGGTTAGAATTTGAAAATAAAAGTATTTTAGGCTCAGGATGGGCGGAGTTATTAGATATAATTGAAAAAAATGAAGAGGGTTCTTTAACTTTAGCTGCTAAGGAATGCGGATATTCTTACAAATATGCATGGAACATTTTAAAAAGGATAGAAAAGAGAACTGGCATGTCTATTGTAAGAACCGGTAAAGGAGGCCGTGGTGGGGGAGGTTGGGTAAAGCTAAATGAATGGGGGGAATATCTCTTAAAAATATATAGAGAATATTCAATAGAGATAATAAAAATTGAAAAGTTATTACGAGAATCGATAAACAATAGCTAATAAATATATTTTAATTTCAATATTGATTATTTTCCATAAGGTAATTTCGAATATTATTTTTTGAATAATATATTTAAACTTGGGGTTTTATTATGGAAGATTGCTTAAGACAATTAAGTAAGATAACAGTCTCAGAGATAATGATAAAAGATCCATTATACACATTTCCAAATGAAAAAATTAGTGCTACAGAATTATTAATGATAAGAAAAAATATTGGAGGACTACCGATTGTAAAAGACCGTAAGGATAGGAGACTAATAGGGATTATTACACAAAGAGATATACGTCTTGCTAGATTTGCAATGAGTTTGGATTCACCTAATACACTTGTCAAGGACTTGATGACACCAGAACCTTTTGTTGTAAAAGAGGATGACACATTAGTCTATGTTCTCGAAATAATGTTCAATAAAAAAGTACAACGATTACCTGTCATAGATGAAAATTATGACCTTATTGGTTTAGTCATGCAAAAAGAGATCCTCAAAACTCTTCTGAAATATATGAAAAAGTAATTAAAAGAATTCTTACTTTTAAATTCTATAAAATAATTATAAAAATCATAAATATAGATCATTAATAACAATAATCAAAAAAAAAAAAATAGTGATAAAAAATGGCACTGCCTTTACCTGGAACACCAATTATAATTGATATCGGATCAGCATACGTTAAAATCGGATTTGCGGGTGAGCCTGGACCAAGATTTGTATTTCCCTGTATTACTGGAACTGAAAAATATAAATCTGTTATGGTTGATGTAAGTGCTAGAAGTATTTATGTTGGAAACGATGTATCACGGATGCGGGGAGTCTTAAAAATAAAACATCCAGTAAGTCGTGGAGAAATTATGGATTGGGAAAGTTACTATGAAATATTAAATTACATTTTTTATTCACTACTTCGAATTGAAGATCTCTCTCAATATCCAATGTTTTATTGTGAATCTCCTTTTATGCATAAGGAGACTAAAGAATATATTGCTCGGCTTTTCTTTGAAACTCATCGGATTAATAGTTTGATAATGATGCCAACACCATTATTGTCTTTATTTAGTGTAGGTTTAACAACAGGTTTAGTAATTGAATCAGGAGATGGATTAACATGGATTGTCCCAATAATAAATGGTACAATTGTACAACATGCTGTTCAGAAACTTCCTCTTGCTGGAATTGATGTAAACCAAAATTTAAAAAGTCTCTTAATGAGGGAGGGTGTAAGTATTGCTTCCAGTGCAGCAGATGAAATTATTCAAGAAATAAAAGAAAAAAACTGTTACTTTGTTTTAGACGCAAATAAACCTATAAAATCAGGGGATATGTTTGGTGTGCCCATGCCCGATGGATCATCCATTAACGTTCCAACTTATATTCTCTACCAAGCTCCAGAAGTATTATTCAATCCTGCAATGCTAGGATATAGTAATGTTATGAATATTCCTCAAGCAATTCTGACAAGTTTAAGAAATATTGATAGTTTGTATTGGTATGATCTTTTATCTCATATTGTCTTTTCTGGAGGGAATCTTTCATATTCCGGATTTCAAGAACGCTTTGAAGCAGAGTTGGATTTAGTTCTTCCAGAATTAGGCGCTATTCCAAAACCAGTTACACCTCTTTCCGCTGTTAAAAGCGAATTAATAAAGTTGCAAGCAGTAGAAATTTCAAAAAAGAAAGAAGATACTTGTCCTCAATGTGGTGCTTTTGTGGATCTCAGTGATGGAAAAAATTTATGTCCATCATGTGGTAGTGTATTAGTATTACCTGAAATTAAAATTGGTAAACAAGAGGATAGTACACAAAAAACCATAAAAGGGAATTGTTCATATTGCGGAAAAGAAGTTCCTGATTCGGATTCTGCTTTTTGCCCATATTGTGGAAAACCTTTAGAATCCTTAGAAACATCTAATATCCCGAAAGATCTAGGTAAAAAATCAGCTGCACAAGAATTCTCTGAATCTATTAAATCCGCAAGTAAAGTCCTCAAATTCTTCGTACCAGATAATCTCCAATATGCTATTTTTAATGGAGCTGCAATTCTTGGAAGTTTGGAATCCTTTCGAAAATTATTTATCACATATGATCAATTTCAAGTTAATAGGGAATTATTATATCGAGATATCAGTGAAATTCTTTAATTAATAGTAGAGATATCACTTTTTTATTTTGTAATAGGTTACAATATTTATGAAATTGAAATATCACTTAAAGTCCATCAATCATATAGTTAATTTTTAATTTCAAGATATATTTAACAAATTAAATTTTAATTTATCAGAATTAGGTACTTTTAATTGAAACATAAATATCGGAATTTTATCATCTTATCTTTTGTATTATTTTTAACAATAAATGCGATTCCGAGCGTATTAGGAAAAACCAGAGGTTCATATTTACTGGATTTTATTTTAAATACCGAAGTAGATGAAGAAGGCTTTTCTAATGTTATTAGTGGCGAGGGAGGTGAAGAATTAGTTTCTTTTGAAGCAACGGCTTATGCATTGAGTATTTTGAACGATATGGGAATAAATCTTAATGGTTTTACTGCTATTGATACAAAGTTGGAAGATAAAATTGAAGAAATGTTTGATAACGATCAAGTAGAAATATATGATTTATATTATCTCTTGAGATCATTGAATTTAATAGAATATGCTATAGATTCTAGTCTATCAAGCAGAATTTATGAATTTCTAAATCAAACTATACAACCAACAGGTGGTTTTTCTTTTTCAAATACAACTCATTTACCAAGCCTTACTTCAACATATTATGTCAGCCAGCTATACTCATTGATACAACAACCTATTGTAAATATATCGATTCATAAAGATTGGGTTCTCTCATGCAATAATACTGATGGTGGATATGGTGGGAATCAAACTTTATCATCGACTTATATAGACACATCCATCGCTACACTTATTCTTACTGATGAGAGATTTGGAGATATTAACGATTTAGTCGATATCGATAAAACTTTAGCTTACCTTAAATCCTTTTATGTCAATACTTCTGCTGATATAAACAATTATGGAGGATATCTTCCTGATGAATTAGCTGAAAACGCATTATTAAGTAGTACATATTATTGCGTAACAGCAATATCTTTAATAGATGATAATGCGTTAAATACCCGTGAAATAGTCTCATGGATTTTAACACACCAAAATTTCGAGGATGGTGGATTTGCAGAGAGTTTAGAGGGAGACCAATCGATATTCTCTTCTGTAATCTGCTCTTATTTTGCTTTCGAATCTCTGGAAACATTACACTCATTAAATTATCTAAATAACGATATTTGGATGGTTGAGTTTGATTATTTGATTTTAGGAATTGTTTTAGGTTCTATCGGATTGATTGTTGCAATAGTTGTTTTTCTTTGGAGAAGAAGAAGAATATAGAGATCAAATTTCAAAAAATGACATTTTATTTTGTTATTAATATTATTACTTTTTTTAACTTCAAATTCTAGTATAACCAAGAATAATCATGAATAATAAAATTTTGGATGGAAAGAAATTAGCAGAAAAGTTAAATTCAGAATTGAAGGAAAAGATCAAAAAAGCAGTAGAAATAACTGGTACTAGACCAAAATTGGCTACTATTCTTGTGGGGATGGATCCTGCTTCTAAAATATATGTAAATATTAAACACAGAACTTCTCAAAATGTAGGTATCGATTCTGTTGTAATAGAGTTAAATGAGGATATTTCGAGGGAGCAACTATTAGAAGAGATCGACAAAGTTAATAACGATAATAGCATTCATGGGATTTTACTACAAATCCCTCTTCCAGAACACCTAAAAGATTTCACGACTGAATTTATCGATAAAATTTCACCATTAAAAGATGCAGATGGTTTACATCCTGTTACGAGAGGAAAACTTTTTGATTATAACGAAGACCAAGGACCTTGTACTCCAAAAGGGATAATAGAATTATTAGAAAAAAATAATATAGACCTAAAGGGAAAAGATGTTGTCATTATTAATCGTTCAAACTTGGTTGGCAAACCTCTGATATTCATGCTATTGAAAAGAAATGCTACTGTTACTATTTGTCATACTTCCACAAAGGACATTGATAGTTATATCCGGAAAGCAGATATAGTAATTGTTGCTGTTGGAAAACCAAAATTCATAACTAAAGAAAAAATTAAGGAAGGAGCAATTCTTATTGATGTGGGTATAAATAGAATTGAAGGTAAATTATATGGTGATATCGATTTCGATGGAGTTTTTGCAAAGTGTGGAAAAATAACACCAGTTCCTGGAGGAATAGGCCCAATGACTGTAGCAATGCTTTGTGAGAATACCTTTTTTCTCTTCAATAAACAGATGAAGCTTATTTAAGATTTTTATAAATTAATCTTTTAGATTAGAATACAACATATAAGTTAGAACAGGATAATCCCAAAAAAAAAAATCAATAAAATTCTTTATCCTTTTAAATAACAATTAAAATTATATTAAATAAAGGCTTAAAAAAAAAATAGAAATAAAAGTTATAATTTATATTATAAAACTTAACTACTTAGATTGTAAATAGATATCTTTATAATTTCGATGAATTCCTAAATGAATTAATCTAATCTTTTATAAATAAGGTTTAACTTGTAATAAGAGACAATTAAGAATAAATTAAATAGTAGTTATTAGTATATTAGAAAAATTAATAGAAAATCATTATTTTATTATAAGATGGCTGTTCTCGAAGTTGGAATTAATTTAGGTCTAAAGAGTTTAGTTGAGGTTAAATATTATTCTTCCTCTGATAACGTCCTAGATCCTAATTTAAGGGCTGGATTTCTGTCGGCGTTAGAGAGTTTTGTGCTTGAAGTATTCGGTGACGATATAAATGTGATATCTCTGGCTTCCTTTAAATTAGTCTGTTTTTGTGAGATGATTACATTACCAAGTAATGATGAAGACAATAAACAACCCTTACTATCATATGCTATAATAGAAAAAGCAACAGATGCTTCAGTGGTTAAACGCCAGTTAAATCAAATAATAACCTATTTCTTAAACCGCTATCCCCTTAATGATATATTTTCGAAAAAACCTAAATATTTCAAACAATTTGAATCTCGTATTAATGAGGTTTTAGGCGATTTAAAATTGAAAACAGAAGATAGATTTCGTTCTTTATTTTAAACAACTACTTAAGTGTTTTTTTTTGAGCTCAAATTTACCAACTGCGGCAAAAGCAAAATATCAAGAATATCTTGATGCTAGTTCTAAAGAAGAGAAAATAATTAAGTTAGAAGAATTTTTATCTTTAGTTCCAAAACATAAAGCTACAGAAAAGATTGTTGCTCTTAATAAATCTCGTTTGGCTAAGATGAAACGTGAGGTCGAAGAGCATAAACAAAAGCAGAAAAGTACTCAGAAGATTGTTAGTCCCTTTTCAATAAAAAAAGAAGGTATTCAAGTAATATTGATTAGCTGTTTTTATACTCCTGGTACAGGAAAAACTACTCTTCTAAATTATTTAACAGGGGCAGCAGATGAAAAAATAGGAAGATTTACTCCAATTCCAGAAATTGGAATTTATAAATATCAAAATATTAGGTTTCAAATTGTTGATATGCCCTCCATTATGGAAGGTGCTTCCGAAGGAATCGGTAATGGGAAAGAAATTCTTTCGCAACTTCGAGCAGCAGATCTTTTATGTTTTTGTATCGACTTATCTAGAAATATTCATGAACAGCTGAACCTATTAATAAATGAATTGACTAAAGCTGATGTTAGGATAAACCAACCCGCTCCACCTCTTACTATCGAGAAAACTGGTGCTAATAAAATTCAAGTTTTGTATTTAACAAAAGAAGCAAAAAAAATTAAAGAATTAGACAAGTTAACAGAACAAATAAAAGAAATCGTAAATGAGAATGGAATTCGTAATGGTATTGTAAAAGTATATGGTAAAATAACTATTAATGATGTAATTGATGTTTTAATACCATCAGTAGTATATAAGAAAGTAATTTTAATAGGGACAAAAGGAGACCTTCCTCATACCCAGGAAACATTTGAAATGTTAAAAAGGAAATATTCTGATAGATTTCCAATAATTTTAGGAACAAGCATCCATAAAAAAAATTTTCCAAAAGATTTCGGCGAGATTATCTTAAAAGTTTTAAAGAAGATAAGGATATTTACTATGAATAATGGAATAGTGGCCAATCAACCTCTCCTTATGGAGGAAGGTGTTAATGTAAGGGAAGTTGCTGAAAAGATTCATAGAAGCTTTTACGAAAACTTTGATCACGCTATTGTTATACGTGAAGGAGCACGTCAGAAACGCAAAAAAGTTGGTTCAGATTATGAATTAGAAGATTATGATATAATAGAAATACATATGACTTAATACTTGATGCGTTCTATTAAGTTAGGTATCTTATTAATTTCTTCAATATATGCTCCATCTAAATTGGAAATGCCTTCAGCAATGTTTTTTATACTCTCTAGACTATAGATCAAACTCTCTAAATAATCTATTAGATCTCCCTTAAAAATCGTAATTTTATATTCTTCTATCATATAATTAGAGATGTCTTCGATTGTCATATTATTGTTGATTCTCAAATCAAGGATTAATCTTTCTAAGTTTAAACGACCACATTCGCAATATGGATTATCCTTACAATTGCAATTAAATATATCGCTAGTTAACTTCATAATAAACTCAATAAAATCACGTGAAAATGATTTTCTCTTCTTAACATACTCTGCATTCATTAAAGATAAAACACTGGCGCTAAATAAATTATTTGAGAAATATTTCATATTGACATTCTTTGATAAATCTGCAACGATATTTTTAGATAAATACACGTTTCTAAGAGTTTCTAAATTTAGGGCAATTTCCATAGGTGTTTCTAACTTTCCCTGTAATTTGTTAATAATTTCAAGACTTTCATTAACACTTATAAACGAATTTGCAATTGCTCTACCGATCCGTGTTGCTTTAATAGTTAAATTCTCCTTTATGCGAATCAGCTTAAGAGATATTAACTTTTTTAGAATTGCTTCTAAATCAAAATGATTGTTAATTAAAAGATCATAAAAACTAAACACTAAATCCTTTGTAATCCATTGATTGAACATTGAAATGAATGCTAGAATTTCTGTTTGAGACTTATCCTCATTAGGTACAAGTTCGTAATCTTTTATTTTCCCATTCAGTAACTTTATAGCGATATTTTCTTCAGTAATTTTCATTTTAGGAGAATATATCTTCCCAGGTTCAACAAGTATATAAGCGAAACCTTTTTCATGTTTTTTCAATCTTCCACTTCGTCCTAGCATTTGTTCGAATTCTGCAACAGTTAACCAATTTATACCCATTGCTAAAGATTCAAAAATTACTTGCCGAGCTGGAAGATCTACTCCTGCAGCCAACGCAGCTGTAGCTACTACCCCTACTATCTTCTGTGATTGAAATTCTTCCTCAATAACTTTTCTTTCATCGTTTGTCAAGCCTGAATGATACGCTGCAGTATTGAGACCCCTTTGTTGTAAATAAGCTGTAATGGATTCACATTTTTTTCTTGTATTGGTAAATACTATTGATTGGCCTTTAAATCCATATTTAGATTTTATGGAATAAGCATTTTTCATTAACAATGAGATAAATTTAAGTTTCTGAGCTTCACTTAAACTCAGTAATAGATGACGTTCGACTGGGACAGGACGATCGTTATACTTAATTAGTTCACAATTTAATTTTTTTGCTAAAAATTCTGGTTCTCCTAATGTAGCACTTAGGTATAGATATTGAGAATTGTATTGCGTTTTTAATCTAGATATTAAAGCATCTAATATAAAGCCCCGTTCATGATCAATTAGAGTCTGAATTTCATCTATTATGATTGTACCGATATTTCCTAGAAATTCTTTTTTCCCACTTCTTAAAATAAAATCAATTGCTTCATAAGTGGCAATAATAAGATGTGCATTAGCTAATTCTTTAATGTTATTATCCTCTTTTTTTTCAAATAAGGATTCTCCAACTCTTTTAATGATTTTTAGCTTTAATGTTTTATATTTCTCTTTGAATTCTTCTGTTCTAATATTTGCTAAAGCTACAATTGGTACTAAATACAACATTTTAGCTGTTTTATCATTTAAGACTTTTGAGATTCCTGCTAATTCACCTACTAAAGTTTTACCACCACTCGTTGGAGCCATAATTAATTGGTCACTACGTTCAGATAATAACCCCCTTTCTATGGAAATTGCTTGGATTGGTAATAGGTTAATTAAATTCAACCTTTTTAATATTTCTTTGAAAATAGGAGGAATTTTTATACTATTTATGTCTTGATTAAGGTATTTTTTGCTAATTGAAGGTGGTTTTTCGATATCATATAAAGTAATTTCACGAGATTTTGTAGGATCAAAATCTGCTTTAAAGGCTTCTAAAACTTTCCTAACGTCTTTAAATTTAAGGATTAAGTGCATCAAGAAATTCTTTAATTTTGGGCTTATCTTTTCTTGAGAAATAAGCCCTGTAAGCTTAATTCTATTTAATAAAATGCTATAAGCACATTCAGAACATAAAATTTGGTTTTTATATGAATTAATTTGAGAGTTCTCATTTAATAGAGTAAAAGTTTGTTTTTCCATACAAGAATTACATAAGGTTAAATTTACAATCCTATCTGTGTCATATTGAAAATTACTTAGCATTTCTTTAATAGGTACAACGTCTTGAGGATCTGTCTGGCTCGAAAATGCTATAAATTTATTTTTTTCTGACAAAATAAACTTCTTGAGTAATCTTGGATTAATAGGTTGTTGACTTCCATCTTTTTCAACCTTATTAAAATTTAAAGGACGAACTTTATTTTTGAAATCTAATCCAAAAATTACATTTCCCTTAAAAAATGGCTCCTTTACATAAGAAAAGGCAAATTTCTTCTTCTTTAATGATTTTAAATAAAAAAGATTTACATTATATATCAATTCCTTCTTATGCTCACGATTTCTATCAAAAACGACAAAAAAATTTCTTAAGGGAAGACTCAACTACTTTACCATTTAAGCTATCAATTAATAATAGATATGAAAATTATCAAATCAAATTTTCTAATTTGAAAAAAGGCAACTCGATTATATAGAAAAATTAGATAATAAAAATAAATTAAAAATTAAAAACCAAAAACACGTTTTATTTTATCATAGACTTCTTTTATCTGTCTAAGCTTTACCTCGTCGCCTTGATTTAAGAAATGTTCGAGCCACTGTGAGAGACCTTTCTCCTGAATCCATTGTAAGAAATATTCAACTGATTGACGATCCTCAGCAGACATTTTCTTTTCGACTTTTTTGTTATTTTTGTATTTATTTTTAATTTTCTTGTATATAAAGATTATAAATTATTCTATTTTATATTTTTATAATTCCAAATCAATTAAATAAAGTTAATGAAATTTCAAAAAAAATTTTAAAGTGATAAATATTGCCTGACATCAGAATTAAAACGCCAAACTTAGATGATATTTGGCTAAAATGGAAGCAAAAAGCTGCAAGAACAGATCGAAAAAAGATGGAAAAACAATTTGGAACCAAAGGTGCTGTGTTTTCATTGGATGCAATCAGTGCTGCTGAATATGTAAAAGAAACTAATAAAGAAGCAGCAATTTATTTTGCTGTTAAAAAATCTCTTGGTCCAGCACCAAAAGGGAAAGAGGAAAATACTGTAACTGCTCCTAGAGTGGGAAGAGTTCAATTCTATTCATTCAAAGGAGCTGGAAAGATAAAAAAAGATGAATGGAAAGGAGATGAGACAGTTCCTCAATACGAGTCATTACAAGCAGTTGCTTGTAAAAATTGTAGAGGTAAAGGATATATCGAAGATAAATGTAAAACCTGCAAAGGAACTGGTAAAATTGAAGAAAATCTCACAATCTTAGTTGGTCAAGAACAGAAAAAGGAAAAAAAAGTATTTTCTTATCCATGTGGAGCTTGTTATGGAACGGGAAACAGAAACGAACCATGTAAAGAATGTGGAGGTCATAAAAACCTCTATAAATATGAAGACCTTCCTGTACCATTTCAAACTGTTGTTACTGGGGTTCCAATACTTCATTCGAGTGCTCAAACGAAATATGAAAAAGAAATTGGAGAAGATCTTCACAAGATGATAGAAGAGGTCGAAGGTATAAAATTTGGTGATTTCAAGGATTTAGAATCAAAAGCTGAGCCATCATTAGGATACTGGAATAAAAATATCAAAAAGACAATAAGTGCAGCTAGCAGCGATTATAAAACTTATAATAAAGATAAAGACTCACAAATAACTTCCCAAATCTATTTATTCCCAATGATCCAAATGCAAGCCGAAACAAAACGAGGTTCGAAATTCGAGCTTTACAGTTTAGGTTCTGGAGATAAATTCATGGTATATTCTAATTTTTAATTTATTTTTCCTTCACTAACTAATAACCAAATAAACAATTTATTTTTATTTTCCTTTTAAATCTCATGCAATATCTTAACGGAATTGCTTTAGGAACACAAACTTATAAATAACTGAAATTTAATTTTTTATTGGAGATTTTTTAATTAAATAATTCAATGCTAATCAAACAATATGATTAATATAATTAAAAAGGAAAAATTCCTAAGTGAGGATTACAATTGTAAACAATGTGGTGATACGGGTAAAATTAAGATTTATAGAGATGATTGGGAAGATTATGAAGAGATTAAATGTGAAAATTGTAAATCCGATTAAAAAAATTTGTTAAAAAAATAATTATTAGAATATAATCTTAATTATCTATTTCTATCTGAATACTTTATCAAAAACTTGTGGTAAGTTATCGATTATAGGTTTCCGCGCTGCAGCAATAAAAGTAATAGCAATCAATCCTCCTAATCCAAATTGGATTATACCATTTAAAATTAATTCATATGATGCTGCTGGTATGCCGAAAAGAATAATTTCATACAGAAAATATCCTATAGACATTGTAAAACCACCAGCTAGAACAGCTAAAATGTCTCTGTAATTAATTTTTATATAAAACTTTTTAGGATTAGCAATAAATCCCACCAAAAAGCCCTCTAAACCCTTAATTATTAAAGTCCCAGGAGCATATATAGTATACCCTAAGAAAAGATCAGCTAAAGCTGAGCCAATACCTCCAGAAAAACCGCCTATTATTGGACCGAATAATAATCCGCAAATCATTACTCCTGCATCTCCAATATTAATAAAACCCTGAGTAGCGGGAATTGGTATTGAAATTACCATAGTTAGTACGCAAATAAGAGCTGAAAATACTCCAATTAATGATAAAGATATAATTAATCTAGGTGTAAGACTCCCTCTATAATGATCTGAAGGAGCTGATTTTTCATTTTCCATAGTTTTTTATCGCCTTCAATTGTTATTTTCTAGTTTTTTGAATATTTTAGGATTTATAAAATTAATTTATAAAAAACTCTAATGACTAATTTTGAAAAAAGAAGATAAAAAAAATTACTTAATTATATTATTTGAAGCATAAACGGTTAGAATCTTACCATAAAAATAGTGATGGCTACTCATATTTGATTTACTTGAATGAACAATTTGGCATTCATAGCTTAAATCAGAATCTTTTATAGTAGGCACTTTAATTTTATTTCCTGGAATAATTTCTAAATTCGCTTCCTTAAATTTATCTGAATTTCTTCCAGAATATGATCCGGCTATATCTATAGCATGATATATATTATCTGAAGGTATATTTACACTAAATTCATTAACTCCCTCAGTTAACAATTTATATGTATATCGACTATATGCTACTTGTGCTCTAATTACAGGATTACCCTCGTATTCTTCTATTTTTTTCCAATCTAAAGCCATAACATTAAGTTTTCCATTTTTATCCATTGAGACTAATAAAGCTGTGTTTCTCTTAAAATATTCAATATAATCATATGGCCCAATTTCTTGCCTAGTTCCAGACATTTTTATAATAAAAATATAGTTTCTTCTTAATATATCAAAGACTTTTAATCAAAATCATCTTGATCATAATCGTCTTCATCTTCATCTTCAAAATCTTCAGCATCTTCAATGATCTCAAACTCTTCAGCATCACGATAACAGTTTTTACAGAAAGGTTTTCCACTTACGTAAATTGCATTTTCTTGGAGTATTTCTTTCTCACAATTTTTGCAATATACATAATCTTCATCATCATCATTACTCATAACAAACACCTTTAAATTTGAAATATAATAAAATAAGATAAAAAATAATATAAGTATTGCATAAAATTATACAATACAGCAATTTGCTTCCTTTAATCTTTTCTCCGCATCGCTAACAATAGCTTCAATAATGTCTCTAACACTATCAACAGAATTAATTAAACCGATACTTTGACCTAAAAGAACAGCACCCTCTTCAACATTACCATCATAAGTCATTTCATAATGTTTTTGATCATTCATTACAATCTCTGGTGTTATCTGGGCTTCTAATGCCATTTTTTCTTCTTTACTTGATACTACTCCATGATGTAAGGAATAGTTATTTTTCCAAAGGCGAATTGGACCAAGGACTCCAGTAACCCATGTGGTATCATCAGCTTTTGCAGATGGAACAATATTTTTATATTTATCATGGAATTCACTTTCCTTTGAAGCGATAAATCTTGATCCCATCGCAATAGCTCCTGCACCCATCGCTAGAGCTGAAGCTAACCCTTCTCCACTAGAAAAACCGCCACATGCTATAATAGGAGTATCTGGATGTTTTTTTGTAACTTGTTGTAATAAGACCAAGGTACTGATTTTTTCATAACTTTGATGACCTCCACCTTCCCAACCAGTAACAACCATACCATCAACACCAGAAGCTACACATTTATCCGCAAGCCATAAAGCTGGTGCGACATGAAAATGTTTTATATTTGATCCACTTTCTTTAAGTTTTTGGTAAGTTTTGGCTTTTGGTAAAGTCTTTGGAGATCCTGCGCTAGTTACAGCATAAACACATTGCTCCTTTACTTTTGGATTATTCATAATAAATCTTGAAATCCCTCGACAGAGTCCTGGAGCATCCAATTGTAATCTCGATGTTCTTATATTAAACCCAAAGGGTTTATTTGTATGTTCAACTACATATTCCATATCAGATTTCATCTCTTCTAAGCTTTTTCTCCCGAAAAGATTGGTATGACTTAATACTCCTAACCCTCCCGCTTCAGAAACCGCTATTGTCAGTTCTTTTGTATAAAAGGGACCCATAGGTGCCGCGATTATTGGATGCTTAATTCCAAACATCTCAGTTATATTAGTTTTTAATCCCATTTTCTTATACCATTTTCAATTATTTTTATCTATTTTAATAATATAATACTATTAATAGTGAAAAATCAAAAAGTAATATAAATCTTTTATACATTTAAAAGCAGTTATAAAAATGAGATCTTGTATATATAAATGTAAATTTTATAGTTTTAATAGTCAGATATGCATTTTTGAAGTTTAAAGAAATGTTTTTCTAAATATATTTAAATATAAGTTCCGTTTTTGTTTTAATAAATTAAATAATTCTTAATGAAGGTTCTTTGCGCCAGAAAATTTACAAATCAAGAATCTATTTATTTTTTTCTAGGCGATTATTAAGTTGGATAATACCATAAATGTAAAACTGGTTGTTCTCGGAGAAGGAAATATTGGTAAAACTTCAATTATAAATACATTTTTGGGGAGACCATTTCCCGAACAATATCTACCAACAATTGGTAACGAAACTAATAAAAAAGAATATGTAGTGAAAGATGATGGTAATATTATAAGGGTTTTAGTTTCTATATGGGATACAGGAGGTCAAAGATCTTTTAATCCTTATAATCCAGCATTATATAAGGATATCGATATCGTTCTTCTAGTTTTTGATTTAAGTAAACCAAAAGAAACCTTAAAACTTCTAAAGGAGGAGTTTTTAGAGCATGTAAATAGTCTATCTGAAGATGTTTTAAGATTATTTATTGGTAATAAATTGGACACACTTACAAATAATAAAAATCTTAAATCAAATTTAAGTAATTTTTTAGCTAAAAATGACAATGTAGTGTTTGTGTCTGCAAAAACTGGTGAAAATATTACAGAGTGTTTTGATCTTTTAATATATACTTTTTTAAAAAAAACAGAAATATTTTTCCCTGATATTGTTAAGGAAAATACTGCCTCAGGGTTCCTTAATGTGAGAAATAAAAAAGAATCTCAATTAAAAAAGAGCTTGATAAATTTAAATAATTTAGATTCAGCGTTAAATAGACAGAAGTTACAACCAATAATCAAAGAAGAAAAAGTTGAAGAAAAAGAAATTAATGAATCGAAATATTCCAACTTTCTTAGGCAAGAATTAGAAAAAAATTCAACTCAAAAAATCAATATAATCGATCAATTTCTAATTAATTTGTCTGAACTTGATAAAACTATAGAACACTTAAAAAAAATCCACTCTAAGTCAAGTATGGAGTTAATTGACAGTATAAAAGACCTCTTAACTACTGTCAAAAAAGAGTTTGAACAAAATGTTGATTTAATGGAAAAATTAAATATAGAAGAATTTGAGTTGGTAAAGATTATATCAAAAACTAAAGAGGAGCAATTGAAAATAAAAGAATAGAGTATAGCCCAGAAAAAAAAACAAGAGAATTAAAAAAATTAGGGAAAAGGTGAATATTATATCTGAAGAGGTTTCTATTAAAGAATTCCAGAAATTAAAAGAGCAATTAAATAAGTTAGAGAACAAATTGAATGAGCAACTAAAAAAATTAGAACAAAAATCGAGTGACCAAGTAAATAATCTTGAGAAGAAATCAACCGAGCAAATTAACAAATTAGAGCAAAAATCGAGTGACCAAGTAAATAATCTTGAGAAGAAATCAACCGAGCACTTCAACAAATTGGAGCAAAATATGAAAAACCAATTCACTTTAGTAAAACAGAATATCGAAAAACAGGAAGTTTCTGCAAGTAAGAAAATCGAAGATTTAGCTAACATGTTTGAAAGAGAATTAAAAGAAAAATTTACCACCCTTTCCGATAGTCTAGAAGAAAATTTTAAGAAACTTAATTTAGAATTAGAAAACAAGTTCAAAACAGTCAACCAAAAACTAGATAGTCAAGTTAATAATCTTGAGAATAAGATAAAATCTCTTTTAGAAAAAATAGCAACATTGAGTGAAGAATTTTCTGTAAAATTAAATAATTTTAAAGAAGAATATGATACTAAGGAAGAAGTTCTAAGAGATATGATTAAAAAATATAATGAAGAGAATTCAGAGTTTAAAACTAATCTAGAACCCTTGTTAGAGAGCCTTAAAAGTGAACAGGATTTAGTTAAAATAACTGTGGATGTGCTTAAAAAACAAATAAAAGAAAGTGCGAAAGAATGGATAGATGATGAAATAAAATTAGCCTGTAAAAACAAAGAAAAAGAAATTCTTATGAATATTTGGATTGATGAATTGAAGGAAATTATAGAAAATCTTGATAAATTAAAAGAAATCCATCCTAAAGAATTAAAAATTCATATTAAAGAAATTTCAAGTACTATCGAATCATTTAAACAGAAATTTTTAAAATAAATCTTATTTTAACATTTTTATTATTAATTATATTATATTAAAAATCTTATAGAGACTATTTTTTTCTATTTAAAATTATGGTATAATTATTATTCACAAAAAAGAGAAATTCAATTATGGGTAAAAAGTATCCTGATATCATCTCTCTAGGGGAGCTGTTAGTAGAAATTATGCGAGATAAAATCGATACTAAACATGGGGATATTGGTGCGGCCTACAGAGGGCCTTTCCCAAGTGGAGCACCTGCTATATTTATAGATTCAGCAGCTCGAATGGGAATGCCATTTGGATTTTCTACTGGATTCATTGGGGTTATAGGAAATGATGAGTTTGGAAAATGTATTCTAGCAAAATTACATAATGACAATGTTGATACTTCTCAAATAAGGATTACTAATGAACTAACTACAGGAATAGCTTTCAACCAATATAATTCTGATGGTTCTCGTAAATTTATTTTCGCACAAGGAGCCGCAGGAGAAACTTCAGAATCGGATATTAAGAAAGAGTTTTTTCAGGATATTAAAAATATCCACATAATGGGAAGTGCGCTCTCAATTAGCAAGAAATCACGAGATGCATGCTATAAAGCTATAAAAGTAGCAAAAGAAATTAATCCAAAAGTTATAGTTTCTTTCGATCCAAATCTTAGACTGGAAATGTTAGATTTAGACACTATATTAACTATAAGCAAACCTATTTTAGAAAAAACAGATTTATTACTCCCTAGCGGAAAAGAGGCTGAATATATAGCGAGTGTGAGCGGAGCTGAAAAAGCTTGCCAAAGATTACTTGAAATGGGACCAAAAATAGTAGTATTAAAAGAAGGATATAAAGGATGTACAGTCTTTACACAAGATGAGAATAATGGTTTAAAAATAGATGGATTCAGAGTTGTTGAAAAAGACCCTACTGGAGCAGGAGATTGCTTTGGAGGTGCATTTATCGTAGGATATTTGATGAGCTGGGAACTGGAAGAAATAGCGAAATTTGCGAATGCAGTTGGTGCTTTAAAAGTAGAGTTTTTTGGGCCTATGCCTAATACATCATACGAAGAAGTAATGTCATTAATAAAATCCACCAAATCATAATTATGCCTTTCAGCTCTGCTAAACTTATTCGTGAAAGAACTACTAAATTTTGTAGATCAAATACTGATTAGAGTTTGAATGCCGAATTATTTGAAAAAATTAATGGTATTCTCACAAAAGAGTATCGTATGATTCCTGAGAAAGAATGAATAGGTAAGGAAATAAAATTTATATCAAATCATGTTGCTAAAAGTGTTTTTCACTATTTATTAGAGAAAAATAAGATCAATAAAAAATTCATTTTTGAACTTGTAGAAACATCATTTGACCATGGAGTAATCATAGAGAGTCAAATCCTTCAACTTTTTTCTCTACAATTCATTGCTGAATTTGTATCTGCGTTTCCAGAAGAATTTAAAGAAGTAATACCATTAATAAAAAACTATGCATGTGATACAAATTGGATTATTAGAGAAACTATTGCAGATGCAATTTTATCAGGTTTAAGAAGAATTCCTGATACTATTCTTGAATTATTGTTTAAATGGGCTAAAAGTAGTAATGAAAACCTTAGACGTCTTGCTTCAGAAAGCCTTAGACCACATGCGTCTGTTAAATGGCTTAGAGATCCTTTAAAAAACGATACAATTTTACAAATTTTAACTTTATTAAGGCAAGATTCTTCAATTTATGTAAGAAAATCAGTGGGTAATAATCTAAAAGATTTAACAAAATATATGCCAAAAAAAATCCTGTTTCTGGTAGAATCTTGGATAAATGAAGCTAATATTAAAGTTCACGATGCACTAGCAAGTGAAATCAATCTAAATAGGGAACAGAAGTATTTAATTTGGACCATAAAACAGGCAATGAGATGGTTGAAAAATAAAAATCCAGAATTTCACCCTCGCATTGAAAAAATATTAGGAAAAAACTATATATTATATTTTGATGAAAAAAGGAATAGATTTGCTAGAGCTACATTAAAAAGATAAAAAGGGGGGGTTAAAGTATCTGTTCAAACGCGAACCATAGATAAAGTTATACCGATATCTTTCAATCCCGTCAAGAGATACTGTAACCCCATCTTTATTGATTCAATTTCATACTGTAAATCAAATCACTATTTAAAACATAATCATATATAAATTTATTCATTATTTTCATCCTTACATCAAAATAAAAAAAGCGAAACATCAAAATTTATATATCTGTAATTTCAATATTTCATAAGATACTTTTAAGAAGTGTGTGTATAAAAATGATCGATTATTTAAATCGACACTTGTTTAATCAAATATTTTATTTTTGCAGAAATTAAATAAACTTACATATTCTAATTCTATATGAGGTATTAATTATTAAAATCCAATATTCAAAAAATGACTGACGAATTCAAAGGAGAAGAAAAGGAAAATAAATCGGAAAGGGAAGTAGATAGAGTAGATAAGGAATACTTATCGAAAGCTAAAAATTCAAGAGATATGATAGATAAGAAATTAAGAACATTTGAAAATAGTATAGAAGATATATCGGAAACCATAACTAATGGAGAAGCGACAGAAAAAAAAGAGATCGAGAAGAAACCGATTGAAGAAATAAGTGAAGAAATAAAAGAAGCACAAGAAAAGCTAGATACTGTTCAAAAAAAGATAGATGATAAAGAGGAATATCTTACGGCGATTGAAGAAACTATAAATCAGCTTGAAGAAAGATATAATCGTAAAAATGAAGAGATGGGTAATTTAGAGGAGAGATTAACTATTACTACTGAAAGTAAAGAGAATTTAGAACAAGAATATATGGAACTCTTGAAAAATAACGAACAATTAGTTAAGACCTACGAAACACGACAAGTAGACTTAATTGTTCTAACAGATTCAATAAAAGAAAAAATTACTACTCAAGAAGAACTACGCAATAAGATTTCAAAAATGAATCAAGAGATTCAATCAAAAGAAGATTTACTTATTAAACAGAGAGAAGAAGCCGAAGCTTTAGAAAAAAAATTAAAAAGTCAACGTGCTGAAAATGAAACTTTAAAAGTCTCAATTAGCAAAAATAAAATTGAATTAGAACATTCAAATTCGGAGATAGAAGCAAAAGAAGAAGAAAAGAAGCTATTAACTGAACAAATTGATAAGAGAGAAAGTAGAATTAAGGAGATCGAATTAAGACTTGAAGAATTTAAAGATGGTTTTCCAGAAATGGAAAAACAAAGAGGTACATATGAAGAACTCCTTGCTAAATATAAAATACAATTAACAGATAAACAGCAACAATTAATTGAAATTGAATCTCGAATACAAGAATTGAATGATTCATCCAATAATTTAATTGAACAAATTATAGCTAAAGAAAATTTAATTGAAGCTAATGAGAAAAGAATAGAAGAATTGAAGCAAGATATTGAAACTTCGAATACAGAGTATATTGAACGTGAACAACGATTAGAATCGTTAACAGAAAAACTCACACATATGGAAACAGAACATGAGAAATTAAATAAGGCAAAGGACGCAATTGAATCAAGTACTAATGATTCAAGAACAATCTTGCAAAAACTTAAATTAGAGTTAGAGAGTCAAGAAAAAGAAATTAGAGATAAAGAAAGTAGAATACATAGATTAGAAGTTCTATCAGCTATTTACCGTGCTTCGAAATTCTTTGGTGGGATTTTGATAGGAATTGGAATTTTTTTTATTGTCTGGTCATTAGGTGTGTTTTATAATTTTATTGATTTTGGGAATTCAAATAGTTTTATAATGGGTTTATTCCTATTAATTGGAGCTATTTTATCAATTATCTCAGGAATATTCCATTTAGAAAAATCATGAAAATTTTTTTTATCAATTTTAAATTCTTGATATAAAATTATCGCGATATTATTGACTGAAAAAAACCAAGAGAAAATTCTTCCAACCCGGAATGTTGGGTTGTTAGCGGGAATTTTATACGGAATCGGGTGCGGTATTGGCGGATCAATTTTTATTCTATTAGGATCAGCCATAGAGGAAGCACAATCTGGGGTTCTGATCAGTCTAATTTTAGGAGGCATATTAATTTTTATTACTGCTTTAAATTATAGTGAACTTTCTACTAGTTTACCCATTTCAGGGGGAGCTTATAACTTTAGTAAGGAAGCATTAGGAGGTTTTTTGGCTTTTATTATTGGTTTTTTTCTATGGATCGCTAACATAGCAGCATTTTCATTTTCTGCACAAGCCTTTACAGTTGTATTAGAAGCCCTTTTTCCCGGAACATTTATTCAAAACTTATTTATACCAATAGCAATTTTGTCAATACTTTTTACGGCAATTGTAATGTTTAGAACTCAAAAAATAGCTTTAAGAACCCTCGTATTTTTGACGGTAATCTTGCTAATTATCTTTGGAATTTTTATTTTTGTTGGTTTTTTTATTGCTCCAATTACAAATCCATCCAATTTTGATCCAGATTTTTTAGTATCTGAGGCTAATTTTTTTGTGGTTATTTTTTGGTTTTCATCGCTATTTATTTTTTTTACAGGTATCACTTCTAATTTGGCGTATTTAAACGCAGATTTGAAAACACCTTCTAAAAATATACCAAAAACCAACATTTTAGCAATTCTAGTTACTCTAATTATATACTTATCTATGACCATTGTTGTAATGATAAATATCGGTACTTATTCTTCAGACTTAGAATCCCCAATACTATTAGCTTTCATCATGAATGATATATTAGGATTTCCTGGATATTTATTAATGGGTATAGCTGCAATGATATCAATATTAATCACAATGAATGCTGCGTTAGGCTCTGGAGTAGCTGTGATGTATGCCTTAGCAAGAGATCATTATATATCAAAAAAATTTTTAAAGATCAGTAAAAAAACCGAAAAACCCACTTTAGCATTAGGTGTAACAACTATTATAGCGATTTTTTTTACAGTTTTAGCAATTATTTTCGCTAATGTCGGTTTTACAGCAAATATAACAACCTTTATTTACTTCTTTGGATTAGCATTTGTAAATTTTGCTGCGGTTATCCTAAGATATAAAAGAAAAGAATTAGATCGTCCCTTTAAGGCACCTTTTTTTCCATATTTGCCAATAATTGTTGGTTCTACTTGTCTAATAATAAGTTTTGTTTTAAATGTAAATGCGATACTTATTGGTTTAATTATATTATTTATAGGCATAACTTATTACCTATTAACTATAGCAGATCGTCATTCAGTTATTCTTACTCTCTCAGGATTAAAGCTTTTTGCACTTATACTCGTTGGAATTTTTATTTGGATATTAAATAATTTTAGTATATTAGCATCTCCCATAATTGGTTTTCCTACTACCTTTTCTTTAGTTTTACTCCGTGTTCTAATATTTTTCTGCTTTTTTGCTATGGCTACTATCTTTTTTGATATTATTCCTCTTAAAGAATTAGTATACTTCTTCATAAGAAGGGTTAATAAAAAGGAAGTTGCTATTGATATTGGAATAGGTCAAATTATCGAGTTGAAAAAGAGTAAAGCAAAATTGATTTACAACATAAATATTATAATTAGTATAATACAGATTTTCTCTTCATTATTTATCTTTATTATTGTTTCTATATTTGCATTGGACATAATTTCAATAGACTCAATTACGTTTGGATCTATTATCTTATCCCAAACAACAGCTGAATTCTTATTTAATGCAACTTTAATATTTCTTGGCACAACTTTATTATTTGGAGGTCTATTTAGTCTTTATTTAAATAAAGAAACAAAAATTTATTAAAAATATGCAATTTCCAAACTTAAATCTTCATATTCACTCAAATTATTCAGATGGAAAACACACAATTAGCGAAATTGTAAAGAAATCAATTAAACTAAATCTAAATTATATTGCAATTACAGATCATCTTACAAACTCATGGAAAGCATGGGTTTCTAAACTAAATAATGAGCTCACCATTTCAGCGTATCTAGAAGAAATTGCAAATTGTCAAGCATATATATTTAGCAATAATATCAACTTAACCCTTTTAAAAGGAATAGAAATAGATCTTTCAAGTACAGAGCAATTTATTAAAAAATATATAAAAATTGGTGAGTTTGATCTGATATTATTTGAGTATCTTCAAAGTTATGAGACTATCGCTTACTTAGAAAATATAATTCATTACTGGAAAAATCAAATAAACAAATCTTCAAGAATTCCAGTTTTGGGATTAGCTCATTTAGATCCTTCGTTTTTTATGTTAGGAAACCTTGATATTTTAATGAATTTTCTTAAAAAGTATAATATTTATTTCGAGTTTAACTCAAGTTACCCCTCATTTTATTCTCCTCGATATGAAAGGTTTTTTGAAAAAATTAAAGACTATCAAATTCCGGTTGCTATTGGTTCTGATTCTCATAATCAGCAAACATTAGATGATTATGAAGAACCTCTTGATATGATCCAATATTATAATCTTGAAAAGAATCTAGAATTACTTATTGATGATATAGATCAAAGAGATATTCGCAATCACCGAAAACCTCTTTAACTCAAAATTTTAATAACTTAATTGTTATTGAGAATTTTAACATACGTAATTAAGGTAATACTTGAATGATTTTTCAAATGCTATATCTAATATAATCTCATTTTTGGATTTTGGATGTTTTAACATTTTTTTTAAAATTTTATTCCCATAATAAAAGATTTCTTTCACAGCATTTAAGCGCTTAGCAATTGATAATTTCGCAATTTCCGCAATAGTTTTATTATTTTTTAACTGCCATTCTCTTAGAGCATTCCATACAATGCCTTTCATTGCAGTTTCAGGAATTTGTATAATTTTACATAAGACAAAAGATATTTCTTCAATTAGTTTAGACTGTTCTGTTGTATATTTTACCTTTGCATAATTTATTACTGTGTTTTTTAATGCTTCTATATCGAAATTGATAGTATATGATAAAATAATCCTCAACCTCTGTAATACTAATTAAAAGATCAAACTATTTTTATTTAAACTTTGATTAAAGCAAAAGCTTATTTGGGGTTATATTGTCCCTTCTTTTTACTGACACAAAGTATCTAGCGATTTTGAATTTGATTATAAATATTTAAAATACTCCATTTTTTGGAGATAAAAAGAAGAAGATTTTAATTTATAAAAGTAGAAATATGTAAACATGAATGATAACAAAACTGAACCTAGAAAAAGACAATTTTTCACTTATTTCAGATATATGATTTTTATTCTATTATTTGTTGAAATACTTGATACTTATACAACGAATTATCTTAATGTAGTAGTCTCAGATATATCCTCAGAGTTTTTCCCCCTTCTATCTGGAGACGCAGCAATTTCATTCTTTCAAATTTTTGTGGCAATAGCAACATTGGGTATGTATTTTGTATTTCTTAATCAGTATCTAGCTGATAGAGTAGGTAGAAAGTTCCTTTTAGTGTTTACTATTTTTGGAATGGGTATTGCCTCACTTTTCATTGCCTTCTCAACAAATATCATTGTGTACACAATATTTCTGTTTTTATTATATTTTTTCTTTAATTCAGATATTTGGGTAATATATATTAATGAAGAAAGTCCCTCGGGTAAAAGAGCCTTATACACTAACTTAGTTTTGGTAGGCGGAGTAATTGGGGCACTTTTAATACCTGTTTTTCATGACATTGCTTCTCTAACTAATTGGAGGATAATGACATACTTTGCTATTATATTGGGTATTCCATTGAGCTTTGTAATCTTTTTTACTTTTAAGGAAACTTCAAAATATTTGGAACTAAAAGATAATCCCTCTTTCGAACAGGGAAGACACAAGATATTTAAAAAGAATCTTCAGACTATTTTTAAATCTACTAGAAAGAAAGAATTTTTAATAATTTTAATTATTAGTTTGATAATTGGATTGAATAATTTGTTCATTCTTGTAGGAGAGGATTTTTTATCTGATAGTTTTACCTCAGATGAGGTTGATACTATTGTTTGGGTTATTGGTATTGCATCTATTATCGGTTATCTGATCACAGGGATAGCAGCTGATAAAATTGGAAGAAAACCCTTATGTTATGCTTATTCAATTATATTTCCTATTTCTATGTTAATGATAATTCTCGGAGTTAATTTAACAGGAGGCGCAATGATGATGGTTATGATTGGGGCGGGTTTAGCTAATTTATCATTCTGGGGCTTGAGAATTTTAATTAGTATTATGGCATTAGAGATTGTTCCAACTCAAACTAGAGGAACTGGAGTAGGTTTGAAAACTTTAGCAAGCTCAGCCGGTATAACCGTTGGGCTAATATTAAGTAGTATAATCACATTCAGTCAAGGATTAGCAGTATCTTTTTTAACTTTTAGTATGCTATTTTTCGTGGTTTTTATTCTTATACTTATATTTTTGAAGGAGACTAAAGGTGTGAATTTGAGTGAAATAGAATAAACATTACAAAAACCTTTATAAATTCATTTTTTTTTATGATTTTTATGGATTTTAATGAAAAAATAAATTTAGCTGCTAAGTGGATAGCTGAATCAGAAAGGTTAGTGGTTTTTACTGGGGCAGGAATTTCAACAGATAGTGGATTACCTGATTTTAGAGGCCCGGATGGCGTATGGACACGACGTGATAAGGGTTTACCTCCCCCGACACCAAAAGTACCATATGATCAAATAAAACCAAATCCAAATCATTATGCTATTGTGGAACTTCTGGAAATGGGTAAATTAAATTATCTTATTTCTCAGAATGTTGATGGACTCCATGTTAAATCGGGAGTTCCTTTTGAAAAATTAGCTGAGCTTCATGGTAATCAATTTTTTATGAAATGTATATCATGCAATAGAAAAATGTTATATGAAGAAGTTGGCTGGGATAAAAGTAAATGGGGTCCTGGATATAGAACTTATCCCGTTCGAGAAGGACAACCAAAATGTCCTCATTGTAATGGCCGAATAATATCAAGTATTGTAAACTTTGGTGATAACCTTCCATATGATGAGCTTCGAGAATCAGAAATCCGATCTGAAAAGGCAGATGTCTTTTTTGTAATTGGTTCATCCTTAGTTGTTGCACCAGCAATGGATTTGCCTGGAATTGCAAAACAGAACGGAGCTAAATTAATACTCCTCAATAAAGGAACTACGCCGTATGATGATTGGGCTGATATAAGGTTTGATAATTTAATTGAAGAAGTATTCCCTCCCATAATGGAAAAAGTAATAGAAATGATAAATAGCAATTAAAAACTAAATTTTAATTTCAGAGTTTTGTTTTTTACATCATTTTATTCTGGCATATATATCTCTTTTCCTATCAAATTCTTTTAAAATTTTCCTTCCCTCTTTATTGGATAAGGATAAATTAATTTCACCTTTTCTGCTCAACGAGCCCGTGAAAATTTCTTCATGATTAGAGAAAATTACTATATTTTGACTAGCATACTCTGGAGCTGCTTTTAAAATAATTTTATCACTCAATATTTCTATTTGGAGATTAATCCTTTCCTTTATTGATTTCTTTCTTCCATATTTAGTTAACTCCCTATATTGAGTAGATCTATCCTTTGTTCTTCCAGGCTTTATAGGATTTATTACGATATCTTGTCCAAATGAATAGATTTCATATTCTAACTGCCTTGTTTTATAATCTCTTACTTCAACTACAGGCCTAGCTAAATCTCTATCTCTAAATCCTGAGGGAACTTTAACAGTCATTTTAATTACTAATACACTTGAAATATCACCACCCTCAATAAAAATAATCGTATCTATTATAGAGGGTAACATTCCGAGTTCTATACGCCCAATAAATCTTTGAATAGCATCTATAGCAGATGATGAATGAACAACGCCTACCATACCCACTCCAGATAATCTGAAATCTGAGTAAACTTCAAAATCTTTTGTAGTTCTTACCTCATCAAATATTGTAAAATCAGGTCTTACAAGCAAGAGAATATCCGCTGAATTCTCAAGACTTCCTTCTAATTTAGTATATTGCGTTATTTCGGGTTCCACTTGTAAATCTCTAACACTTTCAAGTGTTTTAATAACTTTATCTTGACTCCAATAATAATTCGCTAATGCTGCCGAAAAAGTTGATTTTCCTGCACCTGGAGCACCAGCAACAAGGATTCCTTCTGCTTTTTCCAATCTTTTCTGTAACCTGTTATCAATTGAATAATCAGATAAACTTAAACTTACCAGAGGTCTTACTGCCGTAATTTCTACATCATTAGAAAAGGGAGGCCGGGTAATTACTATTCTAAACTCACGTAATTGAGCTACAACGGCACCTTCTCTTTCAATTTCTATAAAAGAGTGTTGATCTTCTCGAACATTCTCAATAATTTCAAGGGCAATATCCTCAATCATCTGTGGGCTTAATGGTTCTTCATTGACTTTTTCAAGATGCCAGTTTCCAGGAGCACCCTTCTTAGCATAAGGAGCTAAATTTCTTTTGAGATGAACACTCATTGTTGTTTCATCAAAAAATTCTAATAATTTTAATGAAAGTGGTTCTTTTTCTCTTAGAATTTTTTTCTCCCATGTAAATAGAACATCCAAACCTTCAAAAATTCCCATATCTCCTTGAATTCGGTCTGAAGTAATGAGAGTAGCCCCATTCTTTAATGCGGATTCTCTAATTAACGCATCCAACTCTCCACCAGGAGCCATTTTTATCTCTTCTCTTGTTGGTCTTTTTCCTATTACATTGAGAATAATTACGCCTTCCTCATGAAGTTTTCTTAATTGTTTTAAGACATTTAAACCAAAGAATCCAATTTCTTTTTGAATGTTAGTTCTATACTCAACTTCAGCGATAACTACATTTGAAATAAAGATTTCTGGTTTTTCCCCTAATTCTCCGTCTTCAATTAAATTAAGGATTTGACCATTAAAAATTACAGATGTATCACATGTATATTTATTTGGCATTTTATATTATATTATCTTCTCCTTTATTTAATATTTGAAATTTCTTAACAGAATAATATATGGGTTTACTTAATCTATCAACGGTAGCAACTATTAGGTCTTTACGGGAACTCATAGCAACTCTAGACATCTTATCTAAATCTCTTAATTCGATTGGATCCCCCTCAAATACTGGAAAAATAAGAAATTTTGCAGAATCTTTTTCAAAATCAGCTCCTCTCTTATATACTCGAAAATCTAAACCATCTCCATAACCTGTGCGGACGATATATCCTCTTTTTCTTAAATCCATATAAATAATATACTTCTGCCATAACCTTTCATCAAACTGGGTAAAATATGTCAATAAACCCTCAAAATCGTACAATTCATTGTTTTTATTGTTCTCTTCCCAGATTAAAATTCGATGCCTTTCACATAGAAGTAATACTTCTATAGAATTTAAGGTTAATATTTCTTTCTCATTTCCATTTAACTCTATGGTACCTATATAAGATGTACTGTAAAATTCTTCAATAGCTTTATTATTTGACAGTACAACCTTATCTTTTTCAATTATCCCTTCTAATTGAACTTTCTCGGTTTTTTCATCTAAATCTTCTGTCATATCACATTAAATATGAATTATTTATAATTAATGAATTTTTACGAGTTTTTCTCTCTACTTTTAAATTAAGTAAAATTAAAATATAAAAGATAGGTAGGAATTTGTATTTCTTAAACAACTACCCTAAAAAACTAATCTTTAATAAGTGGAAGTGAAAAATAGAAAGTACTCCCTTTATTCCTACCTTCAGATTCCATCCATATTTTCCCTCCATGAGATTCTATAATTTTTTTAGAAATATATAAGCCTAAACCAGAACCATCAATTCCCAAATCTAAACCTTGCCCATAACGTTCCACTTTTCCGAATTGTTGAAAGATTTTATTCTTTTCCTCTTTGCTAAATCCAATTCCATTATCTTTTATTGAAATAACAACAAAATCATCAACAATTTCAGCTCTAATATCAATCCATCCTTTAGGAGGTGTATATTTTATTGCATTTAAGAGTAAATTTGAAATTACATCGTGAATTTCTTCCTTTTCAAAATTTGTTATTATGGATTCAGGAATCTCTATATTAATTGAATGTTCTCTTTTTGCTACAAGAGGGTGCAATTCTTCTGCACAATAATTAATAAGAAATGACAAATCTTCCCTTTCAAATTTTGGTTTAAATTCAGTAGATTCTAATTTAGAGGTCTGTAAAAGGTTATTAATTATGCTCTGTAATCTTTCACATCCTTTATCTATTTCTTCTAAGTTTGAAATTATACTTGTATTTAGATCTTCAGAATATTTTGATAGGATTAACTCAGAAAATCCTTTGATGGAGACTAATGGAGTTTTTAATTCATGTGAAGCTCTCCTTAAAAATTCAGATTTTAGTCGGTTAATTTCCTTTAATTTATATTCCATTTTTTTACTCTCTGTAATATCTCGCACAATTGCCCATATTCTATGAGGATCACCTTGTTCATCTTGTAATATCCAAAATCTGATACTAACTGGTAAGATATTACCATTTTTGTGAATAAATTCTTTTTCATAAACCTTACTTTCTCCTACGGATAATTGAGTCAATAGGTTATTATCTTCTATTTCATACCATTTCGTTGGAGTTATCTGACGATTAGTCATTTCTAGTAGTTCATTTTTTGAGTATCCGATCATTTCAAGAAATGCCTTATTAACTTCAATAAACCGACCATTCATATTTGCAGAATACATTCCATCTGTGCTTGATTCAAACAATGTCCGATATTTATTTTCAGATTCTTGTATTTTTTGAATTGCTTTTTTCCCTTCTGTAATATCAGTAATATAGGCAAATGAACCTTTATAATTTTGAGTCTCATCCATTATAGGAGCTGCGTGTACTTCAATATAAATTATTCTCCCATCCTTTTTAAGTAATTGAAATTCGTAGGTCTCTTTAATTCCTTTTTCACGTTTTGACCGATTACCCTGTATTAATGGTTCCATTGACTCAGGAATGAATGAGTGTAAATTTTTTCCCATCATTTCATTTTTAGTATAACCAAGCATTTCACATATTCTTGGATTAACAAATATAGTATTTTCATTCTCATCTAAAGCCCACACACCCTCTTGTGCATCTTCAACCATACTCCTATATTTTTCTTCAGATATTCTTAACTTTTGCTCAGTTTCCTGACGTTTTGAAATATCTCTTGATATTAAAATTGCTCCTACTATATCTCCATTTTCAGTTAAAAATTTACCTTTAAGTTCAATCCATATATAATAACCCTTTTTATGCTTAGTTCTGTATTCTTCTGATAATTCGCCTTTTAGTAATCCCTTTTTCAATGATTTAGAAACTCGTTTAAGGTCATCTGGGTGAGTAAAGTCTCTAGGGCGTTTCCCAATAACCTCTTCCTTTTTATAGCCTAAAACGGAGTAATAAGCATTTTCATTAATATAAATATGTTCAAAATCTTTGTTTAATATAGCAATTAAATCATTTGTATTGTTAGCAATTAAATTAAATCTTTTTTCGGTTTCCTTCAAATTTTGCTCTAAAATATATTTCTCTGTGATATCAACCGCAGTTCCTTCTACGATTTTACGATTTAGCCTAATATCTTTAATAAGATGAGAATTGAGTTGTATATAAAGGACTTCTCCTTTTGGATTCTTTATTTTCACAACAAAATCTTTTACAAATCCTTTTTTCTCTAATTCATTATAATATTTCTCTTGTAATTTAGAATCAGAGAAAAACTGAGATGATGGGGATCCAGTCAAATCTATGGACGTATCTAATCCGAGGATTCTATTTAGAGCATTGTTGTGAAATAATATTTTTCCTCTAAGTTCTCCTCTAAAATAAAGTATGTCTAAATTATTTATTATCTCTATAAATTGTTTATTTGAAAAAATATTATCACTACTATTTTTATCCAAATATTATCCTCTCAGAAGGAATTTTTCTACATTCAATTCTCTTGTAAAAAAGCTCGCTGTTTATTATAAAAGAGTAATTTTAAAGAATATTACCTCTAATTTAATTTTATACAATGTTTCTTAAATATGAAATTATTAATCTACAAGTTAATTAATTTTTCATAATATTAATAAGTCGTTTCAATATCATACACAAAATTAGCGTTCTAATCTTTAATTATACAATAAATAATGTTAAAACGATGAAGGAATTACAATCCAAGCTTTTAAAAAAGCTACAAAATGCTAGGAAATTAGTATTTATAGGAATTGGGGAGGAAAAATTAAGTGATGATGGTGTCGGACCTTACATTATTAGTGAGTTTTTGAGAAATTCAAATGAAAAATTCCATTTTATTAATGCAGGCATTGATCCGATGAGTAGAATTGAAGAAGTTATAGAATTTCAACCATCTCATCTCATCCTTTTGGATACATGTACTTTAAGTAAACCTCCTGGAACCGTTGCTATAATTGAACGAGAAAATATTCAAGAATCTGTACCTATATCTTCCCATACAATCCCTATCCATATTGTTGTTGATTTATTAGTAGAAAGATTAATTGATTTGAAGGTATTTATGATTGGAATTGTACCAGAGAGTCTTGAGGGATTTTCTGAGTTAAATTTGTATAAGGAAGATGAAATCTCACTCGAAGAGCGAAGTGAGCATGAAGATCTTCCATTTTTTGAAATTCATTTAACAGACACTATCCAAAAAGTAGCAGATCAGATTATTGAGATTATCAAGGAAATCATGTTGAAGATATAATATCTTACTTCTTATTTTCTGAGATTTTTGTAACATATTCTATTATTATTTCGACAGTTTTAGAGAGGACTTCTTTTTCTTCAGATTGTAGTTCCTTCTTTAAACTCTCTAAAAATCCGATAACTTTATCCGCTTCTCTAAGTTTTCTAATGTGATTAGAACCTTCTTTATTTAATGAACCACCCCAAGCCATGTTTTTCACATTATTGTTATACGTACCTTGATTATATAAAGGATGTATTTTGTTTGAAGATAATTATTACTCTATTATTGTTTTTTAATTAATCAAATAACATATATCTTAGCTTATTATTAAACAAATAATATGCTTTATATAGAAGATTCACGTAATAAATTCAAGAGAATATATTTTTCCGAATTCTATAAAATCTAGAATAAAAGTTTAAAAATAAGTTATTCCATAATTTTAGTTGGAAATTCCAGATAAGAATATGTAATAAAAATGATCATAGAATTAATGATTATAGATCAGGCAGGAATCGCTTTATTTTATCATAATTTTATTAATAATGATAAATTAAATGATGAACAATCCTTAGCAAGCTATTTTGATATAATTTGTCGATTTACAAAAAACAGCTTTAAAGAAAGCCTAAGAACATTAGTCTTAGATAGTTTTCTCTTCTTCTTTTATACTCATGAATCCAGTTATCATCTTGTTTTAAAATGTGAAAATGTAGATTTTGATAAAAAAAAGTTAGAAGAAATTTCTGAAACAATAATTTCTAGCTTTCTCACTCAATATAAAGAAATTCTCGATAATTTTAATGGAGAGATTTCAAATTTTAAATCTTTTTCAAAACAGATTATCGAAATTCTTAACACTAAATTTAAAGATTTCCCTGAAATTTCTTTTTTAGAACATTAATAAATTATTTTGATAAAATAATAAAAAAAAAGAGAAAAAATAAACCGATATTTTTTCTCTTAACAACCCCGTGAAAAATACGTCTCCTTAATAGGAACTGTTTAAATTCCACCCGCTTGAGTGGCCATTACAGTAATTACATCCTTTTTAGGATGAATACCAATCTTTGCAAACTTCAGTTGGTCAGGTAAAACTTTACCTTTAAAAATGAATTGTATAGCTAAAATCGGATTTAATTTATACTCACGCTGTACTGTTTTTTTAATTTCTGCAATTGAATTATTTGGATCTAATTCAATTAATTTTATAGCTTGATCTGGAGGGACTCCTGTTAGCCTAAACCTATATTGGGTAATTTTTTATCACACCCCTTTGTATTTTCATAAACTTATTTATATTAAATATTAATTATCAGTATGATTAGATAAGGATTTTCGTTCAAGATCTCGAACTTTGGTTTGGAAGTGATAAAAATTCTTCATTATCTTTTTTGAATGATTTTTTGTTCATAAACTAAAATCTAAAGGGTTCTGGAGGTGGCCCTGGAGGTTCAGGTGGCCCTGGAGGACCTGGAGGATGTAAAGGGTCTGGTTTTGGAAATGGACGTGATGGAAATCGACCTATTTTCTGTTCTATATGTGAAATACGTTTTTCAATTCTATCTAATCTATCTTCAATTGTTTCAATTCTTTTCAAGATATTTGGATCTTTCATAGTAAGTTTTTCTCCAATGTAATTTAGTTTGAATATACTACTAAATTCTCATATTGAAATCATAGTTTTTAAAGCTTTACCTTCAAATAATAAAAAATATACTAAAATCATAAACATTCGTATTTTAATATAATTTCGAACTAAGTCCAGGAAAAAAGTATAGCCTTATATATTTGGACTAATATATGATTAATATGGAGAGCTGGAATATTTCAAAAAAATTAAAGGTGGAATTATTAAAAAAAGCCAGTAGCATTGAAGATAATAGTAGAAGAATATTGTTCATTCTTAGAAATCTAGGACCACAAAGGTTTACTAATATCATCAAATATTCAAATTTAAGTAGGTCTACCGTTTCTAAATACCTTATTAACCATAGAAGAAATAATAACGTGGAACAAAGAATAGTTACCAATAAACAAACGAATAAACAATACCGTGCTTACGTTATTACAGAGAAGGGTATAGAAAAACTTGGAGAAGAACCACTAAAATTAAAGGATGAATTATTTATAGTCAATGAATTAAAAGATAATGTTAGAAAACTTGAAAATTTAATAGATTTCTATAAAGAAATAAATGTTGAAGCACATTTTATAATCCATATTGTAAGAATCATCTCTAAAATTGGAGACAATTTTTTTGATTTACAACAAGATCGAGATTTGTATTTATCATTATTTTATATATTTTATAATTCAATTTTAGGTCAAGGTGCTTTTGCAAAAAATTACTGGCATTTTGATGAATCAAGTTCTCAAGAATTTGCGGGTTATAAGTTAAGTTTAGATCAATTTTGCGAGGTATATAATGTTTCAAAAGAAGCTATCAATTATTTAGCCAGATTTAAATTAATAAAAAATGATTTTGGATTTTACCTAATTAAACGTGAAAATCATGATTTCTTCTTTCACGAAGAAGATTTAGTAGGAACAACAACACTTAGGCTCATAAAAGACAAATTAATTGATGAAATTATTAATTTACAAGAAGGTATCTATGATATGATTTATGATTTGGACATTTTAGCTGAAGAATTAACAGAACAATTAAAGAAAATGGGGTTAATATGGAGTGCTGTTCAAGAGCAATTTCAGTTATTAGTATTGAACTTAATAATCAAGAATGCAATAGAAATGGGATTTCTAGATATTGAAAGAGAAAAATTCATGGAAGGAGTTACTCAATCTAAAAAATTAGCACAATCGGAAGAAGGAAAATTAATAAAAAAAGCGATTTTAGACGGATCTAACATTAACTTGAACTTAAATGTACTTACAACGCAATCTGAATAAATTATTCATATTATAATTCAAATGGAAATTGGATTTTTTTAAAAATTTTAAAATCATGGGGGTTTTAATATTGAAAAGCAGATTTATCTTTAACTCTGTTACCAAAAATCCTATTCTATCTGAAATATGTATCCATATCAGATATTTGCAGTTTCAATAATTTCAATAATTGCTTTTTTCATTTCAGTTAGACATATCTATAAAGTGAAAGAATTCAAAATTAACTCTCTTCTTAGTTTAAAGCTTGAAGGGGGCAGAACTAATATTTATGTGAAAAATCGATTATTCAGGCAATGCATGTATCTTTTACTCAATATTCCTGTTAGTAGAATTGAAGAATATGATGAAATTAATTCGATCGATGAGGCAGCAGTTAAACTTGATCGGTCTATGGAACGAGATCATCGTAAGGTTCCTCCCGAAACAGAATTTTGGGGACACTGTTCAAACATACAAGCTTGGGCTGATAATGAGTATGATACCAGAATTCTTCATCGAAACTTAGCTTTCCCTTTATTAAAAGCACTTGTTGATGCCGGTGATCCTATTGCTAAACGTAAATTCAAAGAAGAAATAGCAATAAGATATGCAACTGGGCATCCTACAGTTATTAGATTCTTAACTCAGAATGGATATTTGCACTATTTAACAGAAGATGAATTTGAAAGTATGTTAATTGACATCGATTTCCCAAGTATTGATGAGTATTCCAGAAAAATCATACCCCTATTAGCCAATTCTGAAGATCCAGATTCAATCAGCGAAATAAAACAACTTACTTCAAAATTTATAAGTAGATTTCGTTTTACTTATAAATATTTAATTTTATTAAAGGCAATAGATAGGATCCCAGATTCGATAAGGCAAACTTTTGTAGAAATTGTATATGATAAATATAAACGTGTAAGAAGCTTTCCTATACTAAAATTTCTAAATAAGGCTCAAATAAATTTCAATGATTTGGATCTTAAAATCATTTCTTATAATGATGCACTAATCGGGCTTATATCAAATTCAAAAGTAAATTTAAAAAATAAAATGATTGAAAAATTAGAAGATATTAAAGGATTAATTGAAAATTCAGAAGAGATTATTGAATTAGACTTAAGCAATAATAGAATAAGTGAAATAAAAGGATTAGAAAATATTAATAATCTAAAAAAAATCTATTTAAAAAATAATTATATTGAATAAATAGAGGGATTAGAGAGCCAAAATAGCCTTGAATTTATAGATCTTTCAGGAAATATCAATATAGAAGAAATTCCAGATAGTTTAAATGATTTACCAAATCTTAAAACAGTTAAACTTACAGGATGTAGAATTAAAAAGTTTTCGGATTCAGTTTCACGTTTTTTTTGGATGGGGCAAAATTTCAGATATTATACAGAATATACAGAAAAAGATATAAAGTATTATGAAAAAACTCATACTTCTAAAGCAAGCAACAATGGTAGATTGTATAAAAATTTTGTAAAATGGTTGTTTAAACTCCGTGAAATTATGGACCAATTCCAATTTAACTATAAAATTATAGAAAGATTTGAAAAAAAAACTAACTTAAATGCAATTTGGTCAGGAAAACCTACAGGTGCTTTTTTGAAGTTTCTGGATGATAGATATCAGAAAAGGATTTCAGATTTTTTCTAATTACGTCTTTTATAAAATCTCAATTTTCATCTATATAACCTCTACCACGAGGAAGTCCAAATATTCCTGGTTTAACCATTGGGGCATGAAAATTCCCTTTAGCCCAAGGAGCAGGGAACTTTTGAAATATTGTTGATGCCATCAGAGCAAAAGTTTGGAGTGCTATGTAAATCGCATAATTATTCCAAATTATAAGAAATCCTAAGCAGATCGCTATATTAGGGATGTGACATACGAGAGTTTTAATCTTTATTGATTTAGGGGTGTCATGTTCAGGACTAACGTAAATATCCCAGAAGTAATCTTGTATAAAATATTGCCAAAGGCCCATAGTAGCAAAGCTAAGTAAGTATTTTACCCATCCAGTAACAACCACTAGACTCCAAAGATGATAAAAGGAAAGCAGCAAGCCACCTGTACTAAATCCCCATAACACCCCAAAAATTATTTCTAAACCTAAGTAGTATCTGCGGTCGAAAGTAAGTGTCATACGAGACCACAGGATCCAATAAGCAAGGAAAATATAAGTAAAACATATAATACAGTAGATTATCCAAAAAGGATTCATAATATGTTCCATGGTGAATATTGGTTGAATTATTATTTGTTCTAATGTACCTGAGATAGCAATAAATATATTACAAAATGAAAAATAGATTAAGGCACGTAACCAAGCAGCACCCGGTTTCCAAGTATCAGTAGATAACCCTTTATACTTTTTCAAATAAAGTATAATCATAAGAGTTCCAAAAATAGCGATAATGGTAATGCAGCAAGTTAGAAGTATCAAATTAGCCATTTCGACAACTTCCTGTTTTTAATAAAATCTCTATTAATTCAAGAATAGTCTAGCATTTTTTCAATTGGTTTTATAGCTCGCTGTGCAATTTTAGGAGGAACTTTAATTTCAAATGTAGAATCATCTGAATTCTCTAAAATATATTTAATCAATTCAAGGTTATGTTTTTTCATATTATAGCAAATTAATTTTTCTTTCACAGGGTAAAATGATTTTCTCGGAAAATCCTGAGCCATTCGTTCTATAAGTCCAATTTCTGTTCCAACGATGAATTCTTTCTCTTTACTTGCACTATTCTTAACTTTATTATACATTTGTGCTGTTGATCCAACAAAATCAGATAGATCTCTAACTTCCCTTTTACATTCAGGATGAACTATAACTGCTGCATTAGGATGTTCTCGTTGTGATTCAAAAATATGCTTTGTTTCAATCTGTGAATGCACATAACAGTGACCAATATCTGGCATTTGAATACATCTTATACCAGATAATTGTTCAGCATAATCCGCTAAGTTTGCATCTGGACCAAATAATACGGATTCCATATTAAAATCTCTACTAATTTTTTCCACAATTTTGACTGCATTTGAAGATGTGCAACATATATCAGATTCAGCTTTAACCGCAGCTGTTGAATTTACGTATACTACCACTGGTAGTCCCGGATATTCTTGCTTATACTCTTTAACCATTTCGGGGGTAAGAAAAGCTGCCATTGGACAACAAGACTCATAATTTGGTATTAGAACATGCTTATCTTGGTTTAATATTGACGCATTTTCTGCCATAAAATCCACCCCTGCAAAGATAATATATTCTGTATTAACATTATTAGCTTTACGAGATAATCCAAGGGAGTCTCCTCTATAATCCGCGATTTCTTGTATCTCTATCGGTTGATAATAATGAGCGAGAATAAGAATATCTTTCTCTTTCTTTAATTTAAGTATTTCCTGCTGTAATTCTTTTACTGTCATTTTTAATTAGAAAATTATAAACAGACTATGTCATTAAAAGAATTAAATACAAATAAGTCCTTTTTTTATTAAAATTAATATATTTAATTAAATTTAACTTCTTATTATGGAATTTATATATAAAGAGGAATTCTGGTTTATAAGTACATTTTTGAATACACAGCTTGTCGATGGAAATAAAAAAAGTCAAGAGATTGAGAAAAAAGTCAAAGAGCGCTTAAATAATCTGAAAAAAGAAGATATTTATCACAAAATTAGGGATGAACTTGGTGATACAATAATTGATATGGCAAAAGAGATCTCCTTATCATGTAAGTGGATACCTTACTTAGAGAATTTTCCTTATGAGGATGAGAATAACCAACGGAAGTATGATACACTTGGATTTTTTCAATTTGAAGTGGAATATTTTAAGAGCGAACCTTTGAAAAAGGTAAATATTAAATCAAGCTTTATTCAGCAGATACCCCAAATTTTAATAGCATTCCTAAGAGCCTATTCCAAAAAGGATGAAAACAGGGGCATTATTTTCGATTTAGAAAGTCCGATTTATATATTTGTGACTTCCAATAAATTAAAACCTGATCCTATTAAATGGACGAAAGAGAATATTAACAAGCATAAAAGAGATATAGGATACTGGACAGAAATCTATTCTGGACAATGGGAAGATTACTCTGAAACTCTTTATGATAAGCGTATTGAAAATAATTTATCTAATCGACTCTCTGAATTGCATTTCATTCGGAGAAATTCTGGATTCATATATATGGAGGAAGAAAACTATGAAAATTTCTTTGAATCTTATATGAAAGAATTTGTTCTCAACCCGACCCCTAAAATGAGAGCAGTTTTATTTGCCTTAAGATTGATTAATGAATCACTTGATTATTTGTTCCTGAAAGCACAATCAGAAGAATTTAAAGATGTTGATACTATTGAAAACAAAATTAGAAATTTAAGATTTTTAAGAGGACTAATTCAAACAAATTTAAGTTTGATATATAATGAATTGGATTATAATAGAAGACAGCATTACACAACAGTACTAAAGCATCTTTTAAATGAATTTGAAATTGAAAATATAGTCAACAGAATTAATGAGAAATTCAATATCATTTATGACTCAATGCAACAATTATATCACAAGAAAAATGAAGAAATTCAAAAAGTAACTGTAAAAGGACTCAATTTGCTAAATTTATTATTTGGAGCTGGGATATTAGCAGATTTGGGTGCAGTGATAATGATTGCTTTCAGTTTACAGGAAGGGGATATTGGAACGGTACTGTTAAACTTTATAATTGCATCAATAATAACAGGGATCTTAATGCTTACTATAATCTTTAATATATATACAAGAATAAAGGTAAAAAAGGTTAAAGTTGGAAATGCTGTCGATGCAGTTATAGAAGATAGAATGGGTAATATTGTACTTATAAAGCGGAAATACCCCCCCTACCAAGGATTTTATGCTCTTCCAGGGGGTTTTGTAGAAAAAGGAGAAAATCCAAAGCAAGCATTACTTAGAGAGATTAAAGAAGAGACAAACCTCATTGTAAAGATAATAGAAAAAATTGGTATTTTTGATGAGGAGGGACGTGATCCACGTGGAAATATTCAAAGTACGGCTTACAAATGCATTGTTGAGGATACTAAAGATTTACGAAGTGGAGATGATTCCAAAGAAGTAGAACTTATACCAATTGAACAGTTGAAAGAATTAGAGTTAGCATTTGATCATAAAAAAATAATTCAAGAAGCAAATTTATTTGATTAAAATCTAGTTCTCCATTTTTATATTAATATAAGTTTCTTATATTTGACTTTATCTAAAATTTTGAATAATTAGGATAAGAAAAACTATGACAATAATAATGCCATGTCCACGAACAGGAAAAGAACCAAAAATTCATGAAACAGCATATATAGCTCCGACTGCTGTTATCATAGGAGATGTGACCATTGGAGAAGGGAGTAATATTTGGTTTGGAGCAGTTCTAAGAGGAGATTCAGGACCGATTAAGATTGGGAAGAATACAAGCATCCAGGAAAATGTTACAATTCATATGGAAATGCATACTTCAGTTTCTATTGGGTCAGAATGCATAATCGGACATCATGCGATGATCCACGGACCAACAGAAATAGGAAATGGATGTTTAATTGGTATCGGTAGTAATGTGCTTCATAACACTAAAATTAATGATGGCGCAATGATTGCAGCGGGGGCAGTAATTACCAATAAGGAAGTACCGTTTAAACAACTATGGGCTGGTGTTCCGGCTAAATTCTTGAAGAATCTACCAGAAGAAGAAGGATTCATAGGGGAGAAAACTTCTGGTAATTACGTCAAAAATGGTAAAAGATTTAAAGAATTTTTTGAAAAAAACCCAGAATTCATGGACTATTAAATTCTTCTTTACTATATTATCTACTCATAACATGCATATACAATTTTCATTCTTTACAATGTCAATAATATTAAAGCTTAAGTCTATTAGATTTACCATTAGAATTTTATTTTCTAAGTTTGGAAGTCCTAACGCAGTTTTTATCACCTCTAGAGCTTCTAGTGTCCCTAAAATTCCAGGAGTAACTCCTATTACAGGAAGAGGCCCTTCATCAGGTAAAGAATCAATAGAAGAAAAAACACATTCATAACAAGCACTTTCTTTAGGTCTGATAGTTATGATTTGCCCATAGAAATCTTTTATTCCGGCGATAATACATTTTATATTATTTTCTACAGCAATTCTATTAACCAAAAACTTAGTTTGGAAATTATCAGAACAATCTACAATGAAATCATATTGAGTTTCCTTGAGGTATTTTTTTATAGAAATTTCATCAATATAATCCTTATAAGCATTAATTTTCATATCTGAATTAAGTTTGACCAACACATCTTTTGCCGATTTTGCTTTCTCCTTTCCAATCTGAGTTTCATTATAAAGTATCTGTCTCTGTAAATTAGAAATATCTAAGATGTCATTATCAATAATTGTTAATTCATTTATACCTGCGGCTGTAAGATATAGTGCAAAGGGTGAACCTAAACCCCCAACTCCAATTTGCAGGACTTTAAGTTTCGAAATTATTTCTTGACCTTTTTCTCCAATAAAAGGAGATATAATTTGTCTTGTAAATCTTTCTTTTTGCTTCTCAGTTAAGATGATGCATCACTCTTTAATTATTTCTTTTATTTTTTTTATACTTTCTTCAATTTCAATAAAAATCAATCCTAGATTCGCATTTATATCGGAGAGAGAAACCAAAATAATTTTTTCATTTATTTCCACAATTATCAATTGGTAATTTTGATATTCTACAGTGACATTTTTAATTTGATTATTCTCAAAATTCAAAGTAGCTGTTTCGATGCCTCCAAACATTGTAGCTGCTAAAGCACTTAGTTTTCTATCATCAATATCTCTTGGTAATCTTGAGGAAATCAATAAACCATTTCGATTCACTACAGCAGTACCTATAATTTCTCCTAAATGCTCTAATCTCTGGAGTTCTTTATTAATATTTTCAATTAATATATTGTTATTGAATAACATGATTATTTAAATTAAAATCTCTTTAGAAATTTGCTTTTAATAAAACTATAATTAATTGACTCAAAATTAGAAAATTAGGCAACTGTATATAAAATTTTAGAATTGAGTTAATAGAATTAGTTTAGAATTTTCACCTTTATAAGCAGAGATCTATGGAACTTAAGCTTTTACTTTTCTAGTACCTCTATAAAAAGATTTCTTTCCGTTGAAAGGAGCGGTTCTGTTACGCCAACTTGGCTGTCTTAAGGTAGCAGTTTTTCCAAATCCACAATACGCACAATAACGCTTTCGACGATGGAATGAATGTCTTCCGCATCGACGACATGTTCTGTGGCTTGCTGCTTTATTCTTTTTTCCTTTACTAGGTGTTCCTTTTCCCATTTTTAATCACTCCTTGTTTATGAATCTTCAGCTTCGTTTCTATGCATTAATTTTACTTCTTCATCTTGAGCGAAAATTAATTTTTCTCTATCTTGTCCAACAAATATTATACTCGCACCACGAATCATTACAACACCTAAATCTTTCGAACGCTTTCCACCACGCCCAAAGTATATTTCTTTAGCATCCGTAACAATTAAATTCATGTAATTATCGAATTTGGCAAGTTTTCCTGTTAAGTATGTGTTCCAAATCTTCAGCTTGATTCTTACTTCATCTTTGAGAATCGCCTTTGATAACGTACGATGGAGCGTTTGTTGTTGAGACATTGAAACGAAAACCTTCGAAATTTATTTTCTGCTATAAAGATTAAATAGAAGGATTAAATAAATATTTTTTTAAATATTTCAAGATTTAGAACTATAGGATTTTAGGATGTAAAATTAGAATAGAAGGTATGAGTATGAATAAAATAGCTATCCTAGATAGTGCAGTTGAGACTCCTGAAGAGATTATTATAGCGGCTGGTATGGTACCATTTAGATTATTTGGAGATCCTACTATAAGTACCGATAAAGCTAACCAACATGTTCCCCCAAATCATTGCATATGGGCTAAAAATCTTTTAGAACAAGCGATTAAAGGGGTGGATGATGATGTTAAAGGAATTATTACCACACACGGATGTGATTGTACTAATCGGGAATTTGATATATGGCTGGAATGCGTAAATCTCGAGTTTTTCTATTTCCTCAACGCACCATTGAAGCGTAATCAAGCGGCATTGAAATTTTTTATAGATGATATTAATGAATTAATCAACCAATTAGAGGAAAAATTTAATGTAAGTATTACTCCAGAAAAAATTGGTAATGCGATAAAATTAATGAACCAAATTAGAGCTCTGTTAAGAGAACTCTCAGATTATAGATCCAATCTGGTTTTAAAAGGCTCTGATTTTCACGCTTTAGTTAAAAGTGTACAGCAACTAGATAAAAAGGATGCTTTAATAATGCTTAAATCAAAATTAGAAGAATTAAGAACTCAAAATACACAACCAGATAAAAAATTAAAAAAAGTTTTATTAACAGGATCAGTTATAGATGATACAGAATTCATCAAATTCCTTGAAAGTGTAGGTTTTCATATTATAATTGACGATCTTTGCATTGGAACTAAATATTTTTGGCAAAGTGTTGATGAAATTGAAGAACCAGTTAAAGCCTTAGCAAAATATCATTTGAATAAGCCTATTTTTTCTACAAAATTTCCTTCTTATAATAGATTTGAAGTTATAAAAGATTTAGCCACAAAATACAATGTTGATGGAGTTATAAATATGGCTCAAAAATTTTGTGAACCAATTTTATATGACCATCCTTATTTTAATAAAAAATTTAAAGAATTAGGAATTCCGTATCTTTTTGTTGAAATGGAGTATAATAGAGAATCATATAAACAATTAACAACAAGATTTGAAGCATTTAAAGAAATAATTTAAAAGAGGTTAAAATATGTCAACAACTAAAACAACAGGTAAAATGTTAAATGCTACTAATAAATTAAAAAATGAGATGGGTAGGCATTTTTTAGCTATTGAACAAGCCCACAGAGATGGGACACCTACCGCTTGGGCTACAGCTGGTACACCGGTTGAGTTATTATATACTATGAATGTACAGCCAATGCTTCCAGAGAATTCAGCAACAATTTCAGCAGCCCTAAAAAAATCCCAACAATTTATTGAATTAGCAGAAGAAGAAGGTTACTCTTATGACTTATGTTCCTACTTTAAAACAAATGTAGGAGCTGTATTAAATAAAGCAGATATGAGTGTAGGTGGAACAAGAAAACCAACCTTTATGTTATCCAGTGATGTAATTTGTGATACCCATGTTAATTGGTTTCAGGTACAAGCTGAGATATTTAATGTACCTCATTTCACAATAGATGTACCACATGTGGTAAGTAATACAACTAATAAACAAAGAGAATATTACAAAAAATATATTAAAGAACAACTCTGGGAATTATTAGATTTCATTACGGAAATAACTGGGAACGAGTATAACCCAGAGAAGGGTAAGGAAATTGCTATTAATTCTTATGAACTCGGAAAAGTTTGGCAAGATGTCTTTGCATTGAGAAAAAACATTCCCTGCCCTGTTTCTACAAGGGATACGTTTGGAGGATTATTTCCACTTTTTACTATGCCAGGATTAAAGTCGCCTATTAGACTCTATAAAAAAATGTATAAAGAAGCGAAGCAGCGTGTGGATAATGGAATTGGAGCATTGGAACAAGAAGAATATAGACTAGCATTTGTTGGAATCCCTTTCTGGTATAACTTAAAATTCTTTTCAAATTTAGAGCGATGGAACGCTATTATTGTTTATGAAACTTATGTATATGCTTTCAGTAAATACACAAATCCCAATCTGACAAAAGAAATGGTGATTAATAATCCAGTTGAAACAATGGCTGAATTAGTATTAAGTTTTTGGTACATTTATGATCTTAAAACAAGATTCGAAAAACTCAAAGAAACAGTAAGAGAGTGGAAAATTGACGGAATTTTATTACATGACAACCTTTCTTGTCGTCCAAATGCCTGTGGAATGTATGATTTAAAACGTAAATTAATGCAAGAGGCTGATATTCCTTCCCTCGTCATAACGAGTGATATGAATGACCCTCGTAAAATGAATGATACACAAGTTCTCAATCAAATTGAGAGTTTTATTGAAATCCTCAGAGAAAGAAAAAAGAGATAAAAACCTAGTTAGCAATTTTGATATTTGCATTAGGAGTCATTATTAAATAATGATCTCCCAATCTCCCCATACTACCTCCATTTTCTTGTAAGAAAGATTTTAAATCTTCTATAGTTCTCTTAAGCTCTGAGACATCGACATATTCAAGAACATCTTTTGCATTTATTATCAAAATTTTTCTCTTCAATAATTGGTTCTTTATGTCTTCTACTTGATTAAGATTAGTAAAATCATATTTTCTTATAACAAAACTTTGAAGCAATGAAGAATATTCCTTAGAAAATCCCATTGTTTCATGTGCCGAACCTAGAAGCGTATTATTATCTTTTTTTCCCCATAATTTACCCATATCTATAACCTCGATACCCTATCCTAAAAAAAGACTATCATTCTTCTATTCACTGTTATTATAAATTCTAAATAAGATAAATAGAAGAAATATTTAGATATATACCTACATAATACCTCGAAAACATGGCGAGTTTGGAAAAGTATTTAATAATTGCTAAAATATGGTTAAAATATGGATCTTATTAAAAGTGATTTTATAGAGTTTATTAAACAGAGGAAGAGTTCTAGAAACTTTATTTATCAGAAAATTAATAAGGAAACAATTTTAAATATTTTAGAATGCGCTCAATGGGCACCTTCTGGAAATAATAGTCAACCATGGCGAGTTTGTGTAGTAATTCATCCCACAGTTAAAAGAATGCTTTCGGAACTTTCTAAATATGGAGGTATCATAGAAGACGCATATGTTAATCTGGTAATATTCTTAGATCTTGAAAGAGGATATGATAGAGTAAAAGATATTCAAGCTATTGGCGCTTTTATGGAAAATTTATTATTAGGAGTTCACGCACAAGAGGAGCTGGGTGCTGTTTGGATTGGCGAGATTATTGGTCGAAAAGAAGAGGTCAATGAGATCTTCAAATTTTCAAAGGATAAATTCGAACTAATGGGGGTTATAGCAATAGGGGTAGTAGATGAGGCTCGTGAAAAAGCAGGTGAGAAAGAAAGAAAACGACGCCCTTTAGACGATTTTACGGATTGGTATTGATAGATATTATAAAATTTTTAATTTTTTCCTCAAATCTCTTTCTTATTTTCTATAGATTCTACTAGGTGCGGATTGAGAATCCAAATACCAATAACAAAGAATGATATTAGGGCCCATTCAACAATAATTGAAATGATAAAGGGAGCTTGTGGACTAATAATTTGCCAGACAATACCCCCAAAAACAGGTCCTATAATCATTCCAATTGATTCAAAAATCGTAATTAAACCAAAAATCTTTCCACGATGTTTAACAGAAACACGACTTAGGAAATTCACAAATACGAAACCTACGGTGAGCATTATTGTATTATCGACCACCAGCAAAATCGCAAAAACCCATAAATTCCCTGCATTAATGATTAACCATGTGACTATCCCTCCTAGGATACTAGCAACAGTAATAGCATAATAAGTATTAATTTTGTCTGCCATTGTACCTAGTTTAGGCGCTATTAAAGCACCGATTAATGCTGTAGGTAAGTAAAAAGCTGCCACTAATTCAGCATTGGAATTAATATATGTAAGGACATATGTTTGGATATAAGGGCGATAAAAACCATAATTAACAGCACTCAAAAGGAATCCTGAAAACAATATTGCAATTCCCAAGAAATATACAAAATTTGATGATTTATTTGAAGATTTTACAGATTCCTCCACATTCTGATCTATTAGAGAATCATCATCATTCTGTGGATATATAAATTTCTTCTCCTCATCTACTTTCCGTGAAAATTGAATTCCTGCATAAAAATTTGAGATTCCAAATATAGGAATTGCACCATATATTAAAAAGGTATTTCCTGGAGTGATTATGTTTGCTATACTGAATATTGTGAACCCAACGAGTGTTCCAATAAGCATCCCCATCCCAAGGGCGAATCTTCTTTTTCCAAACGCACTTGAACGATGATATTTTGAAGACTTTTCAGAAATTATAGAATCAAGAGGATTCCAAAATATATATGCCCCTAATCCTAAAACGAAAGCACTAAAATACATCCCTATAAGAGACTCTAATATGACTGAAATATAGAGTCCAAAATATGATAATCCTCTTCCAAAGGAACCTATCATTACTAAAACGCGCTTAGAATAGCGATCTGTTAAAAACCCTATAAATAGTGAACTGAGTAAACCTCCTAAAGTAATAAAAGAAAAAAAAATTCCCACATTATAAGCAGGATAATTTAAAATCCAAAAAATATAATAATTCATAATAAATTCAATGAAGAAAAAGCCTAAAGAATTCCATAAGACTATAAAAATTACTGAATTGAAATCTGAAGTGAATTTGTGTTGATCTGGTACTGATTGTTTTTTTCCATTTTTTGAAGGTAGCTGCATATTGGTATTTAGGAAAAGAAACTAAAGAAATAAAAATTTATGTTTGGTTAATTGATCTCTCTACTGATTAATCTGATTCATAATTATTATTCAATTCTCTTTCTCGTTGCTTTAAAATATCTGAAACACGGTTTACATCATTATTTATCCATATAGTAGCAAATAACCATAGGAGAGCTCCCATTATGCCTAAAATCAATGTTACCAATACTGTTAATTGATAATTTTGATTAAAAACCATTAAAACAAATCCTGCAATTATTGGTCCTGTGCCACTTCCAATTGCTTCTAGAAATTGATTGGCTGATGCAATTTTCCCTTGTGCTTCAGGTAAATTTATTTCTTGTAATATAGGTGGCTGATTTATACTCCAGAGCCCAATGAATGAGCGTCCTATAAACATTATAACACCTAATATCCAAAAAGTTGGGATAGAGAGGAGAAATATGATACTATTTCCTTGATCAACCGTCATATTTGGAATTGGCAGAATAAAGAAAAAAATAAAACCAATAAATAGTATTATAGCGGATATGACAATCATATAAATCCGGTATTTGATATTTTTTTTACTTAAACGGTCAGAAATCTTAGCAAAAGCAAAAGATCCAATTACACCTCCAGGCAATCCAAATAACGTCAAAAATATAGCCGCTGCAAATGAGGAAACATTACGCGGAGGACTTGTAATATATGCAATAAGTAGAAAATCGGGAACCGCCAATAATATTGTAGTAAAAATGCCCTCAAAAAATGCAATTAAATTAGTTGGTCTTAGTATAGTTGATTTTATTGTATCTTTATTTAATTTATATTCATACTTAATATTTTCATTTGAAAGTACATTTTTTAATTCTTTGCGGGTAGCACCTCTTTTAGGCTCTTTTCCTTTTAGCATTATTATCAGTCCAAAAAAGAATACTATTATACCCATTATTATGAAATAATACCTCCAATAATTATTTTGAAACAATGTTGCTGAAACTAACATTCCTAAAATTTGGAATAACTGAAAAAATCCTGTCATAGCACCAAAAAATTGAGATCGCTCTTTTTCTTCTGTAGAGTCATTAGCATGTGAAGTAATAAGAGGCCATATGCCTCCAATTGAAAAACCTCTGATTAAGTTAAATATTAAGAAAAAACTATAAGTTATATAACCTTGACCTTCAGGTACAAAACCATTAAAAAATAAACCAAGACTATAAATAAACTCAATAAATGCCATTAATTTAATACGAGAAATCCTATCTGCTAAAGTACCAAATAAAATACCAGAAAATGCAATTACGTAAATTGATGTTCCAGTTAAAATTCCTAACTCGCCAGCATGAAGTTCAAAAGCTAATAATCCATCTGCGGGCCACATTATTGATGCAATAATCACAATATTAATAAATAGCGTAGAAACTGTAAAGGCATATGAATTATATATTAGAAAATGTGTCCATAGTCTTTTTATTAGTATTATAAAACCAGTTTTTTCTTGAGAATTTTCTGGATTGTTATCTATAACCATAATAAAGGCAAGAAATGATAATAAAAATAAAAAGATTTATAATCTTCATAACCAAAAATGGATTAACGGTGAAAACGTTTCTCCTAACCAGTAATAAAAAATAACCCAGTACTCATAAGTAAATCCAAGATATAATAGAGCATATAAAACTCCAAATACAAACCCAAAAATAACATCGATAGGGAAATGAACGCCAAGTATAAGTCTAGAAAATGCCATAATGATTGATAAAACGATAAAAACAGCAAGTATAATCCAAAAGAACTCTGAAAAATAAAAAGCAAAAATAAAACCAAATAATAGAAAAAATGTAACATGTCCAGAAGGGAATGATTGTTTTTCTGATTCTTTCATAAGATAAGGAATTTTAATAAAATCATCATGCTTCTTCACTCCTTCTTTTTGAAGAGTGATAAATGGGCGATTTCTTCTAATTATTTTGTATCGTATAATACTATGTATAATTAGGCTTTGTTCAAAACCTCCTGTAAAAAGCACTAACAGATAATAATCCTTAGTAATGTAGCCATAAATAAACCAAACTATCCAAGTAAGCCCCCAGAAGTACAATGAGCCCAAAAAACTATAAACAATAGCAAATTTCTTAATTCTTCTACTAAAACCACTTTTATAAATAGTAAGAAAAGTCTTTTGATCCCAAGCTTCTAACTTATCAAGGTATTCTGTTAATGTCGACATGCCTTAACTCTTTGATTAATTTGGACCAGAGCTTATATAACGTACACAAATTGATATTTATACTTTTTGCTACTATTAATCATCTTTTTTGATTTTATTATTCCGAATATAATAAGTATTAAATAAAAGAAATGAGAGATATCGATATTATTATAGAAATTTAGAATGAATAATATATCTTTCATGAAAAATTCGAGAACATGAATTAGTTATAGGCTCAATTTTGAAGGTTTTAAGAGTTTTCTACTTATTTGTATAAAAAACACTATGTAGAATCAACAAAACTTTATATATTGGAATTTATTTAAAACAAGTATAGCCATTAAACTTTAGATTTCCCAAATATTGAAATAATTATGAATGAAAATAATGCATTTTCAGAAGAGAGTTTAAGAAGAATAGCAGCACAGAAAGTAAGTTTCAGGTTTTCTGTAAAGATTCATATATATATTTTTATCTTAATTAATATATTGCTTATTATCGTGAATCTTTTCTCTACACCAGGATTGTATTGGTTTTTTTTCCCCCTTTTTTCTTGGTTAGTAGGCCTTACTATGCACGTTTTGGCATATATTCTATATGCTAGAGGAGTTTATCCAATGGCTAAACGTGGAGTGATATATCATTTGACATCATATATTTTTGTCATGCTTTTCTTATTTATCATCAATTTTACAACACTTTCAGCTTATTATTGGGTTATTTTCCCTGCAATTTTTTGGGGTGCAGCTGTTATTTTGCATATATTATTCTATATACAATATCTTAGCGGAAAAGCGGAAAAAAGCGGGAAGTTTAAATCAAGAAAAGAACGTGCAATTGAAAAAGAATTAGAGAAAATGAGGAAGAAGCAAGAAAAAAAAAATTAGGATAAACTTAAAATGTGGTTAGGAAAATTCTTAGATCTCGAAGATGATATAGAAGAATTAGGTTCTATAGTTAAAAAAGAATTAATTGATAGTCTTCAAAAAAGTAAGCTTACACCTCTTGAATTTACCATAATTGAAACAATCTTTAATAGTCAACAGCTTTCAGGATATGATTTAATAAAAAATTTGAATAGAAGTTTTGCTGGCACGTGGGAAGCACAATCTGGTACAATTTATCCCATATTAAGAAAATTAGAAAAGGATGGCTTTTTAAAAGCACAAAAAGTAAAAAGTCCAATAGGACCAATAAAAAAAGTGTATTCTTTAACTGAAGCAGGTGAAGAACTCCTAAAATATAAGGTTAGTAAAAATTTTTTTGAACAACTGAAGTTTATAGAGAATTTTTTGGTAGAATTATCCTCAATTTTCATACGCTCATTTCCTAGTAGAGATCAGATTCAGAAAATTTCGGAAATTCAGAATGCTCTTAATCAAACCTTCAAAAACATTATGAACAATATCCCTCCAACACTTGAATTTAAAACCATGTGTAACAACTGTGGAGCGGAAATTGGTCGAGAAGTAGCCTACTGCCCTCAATGTGGAGAATCTTTATTCAATAAAAAGGAAAAAGAATTAAAAAAAAAAGAAATAATTACTTAAATTTATTCAATATTAATACCCAATTTTCTAAAGATTTTAATTAATTCATCGGTCGCCAAATGTTTTAAGATATCCTCTAATGGTGCAATTATTTCATCTTTAGAAGTAGTCCTATTATTACTAATCCTTCCTTCTTTTATTTCTAGTGCCGTTTGAGCCCAGGAATATTCATCATTGAAGGTAAAAAGAACATTTTTGTAGGCCCCCTCAGTTCCACCATCTCGTGCAAGAGGCTTTTTCTCAATTGGAACTTCTGGGTCTTGTAGGTAACACCAGTCTAAAATGACCCATTCAAGCTTGCGTTCGGAATCAGGGCGATCTGCAAGATAGAGACAGTAAGAATGCCCCCCTACTTCAGTATCTGAGGGTGCAAATATCGGATCCGCAATAACTTCTGCAGCTGTTACTTTTACACGCCAGCTAGGGATACCCGCATTGATTAGTAAGGCAGCAATTAGAATTGCGCCATCCTCACAATCCCCAATCTCAGATTGAATACTCTCAAATGGAAAGAGCCAAAACTCTGGTACCTCTGCTGTCAAATCATCATATTTATACTTCAGAAATTTACAAACGAAATTTTGTATTTCTAAAGCAGTTTCGTTTGGTGTTTCTTTCCGTAATCCTACCTGGGTTATAACATGCCATAATATAGCATCGTCTTTTTTAATAAAAGCTTTGACATCTACATCTATTTGTTTCTTGTACGATTCAGCTCTTAATGCTCTACCAGTGTATATAATTGGAGCTGTTTCCCATTTATTATTCCAATAATCTGCGCCGTATTCTCCATAATCTCCCTTAAATTTTTCTATAGGCACATAATCAATTTTTGGTATAACGGATGGTGGAGGTTCATCTTTTTTTGCTGGTTTTTTAGCAGGTTTTTTCTCTGGAGCACCTGAAATACCTTTTGCTTCCTTTATCCACGTCTCAATATCCTTTTGAGCTGGAATTTTTGTAATTACTTTAGGATTGTGTTTTTTTAATTGTTTTAGTTTTTCTAATGTGCTTTTTGGATTTCTATAAGCAAATTCCTTTACAGAATCAATGCCGATTTTGTTTAACAAATTAGCATATTCTGGAGTTATCCCTGATATTCTCATTAAATCTGCATGTTCCTGCCAGCTATCTAATAGATTAACTGTTACTCCAAGTTTTCGCGCTAATTGTTGAATTTGATAACGAGTTAAAGGTAAAAGATCTTCAACCTCTTTAATACCCGCTTCAGCTAAGAGATTAGCATGTTTTTCTTTCAAACCAATAATCTCTGTTAATTTCAATTTATTTACTCCTTAATTTTATGTTTAATTGAATTTGATTAGTAAAAATATTGTATGCTTAGTTTAAATTCTTTTTCTAAATTAGCTTAAAATTATGATCTTGCAATCTTCATAAGATAATCCTTATCCTTAGAAATTCTAAAAGTGAATTGGAAATTTTTTTTTTGATTTCTCTTGGGCAATCATTTGAAAGGCTTCGCTTTCTACTAAGGCATATATTAAATCAGCAATTTCTTCATTATTTAGTGTGAATGACTTACTAACTTCTCTAAATAACTTCTCTAATAAAACTTGGCCTTTTTCCTTATGAGCAAGAACTTTAGCAAAATGAAATATCTTTTTAGCATTAGGGGATAATTTTTTTCCTCTTGTTGAGGCAATTTTGAAAGGTGAAGTTAAATTCAAATGAAAAATTTCATCCAATTCCTTATTTAGGCTCTGTCTTGAGTAAGGATCCTTTCGAAACACAGAGATATCTCCTTCGAATTTGGTATATAACCCTTGGATTTCTCTTTCATATTGATTTTCAAAAAGCTTACAGAAAAATTTTAATACTTCTCTTATAAACCGAATTGGTT
>JAEOTW010000143.1 GCA_016839655.1 Promethearchaeota archaeon | reverse complement strand
TCGATTAAATGGAGATTTTACACACTAATACTGTTCATTATTTTAGTTATTGTTGTAGGGATAATAGTGGGAATTCAAATTTATGTGAACATTGTTCTGTGAAAATGTCAAAATAAGTAATATTTTACATCTTTTTTTTTTTATTATTAAAACATTTTTGTTAACATCAGCTGATTTTGATTATAAAAAGTTGAAAACTTTAAATATATGTTAAAATGAACTAATACTTGATAATCTAAAAATAAACATACATGTTAAATTAAAAATAAATATTGAAGTGATCTAATAAATGGAACAAATGACAAAAAGAATTTTAGCAATTGTACTTATTGCTATAATAGGAACGGGTATCGGTGTAGGTGCTTGGTTCTTTCTTGCTACTCCAGCAGGAGCTCAATACGAGACTCCAGGAGTCACAGGAGTAGCGGCTGATCGTATGATTAAGATTGGAGTACTTGGTGATACAAAAAGGACAACAGGTGAGGGAGCATGGGAAGGTTCATGGTTAGCTGCATATGAAATAAATACTGCAGGAGGGGTTGATGTTGGTGGCGAAACCTATTATATTGGGCTTGTATCTGAGGATACAGATGAAGAGAATCCCTTCTTGGATGTAACCAAAGGGGTTGCTGCAATACAAAAGATAATAGACGTAGATGGTGCTGAATTTCTCGTAGGAGGCTTTAGAACAGAAGCTTTGAAATCCTATGTTGAAGTTGCAATGGACAGACATAAGATCTTTATGGGTACAGGTGCTGCTACAGATTATTTCTGCGAAAATGTAAGAGATTATCCAAATAGATATAAAACTTTCTTTAGATGCATGCCAATCAACTCCACTGAATTGGGAAATCAATTAAATAAATATATAGGCTACCTCACACAAGTAGCAATGCCTACAGCGGCTTTTACTCAGCTAGGATGGCCAATGCCTGGTGAAAAAGGTTCTCTAAATATAACTCAGGTTGGTCTTATCAGGGAGGATCTAGATTGGACATTACCCATAATTGCGGGTTTAAACGAATCACTATATGCGGCTCTAGGAATAACAGTTGTTCATGAAGTAGCCGCCCCACCTACCGCAGGATTAACAGATTTTCAAGCTTACTGGTCTCAGATGGAATCAAAGGGAGCCCAAGTTGTTCTTCCTCTATTTTCTGCAGGAGGATCTGCCCTCATGATGACTGAATACGGTAATTCTCAACCACATTGTCTTGTAGCTGGTATTGACGTAGGTGCACAAAAAGGTGAGCATTGGGCAAACACTGGTAATGGAGGTTGTGAATACGAAGTAATTTTCCAACCAATAATGGACACGAACAAAACCATATATACACAAGCACATTATGCCAACTATATTGGTAATTTTTCTCATGAGCCAGTTTATACCGCATCAGGGAGTTATGATGCAGTATACCTTATAGCATATGCAATTGAGGATAGTCAATCATTTGATTATCTTGATGTAGCAACTTCACTAGAAGGAGTCGATGAAGGTAACCCATTCATTGGGGCAATGGGCCATTTAGCTTTCAATGACAATCATGATCTTGTAGGCGGATATCCTTATGGTTATACATTATTTGCACAGTGGCAAGATAATGCAACAAAGGTTTGTCTTCCTACGGCATGGTTCGCAGGAGGAGCTCACCCATTGGATTTATACCCACCTACCCTAGCAACAGGCGATTTATTGCTACCTCCCTGGAATATAACTAAAACGACTTAATAAAGTAAAACATATACATTATAAATCCCCTTTTTTTTTAAATAATTATATTTAACCTACTTTATCTTTTAATTTCTCTATACATTTTTATGAATTATATGTAAAAAAAAAAATAAAATGATATTAGAGTGAAATTTTTACAGATTCTTTGATTATCAATGATTAGAAAGGATTTTTAGTAGATCACCATTATTAAGAAAATGAATGATTATCTTTATAAAAGATAAAGTAGAATTAAAATTATTAAAAATAATAAATTATATAAAAAACTACGAGTTTCTGAATAATTATTCTAATAATTCAAATTAGGTGATCTTTTTAATTTGATAGAAGAATTTATAACCCTAGGCCTAATACAAGGTTTTATATATGCTTTGACAGCTATGGGTTTTTCATTAGTATATGGTGTAGGTGGAGTTTTGAATTTAAGCCATGGTGGGTTTTACTTACTTACAGCATATATGTTTTTCTGGAATTACATACAATTTGGTATGTTCTTTACAATTATTTTTTCTTTACTTATAATAACTATTGTAGGGGGATTTGCATATTTTTTCCTCATAAAACCTTTAGAGGAAACTCCAATAGGTGTCGTTATAGGTACTTTTGCATTAGCTTTCTTTATTGAACAATATGTACAGTTTGTTGGGGATGCTGACGTTCATGCGGGTATTCCTCCATTGATCGAAGGTAGTTTTGATTTTTTTGGACTTGCAATTGAATGGCATGTATTATTAATTGTTATAATTTCATTGATAACCATCGTTTCAGTTATGTTATTTATTAATAAAACAAAATTAGGTAAATCTATTCGTGCCGTGTCTCAAGATCGTGAAGCTGCTACATTAATGGGTATCAATGCTGATAGAATTCTACTCTACACTGTTATGATCTCGGCATTTCTAGCGGGAATTGCAGCCATTTTATATATTCCAAAGAGTATAGTAGCACCACATGTTGGCTGGAATATATTGACTAACTCCTTTGCCGTAGTGGTTCTTGGAGGGATGGGAAGTCTTCTTGGAAGTGTAGCTGGTTCTTTTATTATTGGTTTTGTAGGAAGTTTCTGTAATTTTTATATTGATCCTTCAGTGTCTTATTTGGTACCAATTATAATAATAGTTATTATGTTAATATTTAGACCTCAAGGAATATTTGGAAAAAAAGAGCTTCTTTAAGATATATAGAATATAATAAATGGTGGTTTGAAAAATGTTTGAAAAACAACGTGAAAAAATTGAATTATTCCCAAAGTATTTAAAATCTTGGGCTGGAACATTTAAAGGGGGATTAACTATTTTCTTTCTAATTATCCTTATGATTGTTCCTTTAATCACTCAAAGCACATATTATTTAGGAGAATTTTTTATACTTGCTATGATATATTCAATTTTTGCCGCAAGTTGGGATTTATTGGCAGGAATTGCAGGTCAAATAAGTTTTGGACATGCAATTTTCTTTGCAATATCTGGGTATATATCATCAGCATTTATTGTGTATTTTGGAGTTCCATGGATCCTTAGTCTTATTATGGGTGCCATCATGGCAGTTTTCTTTGGTTTATTAGTTGCTATTCCTTGTTTAAGATTAAAGGGACCTTATCTGGCATTAGGAACTATGGCATTAGGAATAATTCTCTTTCTCTTATTTACGATGGGAGGATTATCAGAGTTGTTGGGAGGTTCGGGCGGTGTATCAGGGGTTCCACCTATTTCATTGAATCCTGTAGTAGAATATTTTATAACCTTATTTATTATGATAATTGTATTTATTGCCATAATCGCAATTACAAAATCTAATTTTGGAACGATTCTAAAATCCATCCGAGATGATGAAAGAGGTTCTGGGGCTCAAGGGATTAATACTACAAAATATAAAATATATGCTTTTATGGTAAGTGGATTTTTCGCTGGAATTGCAGGATCCCTTTTTGCTATGCACTATAGAGGTGTGAACCCTGCCTTTTTTCAACCTTTATATTCCTTTTATGCAATAGTAATGGCAGCTTTAGGTGGAATAGCATCTATCTCTGGATCCGCATTAGGTGCCTTTTTCTTTGTCTTTGTTACTCGTTTTTTTGAGAATATTGAGATTTTTGCTGATGTTGAACCATTGTTTTTCTTTTCAATAATTCTAATTATCGTAATTAGATTTGCGGATCGGGGAATAATGGCTCCCTTAATTGAACGCCTTAAAGACTTATGGGATTTATTATTAGGAAAATAAAAACAAATATAGATTATTAGTGAAATGATTAATGGGTGTAATTTTAGAAGTTAAAAATTTGACAAGAAAGTTTGGTGGCTTAACCGCAGTCAATGATTTTAGCTTTGAAATTAAACGTGGAGATTTTGTAGGGTTAATTGGTCCTAATGGTGCTGGTAAAACAACTGTATTTAATTTAATATCAGGGTTCGAGAAACCTACCACAGGCTCAATAAGGTTTGATGGAATGGATATTACTGGATTTAAACCATATAAGATAGTAAATTTAGGTATTGCTAGAACATTTCAATTAGTAAGATCTTTTAAATACCTAACTCTATTGGATAATATTTCTATATCTTGTTTATCGGATAGAGGGAGAGAAGTTGCTAAAGAAGTAGGAATTGATGAATACGCTAGTTCTATTCTCGCATCAGTTGGTCTTGTTGATAAAGCGAGAATACCACCTGTTATTTTACCACATGGTGATTTAAGAAAATTACAAATTGCTAAAGCTATTGGTACCAATCCAGAATTACTACTCCTTGATGAGCCTTTTAGCGGTCTGACATTCGAAGAACAATTAGGTATTACAGATTTAATTAAAAAACTGCATGGTGATGGTGTTACGATTTTTATGACTGGTCATGTTCTTCGCGAACTTATGACACTAGTTCCTAGAGTAATTGCCATGCATCAAGGAAAATTTATTATTGATGGCTCTCCTATGGAGGTTGCCAATAACAAAATTGTACGTGAAGCTTATTTAGGTAAAGGTGAAGAATTTGCTTGAAATAAAAAAAATATATCACTATTATGGGAAAGCAAAAGCACTAGAAGAAATAAATTTAAAAATTGAAGATAAAGCTTTGGATGCCGTAATAGGTCCAAATGGAGCTGGTAAGTCCACGCTCCTTAGAGTTATATCTGGTTTAGAAGAACCTGATCGAGGAAAAATAGAATTCCTTGGTGAAAGAATAGATGAATTAAAAGCACATAAAATCGCCAAAAAGGGAATCTCTCATTGTCCTGAGCGTCGTAGACTTTTTTATGATATGTCTGTAGATGATAATCTTAAATTGGGGGCATACTTACTAAAAGATAGAGAAAAATATAAGGAATTAAAAAAATTCATTTTTGAAACCTTTCCTCGCCTCAAGGAAAGACGAAAACAACGAGCAGGGACATTAAGTGGTGGAGAACAGCAAATGCTAGCAATCGCGCGTTCAATTATGTCTAATCCTAAATTACTTTTAATGGATGAACCATCTTTAGGCTTGGCACCCAAAATAAAGAAAACAATATTCGATGCAATTCAAAAAATAAAAGAAGAAGGAACTACAACACTTTTGGTTGAACAAGATGCTGTTTTAGCTCTTAATGTTTCTGAAAAGGTTCATGTTCTTGAGGAAGGTAAAATAGAAATGAGAGGAACTAAGGAAGAATTAGTAAAAGAACCACGAATAAAGGAAGTATATCTTGGCATTTAAGGTGATTCAAAATATCAGCTCCATTAGAGAAATTATTGAGAGACGCTAGAATCGACTTGGTTTTATCGAGGATAGAGAAGGACTCATCTGTCATTGATGAGGTTATTAATCATTTAGATAGCAAAATTAGGTCTGTAAAATTTAATTCTATTTTCGTGTTAGGAGAATTAGGTTATAAATCTGAAATGGGGGTCCCCAAAATCATTGATTGTTTAAAAGATGATGATTGGAGTATATGTCGCGAAACAGCTCGAGCTTTAGGAAAAATTGGTAAAAAAGCTGAACATGCGATCCCGGAGTTAATTAAACATTTAACTGATAAAGAAGTTACTATTCGAAAAGAAGTAGTAATAGCATTAGGAAAAATATCAAGCTCACAATATGGCTCTATAAATAATTTAATCAATACATTAAAGGATAATTCAGAAGAAGTGCGAACAGAAGCTGCTAAAGCACTCGGAGAAATTGGTACTGAGGCACATGAAGCAATTCCAAATTTAACAAAAAGTCTTAAAGATGTAAGTTGGACTGTTAGAACAGCAGCAGCTCGTGCTATAAACCTAATAGGTAAAGGATCCACAAAAGCAATACCAAGTTTAATTACTGCACTTGAAGATGAAGACTGGAGAGTACGTTTTAGAGTTGTAAACACCCTTGCAGGAATTGGTCAAGAGGCAGTCCCGAATCTTTTAAATAAATTGAATCATAAAAATCCAATCGTGCGGAAGGGGGCTGTGGAAGCTTTAGGAGAGATGAAAATAGCTGATCCTGAGATTATTGAAAAGATTGGAGAGAGATTAAATGACAAAATAGAAACTGTTCGTGGAAAAGCTGCCGATTCACTTCGAAATATTGGAAAACAGTCAATCCCTACATTAATTGATGGTTATCATAAACGGAGTAAATATAGGATTCATGATTTTGTAATGCCATTATTAATGTTATCAATCCCGTTGATCGGTTTTTTCTTAATGCCATGGATTGGATTTTTGTTGGTAGTGAATGGATTACTTTTTGGAGGAATTATTGCAATTCTAGGAGTAGCAATTGGGACTATTATGTTATGTGTTGATGTGCCCTTGATCTTTTATGACATTTATAATATAGTATCTGAAAAATTTTTTACATTTCTCAAAGCATTGAATACAAATTATAAACACAAAATATTGATAATCGCGGCTATTGGTGGAATTGGTGAAGATGCTAAAGAATTCGCCACATTTATTATTGATCAATTAAATTCTGGAAAAAAATTTGCTAGAGTAGAAGCTGCAAGATCATTAGGACGGATAGGAATAAGTGTAGATGTATCAATTTCTGCTCTCATAAATGCATTGAGTGACCCAAAAAGTGTCGTGCGCCGAGAAGCTGCACTCTCTTTAGGAAAGATAGGATTATCGTCAAAAACAGCAATTCCAGAATTAATAAATGCTTTAAATGATAAAAATCCAGACGTTAGGTGGAGAGCTTCTGAAGCTTTAGGTTCTATAGGAATAGATACTGAAGAGGTTATTTCGAGCTTAAATTCACTAATACATGATGAATGTGATTATGTATGTGAGGCTGCAATTATTGCATTAGATAACTTAACTGAAGAATAATTTAAAAATATTAATAAAATTATTTTATAAAATAGGATCATAAATATTAGAGGTGTTAATGATAAATGAGTGAAAATCCTTATGCTGAAAAACCCTGGGTAAAGTTTTATGATGAAGGTGTTCCCGCTCACATAGAATATCCAGAAATGAACATTTATAAATTTCTAGATGACAGTACAGAAAACTTTGGTAGTAGAACTGCTATTTGGTTTCTCAAAAATAAAATTTCGTATAAAAAATTCAAAGACATTTCTGAGAGATTAGCGACAGCACTTGTAAATTTAGGATTAAAAAAGGGGGATGTTGTTGGAATTATGATCCCTAACTTTCCACAATTTTTGTTCAGTTTTTATGGAATTTTAAAAGCAGGCGGAATTGTTACAGCATGCAGTGTTCTCCATACTGAACATGAATTAGCTTATCAATTAAATGATTCCGGAGCAGAAATTATTATTGCTTGGGATACTCAACTTGATAAAATCAATAAAATTAAAGAAAGAACACGGCTAAGACATGTAATTATAACTAATGTATTAGATTATGCTCCATTAGCTCCTAGAAACCCCCCAGAAATAGCAGGTACTATTCAATTTTTAAATTTGATTGATAAAACTAAACCTAATCCTCCTCAGTTTGAGATTAATGCGAAAGAAGACGTAGCTATTTTACAATATACTGGAGGTACTACAGGTTTACCCAAGGGAGCTATGCTAACACATTATAATATTGTGTCAAATTCTGTTGCTCTAGCCAATTGGGTGGGTCATAATTTGAAAAAAGGAAAAGAAACAATGCTAACTAATTTACCATTATTTCATATCTATGGTATGACAGTTTGTATGAACACGCAAATATACTTTGGCTCTACATTAGCCTTGAATCCTGACGCAAGAGATCAAAAATCCTTATTTGAAGTTATTCGATCAACAAAACCGACTTTTTTTCCGGGTGTACCAACAATGTACATGAGGTTATTAGAAAGAGATGATATTGAAGATTACGCTAAAGATCTAAGATCAATTAGAATATGTAATACAGGTGCTGCTCCCATGCCTCCCGAGGTTTTAAGGGAATTTGAAGAAAGAACTGGAGGAAAAATAATTGAAGGATATGGTATGACTGAAACTTCACCAGTAACCCATAGTAATCCAGTAGATAGCGTTAGAAAAGTCGGATCAGTAGGATTAGCAATTCCCGATACAGAGGTAAAGATTGTTGATATTGATGATTATACTAAGATTGTTCCCTTAGGTGAGGAAGGAGAAATAATGATTAAAGGACCTCAAGTTTTTAAGGGTTATTGGAATAAACCAGAAGAGACTGCTGGTCAATTGAAAGGAGAATGGGTGCTTACTGGCGATATCGGTAAACTAGATGAAGATGGTTATTTGTATATTGTTGATAGAAAGAAAGATATGATAAACGTCAGCGGTTTTAAAGTATATCCACGAGAACTTGAAGATGTTTTATTTGAACATGAAGCTATTGAGAATGCATCTGTAATAGGTTTACCGGACCCTAAAATTTCTGGTAGTGAAAAAGTTAAAGCATTTATCGTTTTAAAAGATGGTTATAATGAAAGTGAAGAATTGGGGAATGAAATAAAAAACTTCTGTAGTAAAATAGTTGCACCGTATAAAGTTCCAAAATTCATAGAATTTAGAAAGGAACTTCCTGAAACTCTAGTTGGAAAAGTACAAAGGAAGGAATTAAAAGATATTGAAGCTAAGAGACGAGGAGAAGAAGTTTAAAATAAATTTCTAAAATTATTTAAGAAAGATTTGTTTCTTTCCATTTTTTTATAAAATCTTTAAAATTATTTTCTGACATTCCTATAGAATTGACAAATCCTTTATGATCAATCTGATCCTTATCAGACTTACTCTTAAATGATAATTCCCAATCATAATAGGAAACTGCTTTCGACATAATATAGACTTCATATTTCATTAAAATAAATCGATACAGAGTATCAGTTTTCTAAAAACCAAAAATATAATACAAATTTGTCTATATAGGTGTGAGCATTATATTCTAAAATACGTGCCAAAAGAACAAAAAAGTCATTTTAGTAAAGAAATTTAAGGGAAAACTTTCATCTATTCTTTAGACAGGACGTGTCCGACAAAAATATTAACTTATTGAATTTATAGGAATCCTTATTAACTTATTATAGAAAAAACCCGTTTAGGTCGTCCGGCTGTCGCTCCTTTTATAACAGTTTCTTCAATTAAACCTTTTTCAATTAAAAAATCAAGGATTTCTTTTAATTTTGCACCACCCATTTTCGATTTACTACTGAGATCTCTAGTTTTAATTGTTTTTGATTCTTTTATCGTATCCAAGATTTTTTTAATTGGTTCAGGATATTCAATTTCTATTCTTTTTATGATTGTTAATACTTCTAGGTAATTTTTAGCTTGTTTTGCAAAAGGGCTTCGAAAACCATCAATATGAAATGCTTTATCTTCTTTAAAGACTATCGAGTTCAAATAAGACTCATCTAAAAGAATATTTCCCATATTTACAATTTCATCGTTATACTTAATTACTTGACATGTTTTTTGTTCAGTTTGAATTATTTCAACTCTAATTTTCTTTAAAATATCTGTTATAATTTCAAAATAGTTAGAGATTACTTCAAAATCTGCTAGTGAGAAATAGATCTTAATTTGGATCCCCCTCTTATACGCTTCATAAAGACTTGGTTCTATTCTTTTCAGCATAGAAGGTGGTAAAGAGGTTAGTATAATTTCCTTCTGAGTAGTTTCAAATAAGCTGTAAAAGTTTTCATAAGCAAGATTAATATCAGAATAATGGTAAAAACTAACATCCTTCAGACATCTACCAAATTTACTTTCTTGAACTTTAAGTTCTTCATCGATTTTCTCAATCTCTTTTTTAAAATTCACAAATTTCTTATTTACCAATTCAGTTAATGCTATTTTTGGATTAATCCTAAAAAATAATTTTGGTTTTGAATCTGTTGAGGATTCTACAAGGTTCTTTTCTTCTAAATAAAGGAGGTTATGATATACTTGAGTGTAAGAATAATTCAGTTCTGTTTTAATATTATTTATTGTTCCAGATTTATGCAGTAAAAAAAAATTGTATATATCTATTTGAATATCAGAAAATCCAATCTCTTTAAGAAAAGAGAGAATATGGGAGTTCATCTTATAATGAGATATTTATTATTTGTAGTTATTAGAATAATTTGTGACATAATTTAAATAGTTTTTGTAAGACAATAAGTTTCTTATTGTCACAAATCATATATATTCTTAATACCTAAAAAAATAATTTTAATGTGGTAAGAGAATGGCTCAATGCAAAGATTGTAAATTTTATAAACCTATAGATGATACAAAAGGGGATTGTTTTGGACATGAAGTTCCGGCAACTTTAGATACAGCAAACTGTCCTGCTAATTCTTTTCAACCCAGAGATTAATAATAATTAAAAAGAAAAAAGGGATATTAATGCCAACAAAAATAGATTTTAAAAAAACTATGAAAGATTTCTATTTACCAAGTACAAAAGAAGTTGTAGAAATAGAAGTCCCTGAAATGCAATTCTTAATGATTGATGGAATGGGTTCACCAGGAGATTCTAAAGAATATTTAGACGCTCTTGTTGCTTTATATCCAATAGCTTTTAAGACAAAATTTTTAAGTAAAGCAAAAGGTAAGGATTATGTTGTTCCTCCTTTAGAAGGACTCTGGTGGGCTGACGACATGGAAGATTTTACAGAAGGAAATAGAGATAAATGGAAATGGACAATGATGATAATGCAACCCGATTGGATAACTCAAGACATAATAAACGAGGCAATTGAAAGTACAATAGAAAAAAAACCAGAGCTCAGGAATGTAATATCAAAAATCCGACTTGAAAAATATAAGGAAGGAAGAGTAGCGCAAATAATGCATATTGGACCATATTCTGAAGAAGGTCCTACTGTTGAAAAAGTACATAAATATATTAAATCTAGTAATGGTACTTTTGATGGGTATAATCTAAAACATCATGAAATCTATCTTAGCGACCCACGAAAGGCTAAACCAGAAAACATGAAAACTGTCATTAGACAGCCTTTTAAATAATCTTTTACTTCTTTTTTTTATTTTTTTGTTGATAGATTGTATCATAATCTTTAAATTTTAAGTCTCAAGTAAATTTAATTAACTAAAATTTTTGAGATTAAGAACATGAGTGAAGAAGAACGCAAACAAAAAATAAATGTAAGAGATTGGATAGTATTGAGTACTGTCATGATTGGAGCTGTTTTAACGATTCTCGCTTTAATATGGCAAATTCCACCTCCTTTTCCAAACGGTATTGTTACATCTACATTTTTATTAATGGTATCTTTTATCTTTTTTGTTAACTCTGTTACAACTAATTCTAAAGCTCAATTTGAAGCTAATCAAGGGAATGTATCAGAAAAACGAATAAATCGCTTTGTATCTTATGCGGAATATTCATTTGGATTCGGTTTCACATTAGTTATAACAGGATTTTCAATTCTAGGCTATGGATATCTATTAAACTATCTGGGTCGTGTGCTAATTACAGTAATCCTCCCAATTACATTTCTAGGAACTGCATGGGCAATTATATTTATATATAATATCATTAATTATGCGGGTAAACCATTAGGAGCAATTAGAAGTCTAAAGCGTAATATTTGGATATTGATGGAATTAATCTGTTTGATAATAATCTTACTCGAATTTTTTGAGGTAATCCCATTAATTCCCTAATCCTTTTTTTATTTTAATTATTTGAATCTTTATATTCTTTTCCTAGTTTAAAAGCATCTCCTACCTTTTCACCCACCGACCAATATGTTTGGTTCTTCTCTACACCAGTATAAATTATTGGTTTCATCTTTTTTATATCTGGGAATCCATATGTCTGACATTTTTCTTCAAAATAAGAGTTTATTGCTGTTCCTAAAACTATAAAATGATCTGATAACTCAATAAGATCTTTAACAGATAACTCAATAGTTAATGGACAATCCATAATCATAGGAACTTCTGTATCTCCATAAAACATATTGAATAATGAAGATTTATCTTTTTCCTTTCCCGAGGTGATCCCTATATAATCCATCTTCATAATAAGCTCTATTGAAGGAAAATTTATACTAAAATTGCTATTCAATTTGATACCATTCATAGAGTAGTGTTTTTTGTTAATAGAGACCATCCATACGGGAGGGTTTCTATTTACTCGGCTTAACCAAGTACATAGCATAAAATTTGGTTTTCCTTCTACTATTGTGCCAATTATTGCACATGGCATTTGATATGGAGAGAATCTCTGATCAATTTTTATTTTACTCATACAGAGCTATATCAATTTAAATTTAAATTAATGCCTTTTTTGATAATCTTATGTCAAGATTTTCTTTAGAATCTACATATTAAGAAAAAAAAAGTATTACTATGGATGCTTTCAACTATAAATTAAATAAAACATGATAGGTCTTTTTGGAGAGATTTCTTATTATAATCAGACGTGAGTAATTCCTCAAGTTCTGGAAATTCAAAGGGAAATATATTTTCAAAAGCTCTTTTCAAAAGTTCTACATACTTCTTTCTATCATATTCATGTTTTTTTTCATCATATAGAGCTGAAAGGATAACTTTCTTTTCAGGAAAATTCGGATCCGCATCAGCATTAAGGATAATATATCTAACATTCTTTCCTGCGGACGCAATTACACCCGATCGTTCTAACTGCCTAGCAGCAACTGCTTGATAGCTATTCACTTTGTATTGATTAGGTCGTCGAGAAATCTTTTGTTTTATCGTTAGCTCATCTTTTGATACTTTTCCCGCGTAGGTTCTTTCAACATATTCAAAAAGTTTTTTTTTTGCTTCGGGAATTCTTTCCATGAACTCGTCAACGGTTTTTGCACCTTGAAATACGTCAATAAAGGCATATTGAGCATCTTTCACAATTTTGGGCATGTCTCTGCGCCTCACTTCAATACCTCTCACCTTCACCTCACCATTATTTTTTATACCCCAATAATGACTGAGAGCAGGAACATCTGGTTCAGCTCGAGAAGGTAAAAAGACGATGAAATTAAATTGGCCGTCCCAACTCATTGGAATGCCAGTACTTTCCGAGATTTCCTCAGCAATTTTCTTTGTTATGGTTTCAAATTCCTCTGGAGTTCTTCCTTTCGTATCTTGAAGCCACATTGAATCAACAATTCCATGAACTATTTTACAGCTATATTTTTTTGCAATCTCAGCGGATCTTAAAAGAAATTCGCGAGCAAAAGCACAAACCGTTTGATGCGCCTCAATTTTACCAAAACGAGCATTTTTGAATCCTAAATATCCAAAACTTACAACAAGCACCCATTTTAATGCAATATCTGTGAATTTGTAACGCAAATCATCATGAGTCTTGTTGTATTCTTTATAAAAGAGCCGTTTGTTTAGAGGTAAGCTAATGGATTTAGAAATGATTCCTTCTCGCTTAGAACAGATATGAAAATTTGTACCAGGAACTTTAACTCCTGTACCATCATCTTTACAGCACTTACAATTAAGTGTCTCGGACGATATATTAAAGTTGGCCATTAAGGAAGGATACATACTTGAAAAGTCTAGTTCTACTACTTGTTCAAAAACTCCGATTAATGGTTCAAAAATATGACCCCCTCGATCATTGACAATGAGATCCATACCATTTCGAAAACCCTCGGGGCTCTTCTTAAATGGCGGGATAAGATGATCTAGTTTGTAAGCATTATAGTATTGTATTGATTGCAGGGCACCACCTATTGTAACTCTACATAATCTCTGCATAGGAACTCGGGACACTCTTGCAACTTCAATAACTCCCGGTATATTGCCCTCACTAAAATGTAAACTCCCATAAGTTGTTGTGTCTAAATGAAAACGCCCTGTAAAGTAAACTTGAGTTTTGGAGCGTCTCATTATTATTCCATAAGACATGTAATGCTCTGAGTTCCCTGACAAATTAAAAATACAATTTCTAAGTGGTGTTCGAGTACGAGAGAAATATAGATCCTTTGATACTCGATTCACTGATGCCCGAGTAGCTAAGTAAGGGAATACGAATTCATCTCCTCCATGTGTTAATATAATGTCAGGATCCAATCGCTCGATTACTTTGCTTATTGTCTTAATAGTTTCAGCTTCATCAGCTTTATCGATTAAAATCTTTTTTCTTTTCTGCCCATCTGCTCTTGGAATGTTAGCCTTCTCATCTTTTTCAACAATGCTGACTTCAGCATATAGTAGAGGGTCATTAAAATATGATTTCATTCCACGCTGCTGTACTTTAATATCCAGCCATACAGCTTTTAGAGGAGGTAATTCGTAAAACAGTTCTTCATTGTCATCATTTAATTCTAATGATATCAAGCGCATTTCAAGTGTTCCACCTCTTCCCTTATTTTCGGTTTTGACTCTAAAATTGCAAAGAGACATCGGAAACAGGTCATTTACATAGAAATACATTTGAGAGATTGGAAGATCAGTGTTATACAAAGTAAAAAAGCCGATTTCATCGATTTCTTTGATTGTCTTCTTAAAAACCGAAGGTTTGACTACAGAAACTCCAAATATTTTTGTTTTTTCATGATCCTCGAGTGTCACATATTTCTCACAGATTCTGACTTCTTTTATATTATGGTGGGATTTAAGAATCTGCTTTAATCTTTTAAAATCTTTTCCAACATGTTTTTGGGGCACAGCAAAAAACTCAGGACAGAAATCATGAAAAATTTTTATTACTTGTTGTTCTTTTACAGTTTTAACCCAAAGAATGACTCCATTGCCATAAGTGGACACATCTAAAAGCCAACCATCAAATTGTTCTTGAAAGTCAAGTCTCATACTATTCCTTTAACGTTTTCTCTAATTCTTTTACTCTCTCTTCTAATAAATCAATTTTTTTTTCTTGTTCAATTGCAAAGGAAATAAACAATACTTCTGACAACATTGCACGCGCGCTCATACTTCCAGCATCAGCATGTATACGAGCAAAATTCATCAATTTATCAAATATCTTCTGCTCTTCAGGACGTAGTGCTCTTTTGAAGTCCTTCCAGCTTTCAATCTCATGCTCGAGTGCAGGTCTAAAAGAGGGTACAGTTCTTCCCATATTATACACTTTTGATTTTACGTAAAAACCAAAATAGAAAGTATTTTAATGAATTAAAACAAAAATACGATCCAAATTTTCTGATTTTTTAAATAAGGAAAATAATAATAATTCCGAAAATGTTACTATATAGAATTTTGGAGAAGATAAGATGTGTATAAGATAATTGATTCTCTTTGTTATGTACCTACTGAGGAGGTCTTTGTGGATCTTTTGGTATCATTGCCCCCTCAAATGGCACGATATCTTAAAGATGTTTTTGGTCCAAGAGTAGCACCTCTTCTAGGTATTACACCAGAAGAGCTATATAAAATGAAATCAACACTTAATACATCTGAGCTTAAAAAGGCAATAAAACCACTATTACCAAAAATTAGAAAATTAACTATGCCTATTGAAAAGTTTGTTGAACAGCTCGATAAAATGGGAGTTGAAAAGGCAGTTATATTCAATTTAGATGAAGAAACTCCTAGTGGTATTTCAGGACTACCAAATGATTATTATGCTAATATTGTGAAACAATTTCCTGAAAAATTCATCGGTTTTGCGGGGATAGATCCGCTAAAAAAAAAGAAAGCATTAAGTGAGATTAGACGGTCATTTGATTTGGGTCTCAGAGGAATTGCGATTAGACCCTTTATGTTTAAAATTCCACCTTCTGATAAAAAAATGTATCCTATTTATTCAATTTGTGTAGAACTTGATATTCCTGTATGGTTTCATATATCAATCAATTACTCAACTAATACAATGGAAGTAGAACGTCCAATATATCTTGATATTGTTGCTCAAGATTTCCCCGAATTAAAAATAATTGCAGGTCACGGAGGATGGCCATGGGTTAATGAAATGATTGCTGTTGCATGGCGAAATCCCAATATTTATATCGATATTGCTTCTTATCTCCCTAAATATATTGGGATGAAAGGCACAGGTTGGGAACCCCTTATCCATTACGGAAATTCAGTTTTACAAGATAAAATTCTATTTGGATCCACTTGGCTCTTTATGGGAATGTCAATAAAACAATTAGCTGAAGAAGTTATGAAGTTGCCTTTAAAAGAAGAAGTTAAAGAAAATTGGCTTTATAAAAATGCAGCTAAACTACTAGGCATAGACTGATCAGGTTTAATGGATTAATCATCTTTACCATTACATTCTGGACAAATTATCAAATCAAAATCTTCCAAATCACTTCTCCAAACATAAACTATTCCATTACCCTCACACAATTCACATTTTTTTATATCTCCTTTAGGATACACAAAATGACTCACTTCTAATATTCAACTCTTTTAATTCTACATGATGTTGGATGTAGGGAAATCCATTATAATATTATAAAACTGTCTATTTAAATGTTTTCATAAAGTTTGAAATTTATAAAGATATTGATCCAAATAGTTTATTATAGTGTGGTGGTGATGCTCTAACGTTTGAAGAAAATGATCAAAATATGCATAAAAATAAAGAAAAAACAAGAATAGACTAATTTATAAATTAATTTACATGGAGGTAATACCCCAACTAATCTATTTTTTAAATAATGTTAATCCTACATAGAATTGTGTTCATTTTACTCTGATTTCTTTTTAGCTCTGTTGGTTTCCCACTTAACTTTATCAGCTTCCCTTTCAGCTTCCCACTCCGCTCTATCAGCTACCTTCTCAGCTTTATCTTCTTCCCTTCTAATTTTATAAGCTTTCTTTTTAGCTTTACCAGCATCCTTCTTTAATCCGTCAGAAACCTTTCTAGATTCCTTATGTTTTACATCTGCTGCTTTTCCATGTTTTTCATAATCTTCTTTCATCGCTGATCTTACCGTTTCAGCTCCACATTTCTCACAATATTGAGAATCTGCATGTAAAAATTCTCCACATGAATCACAGATAAATTTAAATGTCTTTTTAAACGTTTTCATGTCCAAAATTCTTCAATCCTCCAAAAATTTTTTTCCTATATTATTTTGACTATAATTCTTTAACATATTTAAAGGCTAAACTTATTTAAATATTTATTCTTATAGGATAGATAAATTCACGTTTTCTTAATAGGTTTAATTCGTAAGAGATTTTTGCACAATAATAGTGCTTAATGCTATTTAATAATAAAAATTTAAAAACTCAGACTTTCATTATAATATATCATGTTTCAATATGATATACAACTTAATTTTATTGGTATGGTCTTTGAATCCTTCATAATCATAATCGCAGCAGTCTTATTGGGGTTGATATTAAAAAAATATCTCATCAAGCGTCATAAATTAACTCGATTGCTTTTCTTAATTTTCTTTTGTTACTTTTTAGCGATCATTTTTTCATGGTTGTCAAAAGTATTTGTAGTCGCTCAGATTACTGTGTTACAAGATGGTTCTATAATTACTTGGATGTATAATATAGCAGTAGACTTTAGATTAAGTGAATTCTTTGTAACAATCGCCATTTTCTTGTCTTATATCCTTAAAGTAGGTGTTTTTGAAAAGGGATATACTAAATGGCAGAGAATTGTCGTAATAATTTATGGGATATTTTGTTGTTTCTACGTACTGTTCATCTACGCATATGATAATGATTTATTAGACGTTTTTGCATTTTTATTTGTATTTATTTATATGGTTATGGTCTACGCCCCCTTTTTAAGAAGATCAATAGGATCTTATCGAGCTGTGGAAGAAAAAGCATATAAACAGGCATTTTTATCATTAGCAATTATGTCTATTAGTTTTATGTTAATATTTCTTAATTTTGCAATAGATCGAGTATTTGTACTTTTAGGAGACCCCGGTTTTACAGCTTTTTATTACTTAGCGTGGATTTCTGCCATTGTTGGAATTTTTGGAGCATATTATGGATATATAAGACCTAAATCTAGAGAATAGAAATTATTTATTATTTTGAAACCTAACATTAAATAATATATTTATATTTTTTTTTAATTATCATATAGATAATTAGCTAAATTATTAGCAGTGATTTCAGTGCAAAAAATAATACAAGATATATGGATATTAAACGATGCTGGTGCGGTCTTATTTCACCGTGTTCTTGAAAAAAAAGTAGATGAACAATTAATTGGAGCATTGATGTCTGCTTTAAATGTAATCGCTGAAGAATTAGAAAGGGGTGGGCTATCCAGTTTTGAGATTAGAGATAACAAATATCTCATTATGAAACAATTTGGAATTTCATTTATAGTAAATGCTCCAAAAAAGATAAAAGAGAAAAAAATTAAAGAAGAACTTACAAAAATTGTGAATAAATTCTTCAGTTTATACCCTAAAGAGTTTTTTAATAACTGGGATAATGATGTAAGTATTTTTGTTGATTTTGAAAATCAAATTAAAGACAGTTTACAAGATACAATAGATAAATTTGAAAAAGCTTTTTGGTAATTTATCTAAACCCAATAATCTAATGTAGTATTTTTTAAAGGTACTTTTTTCTTGGATGTACGAGGTTTCCACTTCAACAAACGATTCTCTGGAAGATATGGGTGCTGAACGAGAGTATATTCTACATACCTTTCATCATCATTTATCATCACGAGCACATTTCCAAAATGTGAAAGGATTTTTCCACCTTTCGGTCTAAAAAGGGAGTTTTCGTGTAAGGGTGCCGTTATGATAATGAGGGGGTTTGTTTTCCAGAGGATTTGTTTAATTCCGTCTATAGTTCTTAAGAGATCTTCGAATGTCTGTTTTTCATATCCTTCAAACATAGTTGTGATCCCAGATATTAGCACAACTTTCACATCTTCAAGATTAGAAAGTCTATTTTCTAAAATCTCGACCATTTGATCCCATGTGAACGCTCGTGAAATAAGAATGTTTTCCAAAGTCTTCCGAGGGGAAAGGTTCTGAGATACTGCAAACTTGCTTATATTGTAAGGATTAAACCTATTATTTCCATCGATAAAAGCAACTCTAATACCTTCTCCAATTCCCCCATTGGTAAAAGCTTTTTGGGCAATAACGGCCGTAGTCAATAAAATATTGGTTGTGAGTTTCTTATCTCCATAGAGTAAATACACTAAATCCCGATGAAAGCCTCCAGAAAGCAACTCATCTAACGTGCCATCACCACTTGAAATTAGAGAAATATTGTTGTTCTTCTTATACAATGTGAATCCCGTCTGATTCAGAGTCATCATATGAAATAGCATTTCTTCAAAATAAAACGAAGATACACCGACAATTTTCTGAAAAATATGTAATTTCTCCATTGAAAAATAATATGAGTTCTTTTTACAAGAAGAATCATTCTCTTAAAAGTAATGATATTCCATGAAGAGGGAGGGGGGTGATTGGAAGTAAAAATAAAAAGAAAAAAAACCTTGAATATGATTTATTTCAACGTCATTGAATAAGTAAGGTATAATATCAATGTTGCATTTTTAAAAATAAAAAAATTTTTTGAATAAAATTAGGTGAAAAAATAGTGAGTTATAGTAGCCGTTTTTGGCAAGATAAATATGATAAGGGAATTGGTGATTTAAATCCTAAAGAATTTGATTTTTCTTTTAATGAAATTACCAGAAAGACATTTGATGAACTCCCTGAAAAATTAGCTATTGCATTCTATGGAACAGAAATCACATATGGAGAATTGGATAAACTATCAAACGAATTTGCTCATATGCTAATCGAGAATGGAATGAAAAAAGGAGATGTACTGGGAATAAATACCGCAAATATTCCTGAATATATAATTGGAATTTTGGGTGGTTTAAAAGCAGGTATTATCGTTTCAGGTGTATCTCCACTTCTTTCAGCAGTCCAAATTGAATATCAATTAAATGATTTAGGTGCGGGAGGTAAACAAGTTGCATTGCTTACATTAGATGCTATTTTTGCTGGGCATATCACTAAGATTTATACCAAAATTCCCTCATTAAAACTTATTGTTACTACTTCAGTGGGTGGATTTATGCCCAAAATGTTGGCAAAGCTAGGAAAAATGGTGGGGAAGATCCCAAAAGGAAAAGTAACTCCGCTGGAAGGAATAACTGTGCTTGAATACCATAAACAAATTAAAGGGAAATATCCTGATGATTTACCAGATGTAAAAGTGAATTCCAGTGATATTGCATTTATTCAATATACTGGTGGTACTACCGGTCCTCCAAAAGGAGCGAAGTTAAGCCATAAAAATTTCGTTGCTGATATTAAAATTTTTCAGCATTGGCTTAGTTGGGAGTTTGGAACCGGTTTTGGATTGTCTGGGTTCCCTTTTTTCCATATAGCAGGATTATTTACATGTTCAAATGTTATAATGCTAGGGTGGAGTCAGATATTGATCCCAAATCCAAGGGATACTGATCATATCATTAAAGAAATGCTAAAATACCGACCTACGGTTTTAGCTAATGTTCCAACTTTGTACCAAAT
>JAEOTW010000142.1 GCA_016839655.1 Promethearchaeota archaeon | reverse complement strand
TTTAAGAGTGTTATTACTAACACTACCAAAAGACAAAAATCCAGGGTGAAAGACAGGAACCATAGGTAGAAGTTGTTAATTTCATATTTAATTGTAATGACTATATTTTATTATTGATTTTTGTCATTTTTGTCATAAAACTTCACCAAAAATTACTATGATTACTTAATAAGAAAGATCACTTACATTAATTTAAATCCAAATAAAATTTAAAATATAAATAAGTTGAGATAAATGAAAATAAATGCAAAAAGATTCGCAATTTGTACATTATTAATGTCTCTTTTTATATTTCCTTTGTATTTCAGCACTTCTAGCGTTACAAATCATAAATCTGAGGAATATTCCATCAAAAATGGTCTACAGGTTTCTACGATATATAATACTCCAATACAAATAGATGATCTTCCCGGAAGTCTCACAAATTGGACTTGGGCTAAAGATCAAGGATATTGTACTGGTTCTGGAACATCTGGTAGTCCTTATATTATAAAAAACCATATATTCAATACTTCCACCTTTCCAAATAGCCCTTTATGGATCCAGCATACTCAGAAACATTTTGTAATAGAAAATTGCTTTTTCATTGGACATTCTAGTTTCGCAGGAATGTATTTACTGAATGTTACTAACGGTAAAATAAGAAGTAATAGCATGGGATTTCCTACAGGAGCCTTAATATATATGCGAAATTCAAGTTATAATATAATTTCGAATAATATTGCTTCAAACGGTGCACTTTATGGAATATTATTATATGGTACGATAGGTCCAACTCGGTACAATACAATTTCAAATAATATTGTATCAAATAACTCAGATACTGGGATAGAAGTACGAACTGGTTGTGAGAGTAATACCTTTTCAGAGAATCTTATCAGTGATAATGGAAATTATGGGATCACTTTTGCTTCTGGTGCGGGGAATAATAAGGTATACCTTAATTGTTTTAATAATACTAGTAATGCTATGGATGATGGTACTAACAATCAATGGGACAACGGTGTAAAAGGAAATTTTTGGGAGGATTATCCTGGTGTGGATGCGGATAATAATGGAATTGGTGATACCGTCTATATTATTCCTGGTTCTGCAGTAAGTCAAGACAACTATCCCTTAATGAAATGTCCTGAAAAAAGTACGGGTGGAATTCCAGGATATGATCTTGGTATACTTATTAGCTCATTGTTTATCTTAATATTAGGTGCTGTTTATTCGACATTGAAGAAGCAAAGAAAAAAACACTCGAAATGATAAATAAGAGCATTAAAATCTTTAAAATAAATCCTTATTTTTTTTTATATTTTACCCTCCTACAATTCTAAAAATCAGAAGTATTTTCAATTAAAAGTTCAGTGAGTACATCAAATGTGGTTTCTACATTCTCACCTGTTTTGGTTGAAATTTCATTATAGCTAGAAAGATTATATTTTTCAGCTATTTCAAATACTTTATCTTTATTTAAATCACGTAATTCTTCTAAATCTAATTTAGTTCCAATTAATATAATTGGGATATCACCTGCTCTTTCTCTAATTGTTTGGATCCATTGAGACATAGGATCTAGGGTCTTTGATTTAGTAATATCATAAATGAGTATAGCCGCATTAGCTCCAAGGCAATAGGATGGAAAAAGGAAACGAAATTGATCTTCACCTGAAATATCCCATATTTGCAGTTTAACTTTTTTTCCATTCTTTTCTAATGCTTTAACATAAAAATCAACACCTATAGTCAATTTTTCAGAGGGATCAAAAATATTATAACAGAATCTTTGTGCTAATCCTGTTTTACCTGCTCCAGTCTCCCCAAACAATAAAACCTTAAAGGTATAGTCGTAACTAAAGGGTGGTTTAAAGACAATCTTTTTTTTCTTTTTGGAAATTTTCCCTTTCCTAATTTTAAATAATCTTGATATAATTCTCATAGCTATGGTTAACTTTACCTAAACTAAATTCTTTTTTCCTAAATACGTCTCCTCTAAGGATTTATGAGTGATTTAAGCTTATAAATCTTTCAATAGTGCCTTTTTCTCACATGACATAAAAGAATTTTCATTTAGGTAAAAGGAAAAAAGGGAAAATTATTATTACGATTTAAATAATTTCAGAAAAGTTTTAAATTAAATAGAGCCCAATTATCTTTGATGCAACCAAAAAAACATATCCTTGG
>JAEOTW010000024.1 GCA_016839655.1 Promethearchaeota archaeon | reverse complement strand
GATGTAATTATTGATACGTTTCAACAAGATAATAAAACAAAGAAAGCACTAATTGAAGCACTTCATAAAATTGACAACACTTTCGGACTATATGACGAATGGAAGGAAACTGAACTTAAAGTTTTTTGAATTATTAATTATTTATTTCAAATTTTAACAACTCCCGCATGGCTATAGTCTCATCTTTTGAAAGCTCACGCGGCGATTTTCCCCTATTATATGAAAAATCTGGAGATTCTGGATTAAAACATAAATTAACTAATAAAAGCAGACAATTTCTGACACGTATTGCATTTGATATTTCTTTATCGAGATCCTTCATTAAACTAATTAGAGCTTTATATCTCTTTACCTCACTATTCTCATAGATATCCAGAATTTTATCGAAACAATCTGCCATTTTACAAATAAAATCCTAAAAAATAATTACGGATCGTATTATCCCACAGTGCTTAAGCAAATACATAATGAATCCCATATTTAAGAATATCTATATTCTCATTTCTCATAGGAAAAAAAGTACATTAGAGCATTTTGAACACTCATTCATTCATTATTTCCACAAATATTATTCCCATTCTCTTAGGGAAAATTCCAATCCGATCTCCATCCTTTACTTGATTTTCAATTCCAGAATATTTGCTATTAATAAAAATATGACTTATTTCATCATGTGTTATATTAAATTCGTTTAATATATCAATAATTGATTTAATTTCTTCTGATTTGATATTTAAAGTGATTGGAACTCCGTTTAGATTATTGATATGGGGAAACTTTTCTCTTAAATCTCCATATAACTTAATTTCCAAGACCATTTTATTTTAACCTTAATATTTGGTGAGGATTATTAACGTTTAACAAATTAAGTAAAATCCATATAAGAAAAATAAATTTATTCATGAATAGAATAAGCCAGTTTTAATATAAATTTACCTTTTATGGAGTAAAAAGAAGAATTTAATTAAATAAGGAGGAAGTTACACTACACCTTCAATAAAAGTATCTATTGTTTGCTCCAAATCTACAATGTCGTCAATATTTTTTATTTCAGTGCTAGCAATCTTCTCTAAAAATCCCTTTAAAAGTTTTTCTTTATTCTTATCTTGAGGAAATATTAAAGAGCTCTTATAATGTTCCCAGTCCAAAATATTGGTAAACACCAAGAACAAAATTTCAACGTGCGAATAGTCTATTAAACTTTGGAGCTTTTCCCTTGTGATCATTTCTTTTGTATGATCTGTGTAAAAATCTGAAAGATCATCATAATAATCTGTCAATCGAGCTATATTTCCAAGTTGAGTACGCAATGCTGCTTGATTTATAGGACTCTCCTCATCTTTATACATTATAGAAAAGTATTGGTTAATGAAATCTTTTAATCTTTGGAGCTTTTGTTGGAAAATCCTAGTCTTTACAATTCGTTCGAAAAGAGGACTTTCTCTTACTTTATAGAACCGAAGTTCAAATTTGACAATATCTAAAATGTCCAAGAAAAGTTCTTTAATATCAATATTTTCCATATTTCTCCTCTTTAATAAAACTTAATAATTTCTATTGCAATACAATTCTAAATAATTTAACCTCTATTTATATTTTTATATTTGAAATCTTAAAAAATTTATTTCTAATACGCTAATTTAATAGTAAAAGTTTAAAATCTCAAAGGAAATGTATGATCGGGGATAATTGGTTCGACCTTCTTGGAACGTATTGTTAGTCTTTCCTTTCTTTTGATTAATTTCTTAAATAGTATAGCTTGGGTATGAATTTTAACAATTCTTATTGGACATCGAATCATAAAATTCATGTTATTACGAGGTAATTTTCTCAACTGAAGAAATTTTGAGAAAAAACGTGAGGCTTTTTCTTGGGATTTTTTCTTCTCAAATGAAATAAATCGTTCTGATATTTTGTTAAGATTTGGAGAGTCTCGAAAACAATAATAATTCGACGCTTTCAATGCCCATTTTATTGCTTCTAACTGATATTTAGTTGGATTTAAATCTGTTAGGAATGAAATTGCAATTGAGAAAAGGGAGATCATCAAATTCATAACTGTGCTTTTGATCATTTCTGGCATTGTAATTTGAATTTTTGGTCTAATATCTTCTCTCAAATCATCTCCATATAAAATTGAACTATTGATCAGAACATTTCCTAACACAATTTTACGTGGTGCAAACAAAGAAGAAAAGACTTTATTAACTCGGAATATCTTATGAAAGATAGTACCTTCCCAATATTTTCTTTTAGTTAAAAAGTGGCTTACAAATATACCAGTTGTTTGATTTATTACTCCTAAAATTCTATTAGAAAAATTGTTATTATACTCTCTAAAGCTATGCTTAATTTCTAATGACATAAAATATTTTTCAATTTCCTTAATATGATGGTTAGATACTCTATCCTTAAAAATAATTAACAAGTCGCAATCGGAAATTGCTGATGCTTCATTTTTGGATAGTTGACTACCAAATAATAAAATTGATAAGATTTTATTTATCCCAATCTCTTTATTGATTAATGTGATTATGTCCTTAATGTAATTAGATGATTGTTTATTAATTCCGTATAATGTTAATTTATCTTTTATTTTTTTATTGCTTTCAATAAAACTTGTATCCTGCAAAATGAATCATTAAACGATATTTAATATTAATAGCTACGAATTTTTTTTTGGTAAATTATAATACATCTAGAATAGGATAAAAATATAATTAACGGAAATATGAATCTGCTCCTTTATCGTCTTTAGGAGGTCTTATAAATTGATCTGCTTGTTTTTTAAATGATTCAAAGATTCCTTCCATTTCTTTAATTTTTTCATTAAGTTTACTAAAATCCATTTCAATCGAGAAATAATCTTTTAATAAGTTAACAAGAGCTTTTGAACTACGAGGATCTAGAGTCATCATAGGCATCGGTAAAGTCTCTGCTAATAGACAAATTCCAGGACTATAACCTTTTGTTCCTGCCCAAGCGGGTAAGATCCCGTTTGCTCCAGAAATATAACCGCCCTCATATAATTTAGTGTTTTCAAACTCAAAGAAGGATTGAACTAACTCTTGATCAGTTCCACAAATATATACAATTGGATTTTCATGAACTTGATCAGTAATCATAGCTCCTGTACTTAGATACATTTTTATTTTTCCCCCGGTAATCTTGTCCATTTCTTCACAAAACACTTTCGAGAACTCAAACACTCCAGCAGGACTCTGAGGTTGATAGTCTGCTGTTAAAATAAAAAAATCATTTCCATCCTCTTTATCTATTGATTTGTAATAAACTTTTGCAAATGGGATATCTAATGAGCCTTTTTCTACAATTGATTTAGCGGGAAAATCAAAATATTGAATGTTAAGGAATTCCTCAGCTTTTAATGATTCTTGTATTGATGTAATTGCTAATTTTGCAACTAAAGCAATCCCAGGCCATCCAATTAGAACAACTGGATTATTAATAGTATCCTTATCCAAATCAAATTTTTTTTCAATATTAATGTACATGTTTTTTTTCTTCTCTACTTTTAATTCTATTTTATAACAAAAGACAGATTTTCTCCACATTTAGGACAGAAATTTTCTGGTATAGAAATAAAATGTCCGCAAAAAGGACAATAATATTTTTCTTTAAGACGAGTGGATAGGGTTGATTTTTTTGTCTCATCAACTTCATACAATTCTTGTCGTAGAGGATATTGTTCTTTAAAAGCTTCTCTTGGAGGGTAATATCCTTGTTGATGTAGATAAATCAAATCCTTTTTGGCTTTAAGAGATGAGAATAATGATGTTAATAAACAAATAAACAATGGTGCAAAAATAATGTCAACAAAACTTACAAGAATTTCATATAAAATAATCATTCCATAATTTCTTGTTATTGGATCATACCAACTATAATAACTCGCAATAAAACTTGCTGAATCGGTATTAAGTATAAAACTAAAGAGTATATTAAAAAAATAACTAATCATGGAAATTAATATAACATTTATTGCAAAAACTCCAGCAATTTTCCAAAATCCTCCTTTAGATATCGCACGAGCTTCTGAAATAGGATTTCTTTTTGTTTCCATATTATATGTAAATACTAGAAAAATGAAAAAAACGAATACAATAATGGCAGGAATTAATAACAATAATGAACTTAATGGGAGGCATATTCCAAGTATTAAAACCACTAAAAGTATCTTTTTATTTAATGATGATTTAAATGCTTCTATAAAACTTATCTCATCTTTCATAAATTTCCTAAAGACATAAGTACTGACAGAACACATAGCAATTGAAATAATAACAGCCCCTATAAGGTTTTGAAGAAATATTAATATATAACTTAAAATAAGAAAGAACCCCAGAAAATTCCATTCATTTGCGGTGAGCGTTAAACCATCATAAAGCTTATCCATTATTAGTATGTAATTAGTTTCAAGTGTGCTTAGATAATATCTGAAATCGGTTAGTAGAAAAATATCTAATAAGACCAAGATTATTTGAAAGAACGCCAATGGCAAGATTAATGTTTTATATGTTTGGATAAACAATTTAAACCCATCACGTAGTATGTCCGAGAAACGTTTATTTGCTAGGTTTGCTAATCTAAGTGTATTTACTTCCATGTTTATGATTAGAAAGATATTTTTTTTGTTATATAATTATTATATCGAAAAAGATATAATTGTATGACTTATTCATTACAATAGAAGGTATTTTTTCAATTAAGTATTACTAATTGTAATTCATTTAGTCTATACGTTTATGATTATAAAAAAACGAGCTAGTCGTCAAATTCCGGGTATAATTTCGTATTTAGAATTATTTTCATCAAAAAATTTAGCTATCTCTATTTTCTTTGGGATTCCATTCCTCCTAAGTTTGCTTTCACTTTTATTAAATTATATCTGGATTGGATATCTAGATTTATTTCATTTTATACGATTTCTGTTTCTTTTTTTATTGACTTCAGGAATTGGTAGCTCATTTTCTATAATTTTTTATTCAAAAAAAGCACCGATTCTAAGGATACCTCCAACAGGGTGGTCTATACAAATGAATGCATTTTTTACTATAATTATGGAGCTTACATTTATTTTTGGTCAACTAGTCTCTATATTATTAAATGACATAAGACATGCAGAAGTTTTTCTGATATTAGGGACAATTCTTTCTTATATTGTTGCTTTTGTAATATATTTTTCATTTACCACTGCTGGACGCTCTGGAAATATAATCTTATCACTTGTACAACCCGTAACTGCTATACTGATCTATAGTCTTTATACAGGTCAATTTCGAATTGAATTTTTCGCTCGAGCAATGGTATTTTTTGTTGTTTGTGTATTATTTTTTGCAATCCCATATAGAAGAGGATTATTTCGAGTGAGTCATATTTATCAGGAAGTAACCGGGATAGGAGGATATCCTTTTATAAGGGCATTTATTCTTTCTATGTTAACTGATGGCAATGATGGGTTAATAGAGAGTTTTTTCGATAAAGTTGGTATAGATTCTGATATAAAAATCCAATATTTGATAATTAGGAATAAAATCACTAAAAAAATTAAAGGATTATTGATAATACCAAATGTTCATTTTGGCCCTTTTAAGACATGCGGATCGTCAGATTTACCTGAACATATTTATAAGGAATTTCAAGATATTCCTGGAACCACAGTCTATCATACGACTAATGATCATTCGATGAATTTAACTACACAAAGAAATGTTGAGAAAGTAATAAGTAGAATTAAAACAGACATTAGTATGATATCAAGTGAAAGTCAGATCCATTGGGTTTCGGAATTAAGGGATTTTACTAGAAAAATATCTAATTCCGCGAAACTAATTGGGACAGAAATTAATAACGTTCCAATTGTGTTTATCACAAGACACCCGCTTCCTTCAGATGATATAGAGGCAGAAGTCGGGGAAAAAATAAGAAAAATCGCTCTAGCAAATAAATATGATGATATCATTATCATAGATTCTCATAACGCTATTATAGGAGATGAAATATTAATTAGAAAAGAAAGTTTGGAAGCAAATGATCTAATTGATGTTTCTAAAAAATTCATGGAGAGTGAAACAGTAAAGAAAATCCAGAACGCTCCAATGTTATATGGTGTTTCTAAAGATCATTTAAATGAATATTCAGAAAATGATGGGATTGGTGCGGGGGGATTAGTAGTCCATCTATTTAAAAACAATATAACCAATCAAAAAACGGTTTTAATTCATTTTGATGCAAATAATGCATATGTAGATGTCCGTTCTAATATCCTGAATTTTCTACAAAATCAAGGAATAGAAAAAGGGGAAATAACCACTTCAGATTCGCATACTGTTGCTCGCCAATTTTCAAATAGAGGATATTCCCCGATTGGAGATAAGATAAAAACTGATTTTATCCTTGCTAAGTTAGAAAAAATGATTAAGGAAGCTGAAGAAGATTTAGAACCAGTCGAATTTTTTTACAAAGATTCCTCTGAAAGAGTTAAAATTTGGGGTAACCCACTTTATTTTGATGCAATAATCGACACTCTAAAAGCTTGCATTAAGGTATCTCAAAGTCTATTAACGATAAGTCTAATTGCTCCTACCTTCCTATCATTGATTTTATTGATATTTTTATATACTCTCTAAAATCCTTAGGGTAAAATTATTCAAAAAAATTCAATATTTATATAATCCAATCTCTTAATTTTTATTTATACTAAAAAAATAAATAAAGAATTGGCATATGTCATTAACTCCTATAGATACGGTAAATGGAATATTTTCTCTTATTTTTGTGACAATCTCCTTTTTAGTTGGTATTATAATTCTTTCGAGATTTTTTAAATATAAAGAAAGGATTTATTTCTTAGTAGGAATTACTTACATCCTAATAGCAAGTCCTTGGTGGCCATCGTGCGTTTCTTTTCTTGTTGCGATATCAAATGGCATTGGAATTGCTCCACAAGTATACTTTCTAATTGGAAATGTTTTAACACCTGTTGCAATAGTTCTTTGGTTATTAGCTTTTACTGAATTCTTGTACTCTGAAAAACGTAAATTAATTCTTTCAATATTTTCAATTATTGGAGGTATCTTTGAGATCTTATTTTTCGTTTTCTTGTTTT
>JAEOTW010000141.1 GCA_016839655.1 Promethearchaeota archaeon | reverse complement strand
TTGGCATCATTGATTGCTCTTCCCCACCAGTTCCCATTGATACATTTTTTACTCCTGGAATCTCTTTTATTTGATTTATGGTTATAGGGATTTTGAATCTATCATTTAATTCTTCTAATTTAATATCGATAACATCCCCGGATAATTGCTTTTTGAGGTTTTCCGAAGTATCCATAGCAATTATCTTACCATGGTCCATAATGCATATTCTATCAGCAAGTTCATCTGCCTCTTCCATATAATGGGTAGTTATTAAGATTGTTATTTTAGAATCACTTTTGTTCAATTCCTTAATCTTATCCCATATCTTTCTACGTGTTTGAGGATCTAATCCTAAGGTAGGTTCATCCAAAAAAAGAACTTTAGGTTCATGAAGCAGACCTCTAGCAATTTCCAATCGTCTTTTCATACCACCTGAATAATTTTTTACAAAAGTATCTGCTCTATCATCAAGATCCACCAGTTTCAGAACCTCCATAATTTTATCTTGCCTTTCCTTTTTTGACATTCCATATAAAACAGCATGTAGTTCTAAATTCTCCCATGCTTTCATTTCACCATCTACAGAAGGTTCTTGAAAGACAATTCCAATGCTTTTTCTAACTCTATCAGGATCCTTACTGACATCATAGTTATTTACAAATGTGTCTCCATTCGTTGAGGATAATAATGTTGCTAAAACACTAATAGTAGTAGTTTTTCCTGCACCATTAGGGCCTAATAAGGCAAAAATTTCACCTTTTTTAATGCCAAAGCTGATATCATCAACAGCTAACACGTTTCCTTCTTCATAGATCTTTGTTAAATTCTTAACTTCTATTATATTTTCAGTCATATTCTCTCATAGGTTAATTTTTCATTACAAAAATAGTTTTCGAATTATATTTTATAATATTTCATATTCAAATTTATAAAAAAAAAGATTTATTTATTTCTTATTTTGTTTAGCTTTCGCTTCCGGATTATTAAATAAACACTTAGACCTCCAATTAAAATTACTACTGTGATTAAAGTAGTAAAGAAAATCCAATCTGAATTTGTAGCAACGATTTGGTATATTATATTGCTCCCAACATCTTTCACTGCAAATGAGGACAATGTTCCTTTAGAACTATAAGTAATTTCAACGGTGTAATCTGTTTCACCAGTACGGTTTAATGAAAGAATATTATTGCTAGCCGTTGCATTTTTACAATCGAGCGTTGTAATGAGATCATCTAAATATGTATTAATTGGAGTACCTAATGTGAGTCCATTGAAGATAAATAACCATAAAAATTCATCTGGTTGTAAGATTGGAAAACTATATCCAGAGAATTGAATCGTGGGATTACTATTTAATTTTGTTGATAAATTATTATAGTCAAAAAGAATTTCATCGAGATCGGTTGGATTTTGAAATATTAAAAGTGGATCATTTGCATTTGTAGGATCTTCTTCAAAGCTCCCAATCGTAAAGTTCCATACAGCTCGTAAACCAAACCACAGATTGTAGCTATTTGTGTAATTAGTGTTTATAGTTGTTTCATTGTAACCTTGACTATTCAATAGAACTAATAAAGGGATAAGTTCTTCAGATTCAAATAATGCCGGTAAAAAAAATGAAGCAAATACATCATAAGTTTCCCAAATAACATAATTCCACCCTTTTACCGTATTTTTACTTCTCGCTCCAGTATGATTTGATTCTCCTTCAAACCAACTTGAAGGCGTTGTAGAAGAATTGACTGTAGTTTTCCAAGCAACTTCATTATAACGCGAAACTGTAAAAGTTTCAGTTCCTTTAGTTAAAGCAATATTATAATTCCCATAAGCTATGGTAATTGTTGAAAGCATTCCCAAGGAAAATATGCAGAGAAGCAATATTCCTATAACCCTAATTTTTGTATTTTTCTTCATTCTATAATTGCCTCCGTTTGAATAAAAATGCAGCTAATAAAAAATAAATAACTATAAATGCAAGTAATAGTGTTATTCCCATCCCAATACTAGGCGTTATCCATTGCCCTAATGTGAAGTCTCCCCCCATACCCCCTGGGCCCATACCACTAAATGAAAATTCAGCATATCTCGGATCTGGAAAAGGGTATTCCAGTATTCCAGTTATGAGGGATCCCATATGAACTAATGAGTATAAAGGTTCAAAACTATCTGCAAATATCAATGTAACAATCTGATCGGCTATATTAAATCCAATAAGAAGAATGATTAAAGTGGATATGATTGTTAAATTTACACTTCTCATAAAAGAACTAAAAAAAGTGACAAAACTACTTAATGCTATTACATATAATATCGCAATCCCATATGAATAAAAGAATCGAATGTTAATAGGTCCACCATAATAGAAAAATCCTAGGAGTCCCAAGATAAAATAGTAAATCGTTATAATAGCAACAACTAGAGTTAAATTTCCAAAATATTTTCCAATTATTAATTTATATTTATTTATTTTTGGAAAAACAATAAAACCTGTTTTCTTATCAAATTCAGAACAAATTATTCCTGAGAAAAACAAACAAGCGGCAAATAGAGTAATGAATGAAATAAATTGTAAGCCATTATTAAAGAATTCTGCTTGTGTATCCGGTAAAAGAAAACTAGGAATTAATTGTAGGACATAACCCAATAAAACTGCAATAATAATTGAGATAACTGAAAAGAAATAAAATTTTTTTCTTTGCTTTTTTATTTCAAATATAACAGTGTGCAATATCGGCTTTATTCCTGAAAGATATCCTTTTCTATTCTCCATTTTCCTATACCCCTCCATCTTTATCTCTTGAATCATTATCTTTTACCATTTCAGCATAAACTCTTTCTAGTTGAGATGTTTTTGGCTGAGTAAATGAGACAACTGTAAAATCTGATTCGAACTCCTTAATCAAGATCTTTAAGATTTCACCTTTTGATTCATTTTTTCCATCATAAAAAATTTTCAATCCTTGTTGATCAGGATAATATTTCACTGGAATTTTTGATATATTTAGGTCTAAGTTCTTATCTAGATATGAATCAAGTCTTTCAGTCACACGATCTAATAATGGTTCTAATTTACTTGCAATAAGAGGTTTCAGTAGAACACAATTTAATTCTCTAGTCTTTAAAGTTAGCGCTAAATTCTCTACTGAGTCAAATCCAATTATTGAGCCATAATTGATTAAAGCAATTTTATCACATACTTCTGATATTTCATATAACATGTGAGAAGCAACAAATATAGTTTTTCCAAGGTATTGAAGCTCTCGGATATATTTCCTTATTTCAACACGCGCTAACGGATCTAAACCTGTTTGTGGTTCGTCTAATATTATTATGTCAGGATTATGTATCAGAGCTTGAATAATCCCTATTTTCTGAGTCATTCCTTTCGAGAAAGTTTTAACTGGTTTATATTTCCACTCAGAGAGCTTGAAGCGTTCTAAGAGCTCATCGATTCTTTGATTGATTTTATTCTTTGGGTAATTTTGGAGATTTGCGAAATATCTCAGTAATTGATATGCAGTCATATTGTAAAAAGCAGGAATATCTATTAAAAATCCTATTTGGCTTATTGTTCTTGATATTTTTCCTAAATCTTGTAATTCAACTCCATTAGTCCTAATAAGAATTCTCCCTGAATTTGGCCTCAGAATTTTTGCGATCATCTTAATTGTTGTAGTTTTGCCTGCTCCATTAGGGCCTACTAATCCAATGGTTTCTCCTCTATGAACTTCAAGATTTATACTATTAACTGCTGTTAAATTCCCAAATTTTTTAGTCAAATTTTCGAGTTTCAATACAATTTCTGACATTTTTTTCATTTTTTGATTTAGATTTTTTAATTCATTTTATGTATCAGACATTAATTCTGAAATCTTTTTATCGATGTTTTTCAAACGTTGAGATAAATGTTCAATCTGTTTACTAATGAACAATTTCTGGATATCTAAGATTTTTAATTGTTCCTTCTTGGGTTTATCTTTGAATCTCCCCATAAAATCTCCTTTAAATGATCCCATAAAAGGGCCTCTCATTGGCATTCCTCGAATGGGAGGACCCTTAAGAATAAAATCTTGGAGACCGTCCTCAAGAAATTCATTCCCAACTTCAGATGTAGAGAAAATAATTGTTCTCATCGATTCTCTTATCTCCCTCTCTCTTTGCAACATCAAATCTAAAGTTTCTTTACCTTTCACTGTAAGCTCATATACCTTTTTGGAATCATCTGGATCGTGAGTTTTTTGTTGTTTTATCAAATCTTTATCTCGTAGATCCTTAAGAACTGTGTACATGGTTGAATCTGTAGGCGACCATACACCAAGAGTACGCTGCTCTATCAATTTTTTGATTTGATATCCGTGTGTTGGTTCTTTATTTAGCACTAAAAGCACAAAAATATTAACAAAACCCTTTTTCATGGTTCTCTCGAATTTGTTTGCTATATTTTCAACCATATTTTTCAACTTTTGATATATTACTACGCCTTTCGATACATCGATAACGATAGTAATATGACGGTAATCGGAGTATAAATACTTTGACATTCTAAAAAATTAGAAAAAGAACGACGTCTACAAGATGCTAAAAATATGATTAGAATAAGATTTAATAATTTACTAGACTAGATCTCTTAGTTAACTTCTTCGATTTCTTTAATGCTTGACATATCTTTCCCTTCAATCTTCATCGCGATATATGCACTCAAAATGCTAATTCCAGCTTTCACAGAAGCACGAATTCCTAATTTATCATGCATTGTTTTAAGGAGCCATCCTAGTATGATATTAAATAGAATTACTGCAATCCAGATTGTATGATAAGCACTTAGCTGTCGCATGAAAACCACGAGCAGAACATTATGTCCAAGAAAAATAGTAAATGAATAGTAAGAATAATAATAAAGAAGGTTATAGCTCTTTTTTGTTTTGATTACCTCTAATACTTCTATAATGATCATGACTGCTAGTGAAGCAACTATAAAACTTAATGCATAAAGAACAGATGAAATGGAATTAAACTCAATAAAAGCAGGATAATAAAGCAATATGCCAAAAATAAATACAGAAATACCAATAAGGAATATATAAATAATCGATCTATTCGTCATTAAATATTGTCTTTTGTTTGTATCATCAGCATTTTTTAAATCATAGATATAATCTCCTACTACAGAACCAAAAAGTACGATTCCATAATAAGTTAAGATAAAATAGGATGTTTCTATAGGATTAAATAATATGTGACAAAGGATTCCTAATAAATTGGATTGTCCATTATATAGTTTGAGATTTGTTAATAGGATTTGGTTTAGAATAATTACTGCTGTAGCCATACATACTCTAAATATTTTAGACGTTTTTAGTAAAGGCCAAGTTAGTAATAATGCTATTGCAATTGTTTGCAATGCGTTCCAACTCCATATATCTGTTAGATCACCACCACCAAATGCCATAGCAACACCTAAATTGAAAAATAGTGCTATTATTAATATGAACATAGCTCTTAAGAGGTAAATATTTCTCATAGTCTTCATCGACAGTTTCTGTGATTGTCGATTACTTTTATAAGATAGCGTTGAACTTACACCTGAAATAAATAGAAAACCCGTTGCTCCAATGGGCGCCAAAAATGCATACAACCAAGTTCTAAGCCAAATATCTTGATCTCTTATCCAGAACTCAAGCATGTGCCCATACACCATAATCCAAATGGAAAAACCCCTTAGTATATCAACACTCTTTATCCGTTTCAATTTCCTAAAAAAAGATAGTTATTTTTTATATTTTAAATTGTCAAAGAAATAAATAAAATTTGATAAAAACAGAAGTTTCCGGAAATGCACAAAATTATTTTAGTAGTAGGGATTTATAAAAAAAGTGAATATTCATGTCAGAGGTATATATTGAAGATACAGATCAAGGGATTACATCGGCAGTAAAAAAAATTTTCAATCAAATTGAGAAGTCAGGTAAATCTATTCTTAGAGAATCAAAGGAAGTGTACATTAAAGTAAACGGGATAGATTTTAAAAAACATACTCACACGTCACCAGAAGTTTTAGAAGCAGTGATTCTTTATTTGAAGGAAAAGGGAGCAAAAATTTTTGTGATGGAAAATTCTACTCAAGGC
>JAEOTW010000140.1 GCA_016839655.1 Promethearchaeota archaeon | reverse complement strand
TTCAAGCCTTAGAAAATAAGATGGTGAAAATAAAATTTATTGAAGATCAACCAATTGATTTCTTAGCTACACGAGAAGAAGTATTAAAAAAGGTTCGAGAAGGACAAATCCCTAAAGGTATATTAAAAAAATGGCCTTTGTATGTCATTTCGATACTCTAAAGAAAAAAAAGATAATTATTGACAAATTTCTTAAGATTTTTTTCCCCAAATATGGTAAATATTTTGTAATTAAAAGGATTATAAATGACCAATATTTATTTTTTATTTAATTAAACTATAATTTAAAACTAATTGGAAAAAAAATGAAAGATAAATTTAATCTGGTTGGAACTAAAATAGAAGAATTTGAATTACCGAACTCCAGAGGCGAAACAATCAATATCAGAGACTTAGAAAACAAAAATAATGTGATACTTATATTATTTCGAGATATTAATTGACCTTTTTGTCGATGGCATGCTGCTAGATTAAGAAGAGATCTTGATAAATTTGAAGAGTTGGATGGGTATTTATATCCAATTTTAGTGGATAATGAAAAAAATGCTAAAAAAATGGAACTGAAATATGCTAGAAAGTATGCTGTTTTTTATGATGAATCAGAAAAAGTTGCTAAACTGTTAAAACAAGAAAAAAGATGGATAAAACTTGGTCGAATGCCTGGACTATTAGTAATTGATAAGAATGGAATCATTCAATATGCATACTACGGGAAAAACATGCATGATATACCAGAAAACAATGAAATTTTAAAAGTTCTTAAAAAAATTAATAAAATTTAAGGATTTGGAGGGAATAAAATGAAAAAAGTGAGATTTTATTCTTTAAAGTTAGCCAAACTTTTCCAAATCCAATTTCTATTTAGCTTAAATATCAGAATTTTATAAAATGTGAAAATTTAGATATTTTCAGATGGATTTTAATCCAATTGGGGCTCTAACTTGTTCAAATTTGTATATAAGTTGATCTTTTGCTGTAAATCCCCCCCAACCTTTATTTTTTTCAAAACCATGTACGGAAAGAAAATTTTCTGAGTATTTGTTACTAGCTGATTTTATCATTTGATTAATTATTTTATTCCTTAAAGTATCATCTTCAACCAATTCTAATTTTCCCTGCATTGAAATAAAATAATAACTACTGAGATCTGCATCAAATTTTTCTATAGAAACACATACATTAGGATTTTTCGTGAGAATTCTCTTTTTTTTACCATAATCAGTGAAATGAAAATACAAATTTCCTTCAAATAATACATATTGAAAGGGGGATATATAAGGATATTTATCATCCACAAACGCAATTCTACATAAGTCTTGGGAATTAATTGCGTCCTGTATTTCTTTTTCAGTCATTTTTGGTAATTTAATAATACTCATAGTTTACACCAATTATTACTAATATTGCCTTTAAAAAAAACATTCCAAATTTGAAATTTAGGTATATCTTAAAATTTTCCAAACTTCTTCAGAATATCCATAGCAAATATCGCACTTCTTTCTTTATTTTTTATTTCTAGCATTATATCAAGATCATATTCTTTTATCATTTCAATAAACTCCTTAAAATGATTCACATCAATTTTATCAGCATGTCTACATTTTCCTTTCGTCGGATGTTCGGAACTGTAATGTAATATTGGTAATCCGTCTTTTTTTTTCCAAGTTGTTATGGATTTTTTGATTGCCTCAAGTAATGATTCACCTGAGTTTTTACATTTATGATGGTATATATCCAGTATCACAGGGATACCAGTGGATCTATAAACCAGTAAACAATCATTTAAATCATAACTTTTATCATCATTTTCAATTACATAACGATTCTTAATTGAGGCATTAAGCTTTTGATATTTATTAATAAATCTATTGCGGCTTTCTTGCTTGTTCCCATAGACTCCTCCAATATGAGTAATTATTTTTGCTGATGAGTCTAATTTTAATAAATCGAGAACATCAGTATGATATTTTAATTCCTTGATACTATTGTTTAGAACATTTAATTTTCTTGAGTTAAGTACAGTATATTGTCCCGGATGCATTGTTATTCGCATGTGAGATTCTTTAATATAATTACCAATTTCTTCAAATCTACTTCTAAAATAATTCTGCCAATCAAATTTCATGATAGGATGAGACGCAAATGGTATTAGATCAGAAGTAATTCTAAAAAAAAGTATGTTGTTTTTGTAATTGAATTTAAGAATTCTTTCTAAACAATCTAAATTATTATCAATCGTTTCGATTAATCTTTCCTCTGAATAATTTTTCAAGCGAAAGGTTCTACTACTACTACAATCTAAAGTTAAATTTACACATGGATATCCAATTTTCATTCTTCTTAGTCATGTCTCCCTAAAATAAAATTTAGGCTTTCTATCAGTTAGGATGTCATTATATTCATTCAATCTTTTATCTCTCGCTTTTTCTATATTAATTTCTCTGAAGTCTACGTGTGGCTTGTCGTTTGGAGCAGATGATAACACTCTACCATTGTAGGAAGTTATTTGACTTTTACCTGTAAACTTAAAATGATCTTCACCTCGCGTCTCCTCGCCAATCCTGTTTGAGGTTATTGCAAATACTCTATTTTCCAAACATCTGGTAATCATAGCATTCTGACAATAGGGAAGTACTAAATTTGCCGGATGAGCAATTATATCCGCTCCTAATAGTGATAGAGTTCTCGCGGTTTCGGGAAAAATCCAATCATAACAAATCATAATTCCTATTGTCATACCTTCTACATCATATATTTTTAAGGGTCTATTTCCTGGAGAAAACCATAATTTCTCTTTATAATACAAATGAATTTTACGATAAGAACCTAGAACACCTTTTTTGGACACTATTAGAGCAGCATTGTAAATTTTTCCTCCTTCCATTTCTATAAATCCTCCTATGACTACAGAACCAGTCAATTGAGCAACATTAATTAGAAATTGAGCAGTTTCACCTTCAATTTCCTCTGCTAATGACAATGCTTCCTCTTTAGAAACAAACGTGTAGCCTGTTGCAAATAATTCTGGTAAAACAATCAAATCTGCTTTCAGATTGCCAATTTTTTTTTTAATTTTTTTAAAATTAACGTTTTTATCACCAAACTTTGGAGAGGTTTGTATATATCCAACTTTCATCTTTAATCACTTTGAAAATTTTAGAAAAAAATGGATTAATGATTATTAGTTTCTTTATCTCTTCGCATGGTATAGAAATCTTCGAATTTATCCTTTGACTCTATTTCTGCTTCCATTTGCTTTTTAATAATTTCTTCTAAACCATCTTCTAGAAACACATTTTTTTTAAACTTTTTAGCGGGCGCTCCTAAATATATAAAGTTTTCTTCTAACTCTTGCCCTACTGTAGTCATCGAATGTCCTCCTAAGATAGAATTTTTTCTCATATGTGTGCCAGGCATGACAATACTTTGAGAGCCAATTACAACATTATCTTCGATGACAGTTTTTCTTATGATAAATAAATTTCCAATTATTAACGCGGATTGAACGACGGCACCTTGCCCAACAACTACATTTTTACCAAATTCTATAAACTCTGTATCAACCCATCCTTCTAATAAGGAATTAGAATATTTCGTTCTAACACCAAACATCATTGAACAAATATTATCCATAAAAGGGAAAGGAAACTTATGAGATATCCATATAGGCCATTTTTTTATAGTATTTCTTAGACTCCAATATCGATAATCTTTATCAGATTTGTCTTTTAAAAACACACCTTCCCGTGGTTTATGAATAAGATTAACTATAATGAGAAAAATTTTAGCAAAAATTAGCGATACTATTATTGCAGTAAGATACATTATAAAAAGTAAAAGCGGTAAGAAAAAATAGAAATGTACATATTTTCCAATATTGAAGAGTTTCCAAAATAGCCAGAATTCAAACTGGATTGAAAATATGCTAAGCCAAATTAAAAAAAGATAGAATATTATATATCGTTTTTTTACTAATAATAGACTAGTGTGAGGTCCGACTTTAAGACTTGAAGGAACAGACAAATTTATCCTTCCTCCTTATTTTCTTTATTATTCTTTATTAAATCTTTCTTATCTTCATCGATGTTAACTTCTAGCAATTCTTTATACTTTATTTCTTCATCTACATCATGCCTATATATAACATCTCTTCTTTGCTCAGCATATTTATTTGGTTTAAATTTTCTTGCTAAATGAGGACCAATATAAATCCACCTTGGTTCGAGTTTTTGGTTTGGAATTGTCGCAGAAAATGCACCAGATACAGACTCTTCACCCAATTCTGTACCAGGAGAGATTAGTGAAAGCCCTCCTACAACAGTATAATCACCTAGAATAGTTTTTTTGATGATCAAATACTTTCCTACAACCATTGAGCTCATCACGACTGCACCTTGTCCTACAGTAACATTTCTACCGAATTCAATGAATCCTCCATCTGACCATGCATCTTGCATATGGCTTGAAAAATCTACATGAATATTCATCCATCTGAAGCCCCACATAATAATCCAAGGCAAAGGACCATTATTCATAAACCAGAAAACTAATTTTTTCAGTTCGACTCGTAATCTCCAAAACTCGTAATCTTGGTCACCTTCTTCTGCCCTAAATACACCTTCTTTAGGTTTGTGGAGCATATTAATTATTATCAAGAATGCCTTTGTAAACATAGCAATTCCAAAAGCAAAAATGAAATATAAGACAAATAACCATAGGGGTATAAGAAACATGGTGATAATCCATCCCAATTCGCCTGTTAAATCAACAATTCCCAAAGAAACATCAAAAAACACAGCAATTGCCATGTATCCTGAAATCCACAAAATTGGAATGTAAAATCCAAGAAATTTATAACCAACTTTGCTTATTGCACTGGTTGTTACAAAATCTATGGTGTAATCTACTTTATCTGTAGTAGGTTGCATTTTTTCTGATTCACTCAATTTTTTCAACCTCCTTCTACTTCTTCTTTTTTTGACTTCTTAACTCCTTTTCTCTTTTTAAATCTTCAGCTCTTTTTAAGTCAGATTCTTTAATTTGCATATATTCCATAATTTTTCTTTTGAAAATCTTTTTAAGAGGAGTACCAAAATAATAAGAGTTACCTTTTAAAGTATTATATTTAGTTGCTCCTGTCATAGGAAGCCACCATGAATTGTCTCCTATATCTGTTCCAGGACCAAAACAATTAAATCCAGCTGAAGTTACATTATTTCCAATTTTTATTTTAGCAAATGAAATATTACCAAATACTCCTTCTACTGCGTGTGAGCTTATGCTTGGAAATGTTCCTAAATATGTATCTTCTCCTATTTCTACAAATCTATCACCCGCTAATTGTTCCTCCATGCTTGTTCCTTTTCCAATTTTATTAGTTCCAACAAAATTATACATCCATTTTAATAACCAAGGGAAAGGACCTCGAGAAAAAACATTTTTTGGGTATTTTATGATAAAACTACGAAAGTGATAATAGTTTAACGTTTTGCTAGGAATATTTCTTGGTATTATTCCAGATTTTGAGGGTGATTTCTTTTCTGAATAGCTCCAAAACCAGCGAGTTATAAGAGCAATAATAAATATATGAATTAAATAACATACAATTATAACGATTGGTATTGTTAGAGAAGCAATAAGCGACGGTAGATTAGTAAAAAGAGAAATAAAGTCTGGTACTTCTAAGAAAAAGGGTAAATAGAATAACATAATATATAACATAAAGATAATTCCTGGAAAAAACCAAGAGACAAAATATATAAAATAAAAAGCCGGCAACCAAATATGTAATTGTAGACTGATTTCTTCTTTTATAATTTCATTATTCGTGGATTTATTTTGTTCTGAGGTCTTTGATGGCAAATTTCCTCACGTTTGTAACTATCTTCTATATTGAGCGTATTTTTTGTGTATTTCTTGATTATATTCCTTGACTATTTAAAAATTTTCAGATTAAAGACTATAGGAAAAGTGGAAAAAATTACAAAAAAATTGATTTAGTTATTTTTTTTTTTAGGAAACCATGGAAAAAATACACTGGTTCTTCGTTTATATTCAGCATACTTATCGTCAGCTTCAAATCTTTTATCTAGAAGTTTGATTCCAGAAACCTTAATAATCATATAGGTGATAAAAATCGGACCTAAAATAGTGATGAATCCAAATGGTGTTGCTAATGCAATGATGTATATCCCCCACCATTGGGTTACTTCACCAAAATAGTTCGGATGTTGTGATAATTTCCAAACTCCTTTATCCATAACCTCTCCTTTATTTTCAGGTTTTTGTAGGAATTTATAGAGTGTGTAATCACCAATTGTCTCAAATAAAAAACCTACTAACCAAAAAAGAGCTCCAAGCCATAATGTTACTCCAGCAAAATCCAAAATATTAAGTATTGGAGGATTGATACTGATATTAACGAACCATACTGGAAAACCAACAATGAAGATAACAATACCTTGAAAGAAATAAACTCTAATAAAACTTTTAAAGACAATATTCGTTTTCCATCTCTCTCTCATTTCCTGATAACGATAATCTTCAGGTTTACCTTGATTTCTAATGAATACGTATGTTGCTAGTCTTACTGCCCAAATGAATACAAGGCTGGTAATAATGATTTGACGTATGTTTACCAAACCATATATCATGAAGTAAAGGATTAAGCTCGTCAGAGCAACTACAAAATATCCTGGTCCATAGAAGACATCCATGAGTCCATTATTCTTTTTTATCGTTCCGACAATAAAGGCGATAATCAGATACCCCAATAAAAACAAAGCAGAATATCCAATAATAACTAATATATCTACTATCGACACTTGTTTTTCACATCAATAATTATAATTTTATTAATAAATACAAATAATTGAAATCTCTTTTTATTATTTTATCTTATAGAAATTAAATACGTGAAACATTAGTAAATCAAATCAGAATTTTTCTTTAAATGTAAACGATTATTATTAAAAATAAAAATTACCGACATTATTTCGACGAAAAACCATCAGATATTTTTAAATCAAAACCAATAAAAATATATGTACAAAATTGTGTATATTCCATAGATTTATTAAACCGTAAATATTGAAAGTTTAAAGAAATTAATCAATAGCTTAATAGAAAGCAAACATTAATTTTAAATTAAAAGAAATCATAAATTTATAGGACGGTTAAGGCAAAAAAAATTATTAAATAAGAAGATTAGCCGATAAAATTACATGAATAATTATATATATAAATTTTGATGAAGAAAATGCCTAATAATTCCTTCTCGTTAATAGATTTGTATCCGAAATATGTAATAAATTCAAAAGGAGAAAAGAAAAAATTTGATGAAAACAGCATTGCAAAGATATTAAACAAAGAAACTGGGCTTGATATGCATATTGCGGAAAAGATTGCTGAGGATACAATCAGAAAAATAATTGGGCTTGGAGTTAAAGAAATTACTACTAATTATATCAGAGAATTAGTATGCGTTGAATTAACTCAAAGAGGATTGAATAAATACAGAAATCTTTTTGCTCGAGCAATTAATTTAGAAAATATATCCTTTAAACTTGATGAGGAATTCCTCGATAACTATAGGGGTAAACAACCAGATTGGGGTCCACTTGGATATATAACCTATAAGCGAACCTATGCAAGAATTATTGAGAAAGAAAATAGAAAAGAGGAATTTTGGGAGACTATACGAAGAGTAGTCGAAGGATGTTATTCTATTCAGAAAGAACATTGTATAAAATTAAGTTTACCATGGGATGATGAAAAATCTCAAAAATCTGCTCAAACCATGTTTGAAAAAATCTGGAACTTTAAATTTCTTCCTCCTGGAAGAGGACTATGGATGATGGGTACAGAATTTATTGCTCGTCATGGTTCTATGTCATTAAATAACTGTGGATTTGCTTCTACTGAGGACATTGACCTAAAATACTCTAAATCGTTTTGTTTCGTTAAAGATGCCCTGATGCTCGGAGTTGGCGTAGGTTTTGATACAAAAGGGGCTGGTAAGATTACAATTAAGCAACCTCAAGAAGGACATTTTGATTTTCAAATTGCCGATAGTAGAGAAGGATGGGTTGAATCATTAAAATTAATATTGGAGGCTTATTTCTTAGGTAAACAAGTGCCCAAATATGATTTTAGCTTAATTCGATCTGCTGGAGAGCCAATAAGGGGATTTGGAGGGGTTGCTTCTGGACCTCAACCGTTAAAACAAATGCTACAAGATATAGAAGAAGTTTTGAAATCACGTATAGGTCAAAAAATTACTTCTGTTGATATAGTCGATATTATGAATTATATAGGCAAATGTGTGGTTGCAGGTAATGTAAGACGTAGTGCTGAAATCGCGCTAGGTGATCCTACTGATTTAGATTTTGTAACGTGTAAGCAAGACGAAAAGGCATTATATTCTCATAGATGGGCAAGTAATAACTCTGTATTTGCAGTTAAAGGTTTAGATTATTCATTTATTGCTAATCAAATAGCAGTTAATGGCGAGCCTGGGGTATTTTGGCTTGAAAACGCTAAAAGTTATGGTAGGATGGGAGATCCACCAAATTTTAAAGATAATAAAGCAGCGGGAGTGAATCCATGTGGAGAGCAAACTTTAGAATCTTTTGAATTATGTTGTCTTGTAGAAACTTTCCCTTCAAGGCATGAAAGCTATGAGGAATATCAAGATACATTAAAATATGCATATTTATATTCTAAATCAGTCACCCTTGTTAACACTCATTGGCAAGAAACCAACGCGGTAATGCTAAAAAACCGACGCATGGGTATATCACAAACTGGTATTATTGAAGCATTTATAAGACATGGGCGAAGAAAAATATTAGAATGGTGCAGTCGAGCTTATAATTATTTACAAGAACTTGATGAACAATATTCAGGGTGGCTTTGCATTCCACGTTCAATTAAAATAACTACCGTAAAACCAAGTGGAACTGTTAGTCTCTTACCGGGTGTACCTCCTGGAATTCATTATCCGCATTCAGAATATTACATAAGAAGAATTCGTCTTTCTAAAAATTCAGATCTTATTAAACATATTAGGAATGCTGGATATAAGATTGAAGATGATTCATATTCACCTAACACTGTTGTAGCTGAGTTCCCTATTCACGAGGAGTATTTTGACCGTTCTAAAAATGAAGTATCTATATGGGAGCAAGCTGAAAATGCTGCCGCATACCAGAAATATTGGTCAGACAATCAAGTATCAATAACCATTACATTTAAAGAAGAAGAAGCAGATCAAATCAAGCATGTTCTTGAGTGTTACGAAGATAAACTGAAGAGTGTAAGTTTCTTACCGATAAAAGAACATGGATATAAACAAGCTCCTTATGAAGAAATTACCAAGGAAGAATTTGAAGAAATGGTCTCAAATTTAAAACCATTTAATCTTAATGGCACAAAAGACAGAGCAATAGGGAGCAAATATTGTGATGCTGAAGGTAGATGTGAGGTTCGATTTTAATTTTATTAACCTATTTTTAACTAATACTCAAAAATCTTAAATATAAGAATTTTTAATTGATTTTATAACATAGTAATTGTTTTACGTAAAAAATATTAATAATCCAAATGAAAATAAATTTAACAATAAAAATATTGAAAAGTAAATAATAGATGTGATTTTATGTCAGAAGAAGAAGTACCAGCAGAAGCTATTGAAGAACTTGAAAAAGCTGCAGAAAAAGCAACAAAAAAACCTCGTAAAACGACAAGAACACAGCCGAAAAAGAAGAAAGTCAAAGCACCATCTAAAAAAGCTGCTGCAACGCCTGAAGCTGCTCCAAAACCAAGTCGAGAGGTTCATAAAAAGCTGAAAGTAAATTTTTGGCGTACAAGACTACACGATGAAGAATTAGGGGTTCATCAACAACTTAAATATCAAGCGAAAACTCGTTGGTTTAGCAAGCATTTTGATATCGAAGGTGTCATAGAAGAAGACGGAGAGAAGAAGTATATAATAGGCTTTAGTAAAGATGCTTGGGAAGAAAAACCTCTTGAAGAAAAAAGGTTAACATTACGTGTATTTACGATTATGGAAGAAAAAATGTCCGATGCAAAAACGGCAAAAGGCGGTAATTTCAAAGGGGGTTTTGAATTAAGCATATCCCATTCACTAATCCAGAGTTATGAAATTAAGCATCATGCACCTGTATTCATAATGCAAATACCCAGAACAATATATTTAGTGAGAGTTGTAAGAGGTTGGAGATTATTGGGAACATACTGGGCATGGCCATTGCTTCCAGAACAAAAGGATGATAAATTACAAGTAGTTCGGGCAAAAGGAGTTGTAGGTCCTGGAAGAAATTATTGGATTTATATTGGGGATCAAAAAATTGCCCGTATTGATGGCCAAAGAATACAAAAAAACTTTGAAATTCAGATATTTGATCAAGAATATGCAAAAGATAAAATGTTTATAATGCAGATGATCTTATTCGGTTGTATCTGTAATTTCATGAGAACTGCGGAGAAAATGATTAAACAACTCTATAAAAAGATGAAGAAAACAGCAACAACAGATTACAAAATTCCTAGAAATGAATTAACCTTATTCAGAAACCCAAGAATGATGAGAAGATAAAACTCTACTAAATAAATTTTTCTTTTTTTACTTTTTTTTGGAAAATTTAGTATTTCTCAAAATATCTTTAATATCATTAAAAAAAAAATTAATAGAAAAAATTACTTTAAGCTAACTAGATATTTCTTTCTTTTTCCACTCAATATAGCCTCTAGTTTCTTTTCCCCTATGAATTGCTTTCTTACCAGTCTCTTTTTTATAAATTGACTGAAGTGTCCTTTCATCCATTTGTTTTAGCGCTTCTTTCTTTATACGTTCCTCGACTTCCATTTCATCTTCAATAGTTTTGACATGCTTAAGAACCCAGAATACTCCATGATTCCACAGGATGAATCCTAGCGTAACTAATGCTATAATTAAAAAAATCATTAATCCTACCCATAAGATCCATAGCCCAAAACCAAAATTGATAGTCATCCATACCCATAGTGTCCAAATAGCATTCCAGAAGGTATAAGGAAGGAATCCAATTAGAAGTGCAAGTAAAGTTATATATAGACTAAACAGTGCGACTCCAACAAGTAATCTTAGAGTTGAATAATCTTCCCATTTCTTTGCTAGTCGACGGTCTTTAAATAAAGCGTGACATAGCTTTACCATCCCGCCTCTAAATAGAGTGTAGAATAAAACTAATAAAAACAGGTGCCCAGTAACAATACCTGCTATTATAGCAATCTGAAATCCTAGATGAAGACCTGCAAAAACTATCCAAGCAGTACCTGGAATTAGAAGTGTGAAAATTGTAAACCATATCCCAAGTACTACAACAGCTGTACCAACGATAAGGCTATAATATATAAATTTAGCAATTCTAAGGTCCCAAGTGGAATATAAATCTAACGGATCTGGCTCCCTATCAGGAGCTTTACGACCTGAACGTGGCATAATTATCTCATTTTATTATATTTTTAATTTGAAATTTAGATTAGGTTTTCTAAATATATATTTTAATAATTAGTTTTACTATTATTTATTTTTATTAGTTATTTGATAAGAAAAAGAATATTCTTTGATAGCTTTTTGAGCCTTATTTTTTTAATGGTGCTTGACAGAAGGGGCATGTAGCATATTTACCATCTAGTATTTCTTCACAATATGGACATTTTAATACTTTCTTTTCTTTTCCTTCTTCTTTTTCCCTTTTTTTAGTTTCAGGTTTCTTTGTTGGAACTTCTTCTACTTCAGGTTCTTCTTCCATTAAACCTGCTTTATCTAAAACTCGTTCTTTAGGTGTCATATCTTCGCGTTTCTTTTTTGGTTTAATAAATGGCTTATCTGAATATTCTAATTTTGTGAAACACGTAGGACAATACGCCCTTGGTCTATTTGATAAATAAATTCCATAAATAATAGCACCAATTCCTAATGTTCCTATTATTATCATAGCCCAAGCTAATTTTTGCATTGTTGTTAAAGGTTTTCTCTTCGAGGTTTCTACTTCTTGTTTACACACTTTACAATAGGCAAATTTAATTTTCTTACTCATATTAACCAATCTTCAAATAATTAAGTTGTATATTTTTAATAATAGATTATTTTAATTAAAAAACGTTTTTAATACCTAATAATCAAGTTCTTTTTATAAACTATTATATTCTTTAAAAATGGGCAAACGTGCAAGAAAATTCTTTCTATATTGAAACTTATGGATGTACATCTAATAAAGCAGATTCATATATTATAATAAATACATTGCAAAATGCACATTACACTCAAGTTTCTTTAGAGAATGCCCAGTTCATTATTATTAATACTTGTGGTGTAAAAGAACAAACTGAAAATAAAATTAAAGCACGTTTAGAATCCTTGCATAAGAAATATCAAAATAATCCCAATAAGCATATAGTAATAGCAGGTTGTTTACCTCATATAGCTCTTAATTATATCGAAGTCATAAAAAAAATTATCCCTTCTTTTTCTGCAATAATTGACCTGAATAATATAATAGCTCTCCCTGAAATATTCCAACAAATTAAAAATGGTAATAAAGGTATAATAGTCAGAGCAAAGAAGTCTATTGATAAGGCAAAATTTCTAATCAAACATATCCCAAGAAAAATCACGGGAGTTATTCCAATCTCGGAAGGATGTCTAGGTTCTTGTACATATTGCTGTGTGAAAAATGCCCGTGGAAAATTATATTGCTATAATCCAAGTAGTATAGTAAAAAATGTGGAATATCAACTGGAACAAGGAATTAAACAAATTTATTTGACTTCACAAGATTGTAGTACGTATCAATATAACCAAACTACTTTAGCAAATTTAGTTGAAAATATAGTATCATTGGATTATAAGTTCTACCTAAGAATAGGGATGATAAATCCAAGTTTCTTAATTAAAAATACAGACCAATTAATCTCAATTTTTAAGAAATCTAAAGTATACCAATTTTTACACATTCCAATTCAATCTGGAAGTAATAGAATTCTAAAGGACATGAAAAGAAAATATCTAATCTCAGATATAATTGAAAAAATTGAGCTTTTAAGGGTAGAGTTTCCTGCTCTCACAATTTCAACAGATATGATATGTGGATTTCCGAGTGAAACTGAATACGATTTCTTTAGAACTATTAATTTTATTAAATGGTTAAAACCTGAAATATTAAATATATCTAAGTTCACTCCTCGTCCTGGAACAATAGCAAAGCATATGGAACAATTAGATAGTAGGGTAATAAAAGAAAGATCGATAAGATTATCAAGAGTTTTCAGGAATAGCATAACTGATATGAATAAAAAGTGGCATGGATGGGAAGGAGAAATCCTGGTTTTACATGAAGGCACGGAGCATAATCAAGCTTTTGGAAGAAATTTTGCTTACAAAAATATATTTTTAGATAATTTTAATGGAGATTTCGGCACATTTGTTAATGTCAAAATCAACAAAGTAGAAGGGTTTAATCTATTTGCAATTGTTAAATGATTAAATATAAGATGGAAGAATATTATACAATTAAGTATAACCACTAAATTTTATTTCCTTCTTGGATGATTTAATCATTATTAGATGTGATTTTACTCGTTATTTCATATTTTCTTCTTGGACTTAGTATTATTGTTACTCCAATTAGTATTAATATCGCGCAAAAAATTAAGATAGAAAGTATAGTATAAATATCCCAGTATCCAATAGGCAAGGATACTGCAATAATATAACTTAGAAAAAATGCTATACCTAAATAGGGGATGGGAAAGAAAATAATTATGATACCGACAATGCTAAAAATAGTAGCAATAAACTTTTTACGGTTATTAAAGCCCATTCTTTTTATCTCTTTATGTTTTTTTATATACCAATTTATTCGAATATAATATTGTATACCATGTATGAGAATATATATTAAAATAGACAATAATCCCAGTATAAAGCCAAGATATTCCCAAGTATAGGGGGAAGGAGGATAAAAAGGAACTGTAAACCCAGGATCCATAAAAATCCAACTTATTCCCATTATAAATGGGAAAATCAGAATAAAACTAGATACTATCCCAACGCTTGATAAAATTCTGTTTCCACTGCTTAAAAAACGTGGTATTACTGTTTCATTATCAGACTTATGAGTTTTACTTAGATTTCTAATAAAATACAATCCAATAGTGGAAATAAATGTTCCAAGCAAAAAGAAAAAAATGCATATTACCAAAGGATTCAAGAAGAGCTCAGCAATATCGGGCGCTGAAAAATAATAATGATTATTTAATATTAATAAAGAAAGAAAATAACCAAACACATATGATGCCACCAATAGCCCAATAAAAGAACCAGTTTTAAAAATAATCCTGAACTTTCTTATTTTCTTTCTGTACACTCCTTCATAGAAGTTCCTAAAAAAACTTTCTGTTGGATTTAATCGGTTATAAATTAAACTCCCAATTAAGATCCCTAAACCAATTATAAAAATATTTAGAGTTAACGTAAATGAACTCGAAACCCATGCTAAATGACTATGAGATTCCGGGATATTTGGCTCAAGAATTGCAAGAATAGTAAAAAGAACTCCAGAATAAATACTTATAAACAATCCAGAAATAATAAATAATCTAACTAAAATGGATTTAGAATTGAAACTTTTATTCATTGTCTATTCCCCTCTAGTGTGGAAATTGATTTTATATATCAAATTAACTATATAAAAGTATGCATTATATATGAGGATTTTAAATATAACGATTAATCATATTTTTATAAGCTAAATGATTCTAGTGCTTTCCTTGCTATTAAATCTCCCCACTCTTGTATAAAATGACCTGCTTCTTTTATTCTTAATGGTTTGGGACAACCTTTAATATAAGTTCGGAGTATTCGCATAACAGATGGACCCAAAACAGGATCTTGCATCCCCACTGCCATAAAAGATTCTCCAGACCAATTATTTTGCAACCAATCTCTTGCACGTTGAGAAATTATAGCTCCCGGTGCATCAGGGGTATCAGGTACGAGATTTGGAAATCTACGTATTCCTGCTTTATATTTAATATCTGGAAAGGGCGCATTATAAGCTGCTTTTTCTTTTTCTGTTAATTGAGGGCATTGTCGAGCAATTAAACGACCAGGTACTAAATCGGGAGTTTTATTATTCCAATCCCGCCAAAATAAAAATCCTTTTGAAAGTGGAACATCACCTACTCCTAACCAGGTATTCATTATTAATAGTCTTTTAAATCTTTCGGGCATATCTACAGGCAACGTGAGGCCCAATAACCCCCCCCAATCTTGACATACCAATGTTAAATTTTTCAAATCTAAATAGTTGATAAATTCTAGTAATGAATTTCTATGAAAGTCAAATGTATATATATTTTCTTCAACAGGTTTATCAGATCTGCCAAAACCAAAATAATCAGGTGCTACAACTCGATGCCCCGCTTTTAGGAATGTAGGTATCATTTTTCTATATAAATAACTCCATGTTGGTTGTCCATGAAGACATAAAAATACTTCATTAGAATCTTGCGGCCCTTCGTCAATATAATGCAATCTTAATCCCT
>JAEOTW010000139.1 GCA_016839655.1 Promethearchaeota archaeon | reverse complement strand
TTCTTGTTACAAAAAGTTTTCGCTGAGAGTATAATTCAAAGAGAGAGAGAAATGTTTGCAGAAATTCAAATAGAAAATCAAGAATTTCATAAAGTGTTAAATTTATTAGAAAGCTTAATAAAAGAATATAAAACAATAATTCAAAAGAAGAATATATCTAAGTTCAATCAGATTTTTAACGAAGCATTAGATTATTCTAAAGAAGATAATGATTTTAAAGATTCTTATAGATATTTTTATGATTTTATGAAAATTTTAAAACAAGAATAGGAAGTATAATTAAATTTATTATTTATAACGACATAAATAATTTCGTCTACTGCTTTTTTTTCCTTATTATTTTTGTTATAATAAATCCTACAAAACCAGCAGTAAAAAATAATAATGTTCGAAAGGGAAATATCCCATCATTTCTATAAATATAAATATCAGTAGCTATAGATATAAAAGTACATAATATTAATCCACATAAACCTATAATAAGTAATTCTATTTCCAAGGGTCTAATATTCCCCCTTTTTATAGAATGGTAATACTTCCTTGGTGTTATTCCAATAAAAAAACCTCCAATAACAAATAGTAGCCATCCAATAATATAATATAAAGCAGATATAATTATCTCAATTACAAAACACATTATGAAATAATAAATAAATGAAAAGGTTCCAATAAAAAAAAGAACTACGCCACTGAGAAGGAGTACATTTATTATTTTTGATGAAATTACCATACTAAATAATTTAACCTTCAATTGACTATTTATATATTTCGAATTAAAATATGGAAAATTATTTAGTGCATTATAAATATTTAAAACAAAACACTAAAAGTACCAATATAAACTAAATTTTATATTTATGCTCTAATTATATTGAATAGTCTATATAAATTTATTAAAGTGAATGTTTACCTTGAATCTTGGGAAAAGAATAAGATTAGAACGGATTTTTGATAGGAAAAGCAAAAAAACTATAATAATTCCAATGGATCACGGATTGACTATGGGTACTATCCCCGGATTAGAAGATTTAGCAGGAATGGTGGATAAAGTTGCCTTAGGAGGAGCAAATGCTGTTTTAATACATTCTGGGATGGTTAGTGCAGGTCATAGGCAATATGGAAAGGATATTGGGTTGATTATTCATTTATCAGGAGCTACTAGTTTATCACCTCACCCTAATAGAAAGGTTTTAGTTTGTTCTGTTGAGCGTGCTTTAAAAATGGGAGCAGATGCGGTTTCAATACATATAAATATTGGTGCAGAGGATGAACCAGAAATGCTTCAAGATGCTCAAAAAATTGTGGAAAAAACTAGAGAATGGGGTGTGCCCTTAATAGCAATGATGTATCCAAGAGGAAAAAAAATTACAAATGAAAACGATCCTAATGTAGTTAATATTGCAGTTAGAGCGGGAGTTGAATTGGGAGCCGATGTAGTTAAAACAAATTATACTGGAGATATTGATTCATTTAGCATGATTACTAAAGGAGTAAGACATATTCCAGTTATTATTGCGGGGGGTCCTAAAATGGACACCATTCCAGATTTACTCCAGATGGCGCAGGACTCGATTGAAGCAGGTGGATCAGGAGTTGCTTTTGGCAGAAATGTATTTCAATCGGAAGATCCTACAAAATTGGTTCGAGCTATAAGTAAAATCCTTCATGAGAATTATTCTGTAGGAGAAGTAATGAAAGAATTCAAATTTTAAGAAGAATTGAAAGATATTAAATAGACTCTTCTTTAATTTTTACGTAATATTTGATTAAATTTTTGAAGACATAGTTAGTAGGAGAAAATCCTTGTGTAGCGGTTTTTAGCAGGATTTTTTGAAGAAAATCACCATACTTAACGTTTTGATCTAAAGTAACATTTAATTCTCTGATATTGAAGAAGCTACGAAAAAAGAGGGTTGGAAAATCAACTAATGGTTGTAGTACTTGACTATAGTAGTTCTTTCCCTCTTTAGTTAACTCTAATTCTTTTTTTATACTATAATGATAGTTTTTCCCTTTCTTTTTAATGTTAATGATTCCATCTGATTCGATTTCGTTCATGAAATTTTCGACATCAGTCAACTTTACATCTTTTATATTTAATTTGTTTAAGTTATCTAGTATTTCTTGATTTGTTTGGCCTTTCAACTTCATTAGCGTATAATTTCTGGCAATAATATTATATTTTAATGGAACAGATTCATGATCTAATTTATTGTATTGTATTAGATTTCCTAAAATCTCTTTTGCGACGAAATATTTTAATATTAGTTGATCTTCCTTAGAAAAATCATTTTTAAATAGCTCAGAATCAAAATAAGAACCATAAAAGGTTTGTAATAAAGTTTTTACTGAATAAAAGCCATCCAATGTTGCTTGTTCAACGTTTTTTAGAACTGTAATTCTGTAATCAATATCTTTTAAAAATCTGTCTTTATCAAGAGGTATTTGGCAAATAATATGAGGTTCAATATTAAGAGGCTCCAAATATTCGTCCCATTTTTTCTTAAAACGAGGAGATTGAGTTTTTACTATTCCTGATAATTTGTAAACCACTTCACAAAGTTTATTTAGAAATTGTTCTTCTGAAACTTCAGTCATCTACGAAATACCTTAACCTTATTCTATTTTTTTTTAACCTATTAATAATATTGTAACCTATAAATTTTTAAATTTTAAACAAAAAATTAATTGCGATAATTTACAAAACGATATAAATAATTAACTAAGATATTAAATAAAATTGATCGTAATATTTGTATATAAATACGATTGTAAATTGAGCTAAACAAATGAAAATTGAGATTGATGAGTGTTAATGAATATGAGTGAAAAAAACTTAGAACATATAGCCATTGCTGCAAATAACGAAAGCGATTCAGATAATTTTTTTATTGAATTATTAGGGTTAGAAAAAACAAGATCATTTACTGTCTCACCCGATTTGATTGAAAAATTCTTTGGTATAAGTAAAGAACAAAAAATTATACGATATGAAAAAGGTTCTCTAAGTTTTGAAGTTTTTATTACTAATGATGAAAGTAATGCACAGGACACTTTTACTCACTCATGCTTATTAATAGAAAACAGAGATGATTTTGTTAAGAGGGCAAGCTCAATGGGATATGATATAGTGAAAGTTCCAAGGAAAGACGGTGTTGGATATTATCTTTTTATTAAAGATTCTTTTCAAAATCTATATGAAATAAAGGAAAAAATATAATCCTATTAATCTTAATTATCTAAAATCCCTGAACTCTTAATAATGTCCAAATGATCAAAAGCTAATTTTAATGAAGAAAGATTTGATAAGGGTACAACTTCTAGGGCAGCAGCGTCGTCTAAAGCTTTTGGTTTCTCCCTTTTTGTTAATGGTTCACATAAATAAGCTATAGTAACAGTGTGTCCTCTTGGATCTCTCTTTGGATCGGAGAAAATTCCAATAAGTTTTAGAATTTTCACTGTAATATTTGTTTCCTCTTTCACTTCACGAATACAAGCATTTTCAACAGTTTCTCCTACGTCAACAAATCCTCCAGGTAATGCAAATTGCCCCTGAAAAGGATGATTTTTGCGCCGGATTAAGACAATATCCTTTTTATTATTTAATAGGATTAAAGCATCAACCGTTAATAATGGTGTAACTGGTTTGGGCATATTTATACACCTGTTTTATAGAATTCTTATTATTCATCCCATACTGCTGATGCAAGTAAATGTTCGATTCTAGTTTTCCGTGGTCTAATAAACTCTGTATGATGTTCCTTTCGTTCCAGTAATAAATTCTTCTTAAGATTGGTTGAATTAACTATATAAACTTCTAAATTACCTTCATTAAGAAATATATGATTAAAACTAGGGGAATCATTAGCGCGGATTTTATTTGAAGTTGAAGTACCACTGTAAAGAAAAGTTGTACTTGAGGAATTCTTCCAAGAAATGGTATACGCATGAGGAACATGGCGATGGCCCATTAGTACTAGATCTATTTCAAATAAATTAGTAAACTCTAAAATTTCTCCTGCATCTCGAACTGTTGTAAATTTTTGTCCAGACATTGGAATTGGAATTAAATGGTGATGTAATGCTATTACTCTATCTTCTAAATTCCGGTTAAATTGACGGCCTAACCAATCCAATTGCTCATCTCCAATCATTCCTTCCGCCATATCGTCTCTAGCGGAACAAACACCTACTATCAATGCATTCTTTTCCTCTAGAATCATTCTAGACCTTCTTGGTCCAATAAGTTTCTCAAAAAATATGAGCCCTGAATTTTTTGCATCATGATTGCCTGGTACTGCAATAAACTTAGTAATATCCTTTATTCTATTTATATATTGAACTACTTTTTCAAATTGATTAACCCGTCCTTTATGTACGAGGTCCCCAGTGCAAATTACGACATCAGGATGAGTTTCTTTAATATAACTAATAATGTTTTCAAAACAATCTTCTCGGAATTCACTTCCGTAATGTAAATCGCTAATTTGTATAATTTCTACCAATTTTCAGCATCTCCTCATCATGAGGTTAATTTTTAAGAGAGAATTTCTATATTTATAAATTTATTAATTAGTACTAAATTTAAAATGTTTTTGATGAGATAAAAATCTTAAATAAAAAAAAATAGTTTGAAAAAATTCAAGTTAAACAAAAACTAAGATAGTTTTAGTTATAGCTCTCTACATTGAGAGAGTGAATTGTCATTGCGAGCTTTTGATGTAAATTACGCTGTTCTGCTAATGATATAAGAGTGTTTTCATTATCGCAATTAAAACAAACGCCATTAACAATTATATAACGTAATTCTCCACATTGTGGACATTTAAACTCCTTATATATAGCTTTCATTGTTTTTTCTCCTAAATTTGTAATTTTAATATATAAATTAAATTTGATTTAATTTTGTTATTTTATCGATATCTTGTTTAATTTTTTCAATTATACCATCGATAGATTTTTCGAGTGGTGTCTGTAAAACTTCTTTTTTTAATATGATATATTCATCCTTTTGGATTAGTAATGTTAATAGATATCGATTAAACATTTTTAATATATAGTTTCTCTATTTTTCTTTATTATTATAGAAAAAAAATAGAGTTTTAAGCACTCTCGTTATATAATATAGAGTCTATATAGTCTATATAGAAAGAAGGAGGAATGAAAAATATTAATTCAATGAAATTTTAGAGCCTATTTTTTTCTTCTATTTTGGTATTCCTTCTGAATCCCAACCTCTAATATTATAATATTTCTCTAACATGTCTTTAAGGGGTGGTATATTCCCTTTTGTTCCTCCTTTAGGGATGGGAATTGAAAATCTTGTTCCGATTGAATCATCCTTTTTTGTAATACCACATTTTATATTGTATTTTCTTTTTAAATTAAATAGATTTTCGCCAATACTTACCCAATCTTCAATTGTATAGGACCTCCCTGTGATTGCATTAACAGCATCCACCCATGGACTGATCTCACTAGAATAAAAAAAGCCAAACATACATCCTCCTGTTGCTGTGTATGATTCGCAAGCATCTTGTATTTTTTTGACTGCATTTATGACTTCCTCACCTCCAGAAAATGCATCAATTCTTTCAGTAAGTCCTAATTCCTTTTTAAAATGTGTAGAAAATGATAAGTGAAAGGGTTCATAACCATGGTATGCCCCACGAGAAGATGTGGCGAAATCTAATGCTGTCATATTGTTCGAACGAGGTTCATGAGCAGGTACTTCAAGACCTTTTCCTTGTATGTTAAGATCATCTGGTAAATTATTATTTTGACAAAATATCCGAACACCATCAGCCAAATCGTTCCCAATCTTTTTTCGAAATGCAATTAACTCGATTAAATTTTCAATTGCTGAAGTGGCACCCCAAATAGTATAGTGATTCTTTTCTGGATCTTTTTCAAACCCTAGACCATTATAGTCAATTTCAATTAATTTTCGCTCTACCGCTTCTAAAAAAACTCCGAGAACTCCACCAAGAGAAATGCAATCCATCCCTAAATCATTAACCATAATGTTCCATCTAATTAAAGCTTCTAAATCATCCATATATAAATTGGAACCCAACATTCCCAAGAATTCATATTCAGGCCATTCCACCCATTCATTATTATACTTAATTTTTCCTCTACAAGCAGTCCAACAATTGAAACAAGAATAATGTTGTATTTCATAGTTATCTTTTAGTGAATAAAATCCAATCTTTTTTGTTCCTTTCCATCGACTTAGTGTGAAATTCTTAATCGGTACATCTCCCGCACTAACGTAATTATCCATATGTGCAGGAGTACCTACATCATGCATAACTACAGAAAAAGGTGTTGTTTTTGCTATTGTTCTTATTCTTTGTGCCGCCTCCATTAATTTATCTTCATTATTGATAGGTACATCTTTAGTACCACGTATAACTATTGCCTTTAAATTTTTACTTCCCATTACTGCACCCATACCGCAACGCCCTGCAGCATGACCTTTTTCGCTCATAATTGAAGCGAATTTAACAAGATTCTCTCCTGCTGGTCCTATTGAAGCAACTTTTACTTTATCATCACCGATTTCTTTCTTTAACAAATCTTCTGTTTCTCGGGTTCCTTTTCCCCATAATTCTGTAGCATCCCGAAATTCAACATTATCATTATGAATCCATAAATAGACAGGATTCTCACTTTTTCTGCTAAATATAATATGATCATAACCTGCTTTCTTCAATTCATTTCCAAAAAAGCCACCAGCAGAAGATTCACCTAAAATCTTGGTTAACGGGGATTTTGCCATAATAAAATGTCTACCACAGTATGGGATAGGAGTTCCACAGATTGGCCCTAAAGAGAAGATAAGGAGATTTTGAGCATCAAAAGGGTCAATATCAGGGGAAACTTCTTTGATAAAGATTGCTGCGGCTACTCCAGCCCCACCAATATATTTTTCTTCTAATTCAGGATCA
>JAEOTW010000138.1 GCA_016839655.1 Promethearchaeota archaeon | reverse complement strand
TATGTGGATTAATCAAGCCACAGCAGGAGGCAATATTATGTCTAAATCTGAAATCTTTCCGGCAATTGTAATTTTTAGAGATGGAAAAATTGAATCGTACTCAGATATGGAACGAGACTGGAAATACGGATTTATCAATTCCACTAAACATTTTATCGATGTGATTAAAAATGGTGGGGAACCAAGCTTAACAGGAGAGGAAGGTAAATACACGACAAGATTCGCACTAGCAGCATTAAAATCTGCCGTTGATGGGAAAGAAATAAACCCAGATACCCTTAAATAATTTATAATGCCTTCAATTTAATCCTAAAAAGGATTTCAATCATATATGATCAAAATGATCACATTTAAATATGAGAGTTATTTTATGATTTATAATGGTCATATGATCATTTGCACATATGATCAAAAATTTAAAAGGTTTGAAACATGAGAAATTTTAATTTCAATCGGGATAACGGTCCTCCATCATTTCACGGGAATCTACCCCCAGGAAGACATCCGCCCCCAGAAGTCCCAAAATCTCCATTTGGATTTCCACCATTCTTTGGTCCCCCGGGTCATTTTCGACCTCCGATGCCTATGACTCTTGAATCCTTCAAGGAAATTAAGCATTTTATGACCTTAATGATACTTTCTGAAAATCCAGAAGGGATCACTGGATATCAATTCCAAGAGAAATTTGGTATTCCACGAGGAAATATTTTGAGAATCATGGATGATTTGATCGAATTGGAGTATGTTACAACATCTAAATCGGTGATAAAAGGTAGAGCTCAGAAATTTTTTATTATCACAGAAAAGGGAAGAGATTATCTTAATGATTTAAAGCAAAAGTGGGGAGAGCGGTTTACTCAGATGTCAGAAATGGTTGACCCAAATATGATGAATAATATGTTCATGTTTATGAAAAAAGGAATAGAAACAATGCTAACACACCAAATAGAAAATATTGATTCAAAAGAAGATGCTTTAGATTTTTTTCGAGGGTTGAGATCTAAAGCCAAAATGTTTCTTACTCTGATGAATAAGAGATTAGATTTTATGAAAAATGTTAAATCTGAATTAGATTCAATGATTCAGACAATAGAAAAAAAAGATAAGTTGGATTTAGAAGAAATCAAAAGTAAAGTTGATGAATTCAAAACCAAGCTTGATGACCAATTATAGAAAAATGAGGTATAATAATGAATGAATCGAATCAAGAAGTGCTGATACAATTAAAAAACCTTACGAAGAAATTTGGAGAATTTTATGCAGTCTCTAACGTAAATATAGAAGTAAATAGAGGTGAGATTGTTGGTTTTCTTGGTCCCAATGGGGCAGGAAAGTCTACAACAATGAAAATGATAGCATACCTATTGGAGCCTTCAGAGGGGGAGATTTGGATTCGAGGTAACGGAGAATTACAAAAACTTACCAGAAAAAACAAAAGTTATCTTTTAGATAACTTAGGTTTTCTAATAGAAAATCCAGCGTTTTATGGTGACCTTTCACCAAGAACTATTCTTGCTTATTTTGCAAAGCTGAAAGGATATCCAAGAGAAAAAATTGATGACCGTATAGAAGAGGTTCTAAAGTTTTTTCACTTAGATGCATGGATTGATAAGAAAATAAAAACTTTTTCTAAAGGAATGCGTCAAAAAATTGGAATAGCTTCTGCTATAATACATGATCCTGATATAATTGTACTCGATGAACCTCAAACTGGACTTGATCCTAAGGCAAGAAGAGAAGTACGGGATTTTATCTTGGAGCTAAAACAAATGGGAAAAACGATTTTTCTGAGTAGTCATTTGCTTTATGAAATAAGCGAAGTAGCTGACAGAATTGCCATAATCCATAATGGAAAAATAATTGCTTTTGATACACTTGACAATCTAGAGGCAAAAACGAAGAAAAGTATCATCAATTTCGAATTACTGAATACTGAAGATAAGAATCAAAACCACTTTCTCGAAAAGGTTAAGAAACTTGTTCAACCACTTACAGGAATCGATGAAAAATTAAGTTGGGTAAGATACAATGAAGAAACAGGAGTGTTTCAGATCTTTTTTAATGGTGATCCTCAAAACCAACTTAAGATTCTAAAAATATTGATAGATAATAATTTTAGGATAATAGAATTTTCTGTACCTAAAGCAGGACTATTGGAAGATTTATTTATCGAATTAACTAAACTGGAGGCATAGCATTATGAAATCAAATCAAAAACAAGAATTAATCATTGTTAAAGATATGGATGTTGATAGAGAAAAAGTGGGATTAAAAAGGAATTTCAGTCAAATAGGAAATACAATAAGATTTGAATTTAAAAAGAATTTGAAAAGTCTTATTATAATGCTCATTGTTTTCGCTTCAGTATTTTTCCTGTTACTACTCATATCGGAACTCCAATTAGCACAAGATGTAGCATTACCCCCTGATCCCGTTAATTATGTTACTGATTATTTAACACTATTTTTTGGATTCTTAATAATAATTAGTGCGAGTTTATTCGGAGGATCTATAATAGTAGAAGATTTTAAAAAACAAACAGGTAATTTGTTGTTTCCCAAAATAAGTAAGACAAGACTTTTAATAGGTCGATTGACTTCGCGATATACTTTAAATGCAATTTGTGTTAGCTTTTATTATACTCTTATCAGCATTTTCACATTTGCTAAATACGGTGAAATCCCAATTGTTCTATGGGCTTCATTAGGATGGGCACTTCTATATACGTTCGCAATAATGGCATTTGTTACGTTTATGAGCAGTGTAATGAGGTCTACCTCCGCAACAATTATAGTTAGCGTTTTATTTCTCCTCATTGTATTTAATATTATTACCATGATCTTACGATTTACCGGATTAACTATGGAGCCTTTCTTTTTGCTTACATATTACGAGGGAATAATATCGGGAAGTTTATCTATGCCAAATCCCCGATATGTTGAAATAATGATGCCAACTCCTGGAGGGGGAGATCCTGTTACTTTCACTCAATGGCTTACTCCTACAGCACCTGCCGCTTTAATTGGAATGTTGATTTATACCAGTGTCTTTTTGGTTTTAGCCTATTGTATATATCAACGAAAGCAGAGTAAAAACGAATAATATTTTTTTTCCTAATTATAATCTATTTTAAAACTTTTTCTACTTCTTTAACTTTCTTTAAATGCTTTTTCTCTATATTCAATGCTATAACACCACTTAAAATGCTAATTCCTGCTTTCACAGAAGCACGTATTCCTAATTTATCATGCATGATTTTGAGTAGCACCCCTAAGATGACGTTAAATGCCGCAACAACAATCCAGATTGTCAGATAAGCATTTAACTGGTCGATGAAGAGCAAAAGAAGAACATTGTGTCCAAGAAAGATTGTAAATGAGTAATAAGAATAGAAATAGAAATACCTATAGCTCTTTTTTGTTTTAATTAATTGTGATATTTCAATAACGATAAGTATAGCTAGTGTAGCTATGGTTATGCCTAATCCATAAAGCACAGATGATAAGGAATTAAAATTTATGAAATTAGGAAATTGGATTAATACTCCAGCAATAAGCACGCAAATCCCAACGAAGATGGAATAAATAATTGCTTTGTTTGTAAATAGAACTTCCTTTTTCATATGATTATCAGTATTTCTAAGGTCAAAAATATATTCTCCCATTACAGAACCAACAAGTAAAATTCCAAAATAGTTTAAGATAACATACTGATCAATGGGACTAAAAAATATATGATACATGATCCCCCAAAGATTAACTTGTCCGTTATATGGTGTAAGTGATGTTAATAAGATTTGATTCAAAGTTAAAGCCATTATAGCAATTGATATTCTAAATAATTTAGAAACTTTTAGTAAAGGCCATGCTAACAATAATGCTATGGAAATTGTTTGTAAAGCGTTCCAACTCCATATATCTACTAAATTCCCCCCATTAAATACCATGGTTACACCAAGGTTGAAAAAAAGTGCTATTATTAATATGAAAAGCGCTCTTAAGAGGTAGACATTCCTCATAGTTTCCATCCGTACTTTCTGCGTTTGTAGATTATTTTTATAAGCTAATGTTGCACTTACTCCTGAGATGAAAAGAAAGCCTGTAGCTCCAAGAGGCGCTAAAAATGCATACAGCCAGTATTTAAGCCAAAAATCTTCTGGTCTTATCCAGAACTGAAGCATGTGGCCATAGACCATAATCCAAATAGAAATACCTCTTAATACATCAACACTTTTTATCCGCTTCAATTTCCTAAAAAAAGGTATTTGTGTTTTATATCTAAATTATTTAGGAAATATATACTATGTTATAAAATCAGAATTTACGTGCTGCATTCTATTACTAAATCTTTATTCTTTTTGTGTTCTTAATCTCATTTTCATGGTAGATCAGGTAAACTTCATTAGTATTATCGTGGTATTATATACAACTATATATCTTTGCAAGCTTCAAAACATTAACGAAACATGTTTAAAAGAAAAGGGGTTTAAACAAAAAATATGAAATTAATAACATGCCATATCCCAGAAGCCTACCTTTCAGGAATAGAAGAATTAGTTAACATGAATTTGTATCCAAATCGCTCTGAAGTGATTCGTGTAGCAATAAGAGATTTGCTAAAAACGGAACTCAGTGTGATTTTGAGAAAAGTTAAAGAATAAACTCAAAAACTTTTTTCTCACTTTATTTTTATACAATTCGAGTTTACTTTGAATTCCTATCTCCTAATGATGATTATAAAATAGTAATTTAGTATTTCATAATTTTATAAGGTTCTTTAAATTCTTCTTATTGATGCTTTTTACTCATAAAGATTTTGATTTCATCGATGCGCATTGCCATTTTTTTCCCCCTCAAATATTCGAGGCAATTTGGAGCTATTTTGAACAAACGGATGAAAACGGCAACACAAAAGGATGGCCAATTAACTATAAACTAAAAATAGAGGAAATGGTAAATTTTTTAGACTCGCAGAATGTAAAGGCTTTTACAGCATACAATTATGCTCATAAGGAAGGAGTAGCAGATTTTATTAATGAATGGGTGAATACTTTTTCTAAAGAATATTCACAAGTCATACCATTTGGCTGCGTTTGGCCAGAAGATAAAGATAGGGTCGATTATATAACCAAAATCTTTGATGAATACAATTTTAACGGGATTAAAATCCAACCACTTGTTCAAAATTTTTATTTAGATGACGAGAGGATGTATGAAATTTATGAATTACTTCTTGACAGAGGAAAATGGCTTTGTGTTCATATAGGTACTGCTCCCTATAGAAACAAATATGTGGGATATAAGCATTTTACTAAATTCATAGAAAAATATCCTAATATGAAAATAATTGTTCCTCACATGGGTGCTTTCGAATATAAGAAGTTTTTGAAATTGCTAGATAAATATGAAAATCTTTATTTAGATACGACAATGATATACATCCCAGAAAATGTATTTCCAGAAAGGATAACTAAGCGCCCTAATTCGGAAGAATTAATTTCCTATCAAGATCGAATATTATTTGGAACAGATTTCCCAAATATACCATATGATTATAATCTTTCTTCCAAAGGATTGTTAAGTTTAAACCTACAAAAAAGTTTTTACGAGAATATCTTCTTTAAGAACGCTAAACGTTTATTTAATCTTACTGTAACATAGCTAAACTTATTGACATTACAAACATCCCAGCGGAGATTCCTAAAATTGAAATATGTTCTTTTCCCAAAGAGTGTGACATCGGTAACAATTCATCTAAAGAAATATAAACCATAAATCCACCAACGACAGATAACATAG
>JAEOTW010000023.1 GCA_016839655.1 Promethearchaeota archaeon | reverse complement strand
TGAGAATATCATAATAATGAGTGTTAGAAATACTAAGAAGATTATTTTAAGCTTTGATTTAGATAACACCTTAATTAATAATAGATCAGGTATAGTAGATTCTTTTAATTATGCTTTAAATGAGTATAGATTGCCAAAAGTAGATAATCATGTAATAGAAAATATGATTGGCATCCCATTGAATGAAATGTTTATTAAGGTTACTGTTCATGATCCATCAAAATTATCCTTAGCCTTCAGAGAATATTATGGAAAGACCGGAATTTTTCAGGTAAAATTACTACCAGGAATTAAATCTAAGTTAAACGAATTAAAAGAATTAAATTTCACGATGGGTATTATAACATCGAAGAAACAAGAAATGGCAGAAAAAATTATAAAATTTTTAAATATTCAGAATTATTTCGATTACATATTAGGAGAGACAGAACATACAAAAGAATTAGGCAAACTTGACCCAACTTTAAAGAAATTCCTAATTAGGAAGTATCCTGGATATAAGATTATTGTTATTGGAGACCATCCTAAAGATGTAATGCTTTCTAATAATTTAAATTGTTCATTTATAGGAGTTCTCACTGGAAATCATTCAGCTAAACAACTAGAGGAAATAAAAGAGGGAAAAACAATAATAATCAATTCTGTTAGTGAATTGGATATTAACGTTATATATTCTTTAGTTTAAATTTTTAAGGTTAAAAAAGAGAAAAAAATTAAGAGAATATAATAATCTTATTCTTTTGACCAAGATTCATATTCCTTCATAAATTCTTCTGGTTTCCATTGAGTATCCATAAACTTGGGGATTCCAGAACTGTCTCTAGGACCTACTACTACAAAGGCATCTGCTTCATCTTCTAAAGCTCCACTTAAACGAGCCGCCATACCTGGTAGTACTAAAATTCTATGATTTACTTTATCAAAAGCTCCAAATTCTTTTGCTGCTTCTGCTATTCCACCAGCATTAAACTGACCACCTGCAACTGCGCTCTCAATTCCAATTCCCTCTGTATCAGCTACTAAGAGCCAACAATTCAAATTTGCGCCTTGTAAGTCTTGTTCAACGGGTATCTTCGTCATTCTATAATTGCTAGTGACAAATATAGGGGCCATATCACCTGGTTCTCCTATTTTGTAAAGACCAGGATCAACTGCGGGATAAATCCTTGGATCTGAAAATACACTTTGCCGCAATGTCATTAAGGCTAAAAGAGCCCAAATTTCTTCTTTCTTCTGGCCTGTATGCAAAACTATGAGGTTTGTATCTATCGATTCCATTATTGCTCCCATTATCACTTCTTGATATTGATGTTCCCAGAGTTCTTTATCATCTCCTATTTTTGCTTGACTCCAATAGGCTGCAGGAACGCCCATTAATGGCCAACTAGCATTTACATCTTCTTTATCTATTGCGGCATTTCTTAATTGCATAATATTATCGTATGTTACAGAAAGATTGCCTGGACCAAAATAAGTCCCTGAATCTAAAACAATCTCCTTAACACCAAATTTTTGCAATGTAGCGCTTAAAGACATCAATTCATCTAAATTACTGGAAGTAATAGCTACAGGTAGATTATTCTGAATTGCAAATTTTCCAATTTGTTCCCATGTATCCTTTGTGATGGCGTAAAGTAAAGGTTTTCTTTCCTTAATAACTTCTGCTGCTCCTAATAAAATGTCAGCATTAAAACTACATAACATAATTGGGAGATTTGAAATCTCAGCAATTTTCTTTGCTGCTAATTTAAACTGCTCAGCATCTCCAGAAACATTTCTTAACGCAATTCCATCTAGTGTAAGCACATCCCCAATTCTTTCTATCTTTAATTCTGTAAGATATTTCACTATTTCTTCTAAATCTACATCATCATCTGCAATTTCCATAAAGATTCCTGTTTGATTGTAAAAAGTTAGTTGATGACGCATTAATATTTCTTCTCCACCTATAGTAACTGCTCTATCTCCAGTTCCAATAATGACAGGTTTTTGGGGAGGGGTTATAAGTACATTAAGTTTATCACGATTTTTTCCTTGTTTAGGATCTTGCATTAAATGAGTACAATCCTGTACTTTTACTTTTCTTTCAAGGATATCGGTTGCGAAAGCCATACAAGTGTCGTATCCACAGTCCTTACAATTACTTTTATCTAAAAGTGCATAAACTTCTAAAGGGCTTGGTCGTGCCATTTTTGACAATTCTTTTAGTATGTTTTTTTTTCTAATAGAAAAATGAATATATATGTGTAGTCTAATTTTAAATTGAATTAAAAATTTGGTTTTTTAAAAATTCAACTCTACTTATCTGGATTCAATCCATAGATTGAATAGTAAATTTTTAAAAAATTTTAGAATTTATTCAGTCAATGGATAACCATAAAAAAGAATTGGAAAAACTTTCTTCTTTATTTTACCCAAAACATATCGCTTTTATTGGCGCATCAGAGAGCTCAAGATTAGGTTCAATGATGTATTTACCTGCATTCAAAGAATCTATATGGGCAAATACATTTTATCCAATTAATCCAAAACACGATAGAATATTGGATTGGAAATGCTATCACTCTGTTTTAGACGTTCCATTTCCAATAGATACAGCATATGTTTCATTAAAAACAGGATATATCTTAGAATCACTTAAGGAGTGTGTACAGAAGAAAATAAAATGGGTTATAATTTTTGCTTCAGGATTTTCTGAGACAGGAGATCCTAAAGGAAAAGAATTAGAGGAAAAACTTCTAGAAATTATAAAAGGTTCAAAAACAAGGATAATCGGACCAAATTGTTTAGGTCCTTTAAATGCCGAAAATGGAATGGCAATTACTTTTGCTTCTCATAAAGGGAATCAAGGAGGAGTATCTTTCATGTCGCAATCTGGAGGGCATTTAACTCAATTGGTGGATGTAGGATATAAACGAGATATAAGATATCGTTATGGTATAAGTTTTGGTAATCAAATTGATTTGAATTGTGTAGATTTCTTAAAATTTTTTCGTCAAAATTTAAAAACTTCTCTGATTGCAGCATATTTGGAATCGAGTGGGTCAGCAACAACTAGAGAGTTGTTTTTCGAATTAAAAAAAACTACAAATATCAAACCAGTAATATTATGGAAGGGGGGTTATACTTCAGAAGGCTCTAGAGCTGCTTTCTCACATACTGGGGCAATAGCTTCGAATAATCAATTATGGAAATCAATGGTAAAACAAACGGGAACAGTTCTTGTAAAAGATAATGAGGAATTTTGGAATACTATTAAAACTTTTGAATTACTTTATCCAAATTACATACCCAAGGGAAGAAAGGTTGGAATTATCACTCCAGGAGGAGGCGCATCCGTTAATCTAACTGATTTATTTGCTTCCCAAAATTTACTTATACCGGAATTAACTCAAGAATCACAATCTAAAATCGGGGCTATTCTACCAGACGTAAACGTAAATATTAAAAATCCTATTGATTTAGGAGCATCAGGATTCATCCTTGATGTTTTTACAAAATGCATTAATGTTATAGTTAATGACTCTAATGTTGATATTATTATAGTTCCTCTTTGGCCAGACCATATTTATCGTCATGTTTTTAATAGAATGATTAAAATACGCGATTCAATATCAAAACCATTTGTTTTTTGTTTACCAAATCTAGCGGATGATAGCGCTCTAACTAAAAGATTTAATTCTGCAAAAAAATTGCTACACAAAAAGAGAGTTCTATATTATTTATCATTAAGAGATGCTGCGAAAAGTTTATCTCTTTTATGTGATTACGTTGAGTTTCGAAGATTTCGAAATATTCCAATTAATAGAAAAAGTATACATTAACATATCTTTAAATTCTTTCAGAAATGCCCTTTAAATATAATTTCATATAAAATCGTTGATTACTACAGTAGTCAAATTTTTGTTTTTGAGTAAGATCTTGAGAATATTTTAAAATATAATGGATTTTTTTTATTGTATCAAAATTGTTATTTCTTACTCCAAATGATAGATCCTGAATCTTATAATCAAATTCTATATTTCTTCCTTCATTATAAAATTTAGATTTAAATTGATGACTTTTATGTAAATTATCTTCATAAAAAATAGCAGATTCGTTAAAAGGCAAATCGTCTTGAACGATTTTAAAAAAATTTTGTTCTATTTTTCCCGAACTCATACTATTAATAACCTTATAGATTGAAATTTACTAATACTATTATTTTTCTTATATTAATTTCAGAGTTAGCATTCTATTAACCCATTAATATATTATAAAAAATCCTAAAACAAAAAATTCACAAGCTATATAAAAAGGAGAAAAGAAGGAATGCAAAATTCAAGGTATAATTAAAAATAGAATATTAAAGGCGAAATCCAATGTAAGATTGAAAATTTTGTGTCCCTTCTAAATTGTATATTTGAATTTGACTATAAAAATAACACCAAATTTTTAACAATTTTATCGTGAATAAAAGAAAAAAAAATTGAAAATCTAAATTTGGGTTAGTAATATTCTTCTTTAGAAAGAAGTAAGGCAAAAAACCCATAGAAAACAATATTTATCAAACAACTTATTATTGCTAAAACTAGAATAACATCAGTTGAAGCCCAAAGATAAATGGCAATCAATGTACCTGCAGTATAAGGACTTAACCAGACTGCTACTATTACAGAAGCAGTGCTTACGACCGCTGTTAAAAGCCATCCTCCAAAAGATTGGATTTTACTTTCACCAAATCTCCCTGCAAGAATTGCTGCTATTAAAGGAGCGATTAAATGTCCTAATCCAAATATCAACATATCCATATTACTTAGAAGAAAAGGTTCCGCTATTGTCCAATTAAAAATTGCAGAGGGTGCACTAATTACTGAACCAAATAAATAATATAAGATCATTAAGGGGTAATTTTGAATTATGCTGATCAATTGACTAAAATCAGTAAAAGCAAAATAAATCATTGTAAAAATAAAGTTTATACCAACAAAAGCGATTAAACTGAATAAAAATGCTTTTCCAAATCCCATTTTGCACAGACTCTGTTTTGTTAAGGGAATTTTATAGCTTAATATCCTCAAGGAAGTAATGAATTTTAAATTTTAGGGTACTATAATTGATTGTATCAGATTATTATAAAAAACTAATTACGGGGTAATTGCTCAAAATTTTAATAAATCATGGAATCCTAAAGAGACTATAACAATGAAAAGAGTTAATGAAAAATTTACTCTTGGAAAACTTAAACATGAGTATTTAGCCCATCTACTCTCAGAAATAGAAATTCAAGATAATAGAGTAATAATGGGATCCAAAATTGGTGAAGATGCTGCAGTTATAGAGATACCCGGTGATAATTATCTTGTAGCTAAAACAGATCCTATTACTTTCGCAACTAATGAGATTGGTTATTATGCAGTAATAGTAAATGTAAATGATCTCGTATGTACAGGAGCTACACCAAAATGGTTTCAATCAACGATATTATTACCCGCTAAATATACAACAAGTCAGATGATTAATAAGATATTTAATGATATTCATAACACCTGTAAATCAATGGAAATAACTGTTATAGGAGGACATACCGAAGTTACACCAGAGCTTTCTAGACCAATTGTGATTGGTTCTTTAATTGGAGAAGTAGATAAAAATAAACTCGTACTTACTTCAGGAGCAGAATCTGGAGATGCCTTAATTTTAACAAAAGGGATTTTTATTGAAGGTACCTCTATTATCGGTCGTGAAAAAGAAGATGAATTATTAAATCATGGATTTAATCATAAGTTTATAGAAAATTGCAGGAAATATCTATATAATCCGGGAATAAGTGTTTTGGATGAAGCACTTTTAGCAAATAATCATTTTAAAATTAAGTCTTGCCACGACGTCACGGAAGGTGGTTTAGCAATGGCAATTGCTGAAATGACGATTGCTTCTAATACAGGGGTGATAATTGATGAAGAAAAAATACTAGTTTTACCAGAGCCAAAGATCTTAAGTGAGATTTTTAATATTAACCCGTACAACACTTTATCATCTGGATCCTTATTAATTGCTGTAAATCAAGAAGATTCAGCGGGTTTAGTAGATCTTTTAAGAAGTAATAAAATAAATGCCGAAAAGATAGGTATTTTTACCTCCAAAAAAGAAGGTTTAGTAGTTAAAAAGGGAGATGGAAAAAAAGAACTGCTTAAATTCTCAGCAACGGATGAAATTACGAAATTATTTTAAATTTTATCCAAATTCAAATAAGAAAGATAAATAATTCTTAATTAAACCTTATTATCTGTACATGACTAAGATTTTTATTTTAAAATTTTCTTTTTATTTATAATAGCATTTTTTCTTAGGGTTGTTAAAAACCGAATATAAAGTTAAACAGATTAAATACTCGATCAAAAGTGGCTTATAAAGAATTAAAACATATTGTTGAAAATCTAACAAAAAGGACACAATTTCAGGATTTAAGTCTTAAATCTATTAATAACATTTTGTTAAATCTTTTAGAGAATAATAATCCAGAATTTGATAAATTTAAAAATGATATTAGTTTAAGATGGGAAAATTTTCAAAGAAGAAATCAAACTCGTATTATTAAAAAGAGCTTTACTTCATTTTTTTATGAAAATTTTCATGATTTATTTAGATCATTTTTACAAGTTTTTTTTAGCTTTGGAGAAAATTCCCTTGAGTTATTTAGTAAAGAAAAGATATCTGAAAAGATCATTTTTTTTGAATATAATTACCAGTTAGACCCAATCGAGGAAGAAAAATTTGTAAATATCTCTAATGACTTTCAAATTGATAATCTTTTTGGATTTTCAATAATTACTGGATACTTATATTTTATTGTTCGACTCTTAGGAATGGTTATTAGGAATGTAATTCGGGAAAACATATTTATTTTACTTGATGCTATTATCATAAAAAATGAAGGTTTGAATAAAAATTTGAATTTCCTTATAATTTGTAAAGACAGCAAGGATGAGATCTTTGAATCTTATTATAAAATGATCTTATATTATTTTTTAAGACAAATTAAAGGGATTCCAGAATCTTTTTTTGAGAATTTGTATAAAGGAAGAGAAAAATTATATGAAATTGCTTTAAATGAATATCCTTCTTCAAAAGAAAAATTGGTTGATCTTCTATATTATTTCTACAAAAAATGTAATTTGCTTCAAAGTTTCTCTCCTTTATTAGACTTTTTTAATTTTGTGGGTGCAAGAGTAGAAGATTCAGTATTTTCAAAGTTAGATGTTATCAAAAAAGAATTCCTCGTTAATCTCAATTATTCCACAGAAAAAAAAACTGCTATCCTCAAATTTTTTGAATATCTTGATAAAAAATCTACTCTTTATTCAACTTTCCAAGCAAATAACCTACCTTCACCAAAATCACAATTAAATCTATTTCTATTATATATGAAATACTATTTTGGAAGTGGTCTCGAAGCACTAGAAGTAGGAGATTTACTTTTTTTACCCGAAGTTTTTAAAACGACATTAAATCAGTATAATAAAGGCGTAGATGATGTAATAGGAGCAAATTCCATTAAAAATATTAAGGAATTTTTGAATAATTTATCAGCGTTATCAAATATTCATAATATTAATCTATTCTTCAAAAAAATATTTGAAAAGAACATATCTCAACTTAATTTTGGATTCTTTAAAACATTCTTAAAAAGCTTAAATTCAGATTTTTCTCAAAAAATAGATCAAGAAAATGAAATTCTCATGGAAAATCCGGAGAATTCTCCTTTAACATTTCAAATTTTAGTTGATCATATTTGCAGAATTCTTTATGTACTAATTGATAAAATTTTTATGAGAAATTCTCCAAATGAAGCATCTGTAAATTTCATTGATCCACGTAGTCGCTATATTGGAAAAAATATTGCTTTACGAGTTTTAGAACTTTTTGTCTTTCAAGATATTAATTATTCTGATGACGTGTGGCCTGATTATATAATAAGTTTAAATAGAGAACAACTTAATAAAGAATTGGAACAATATAATGTAACAATTCCAAATAAATTCTTTTATTCTCTTGAAGAATTAATACAAATAATGATTACATATAACATCCAATCTTTTTCTGACCAACCCTTTTTCGAAGTATGGATAATTAATGAGATTATAATTCCATTAAACAATTTTATCCAAGAAATTCAAAATACAGTTAGCGATCCGACAGATGAAATTGAGGTCACTAAGAAACTAAGTGAACTTCTAGTTAATGATATAACTGATATAAAAATTAAAAAAGAAATTGAGATATTATGCCAACAATTAGCTCCGTTTTGGAAAGATGTTAAATAATTCTAAAAATGTTGAAAATTGAATCTCAATATCTATTATTGGTAAATTAAAAACTTTTTTTTCAGGTATATCTTTCGAACATATTGTTCCTGATATCACCTTAACATTTTCAGTCAATTGTTCTTCAATTTCATCTAAATCAGATATACATAGAACTGTAGGATTGTTTAGGTTTCTAAAACCTTCTGTAAACGTTATATCCGGTTTAATGGGGTAAGAATTTATCCATTTTAAAAGATCCTTCAAATTTTCTTCCTTGATTTTCATAAAAATTGCAGTTTCATTATTAGCATTTTGAATTACAGAGAAAATAGCTCCTGCTTCAGTGAACCTATAAGAATCTTTTCCTTTTTTATCAACTGGATGATCTTTCACGTTTTTTATTACTGAAACTTTATAATTCAATTTTTTTCTTAATAATTTTATTGCATTTGTAATAAATAGAGTCTTTCCAGACCCCGAATACCCCACAACATCTATTAATAAAATAGAAATTCACACAGTTTACTTTTTAATAAAAATCTATAAATATATTCTAGGAGATATACTCTTATTTATATTCGATACTTTTTCTATTTTGATTTAATTTAATGAAAAAAAAATATATTATTCTATTATCTATAATATATTAAAATAAGTTTTGTCTAAATCAATCTAAGTAATCTCGTTAAACAAATGAATAATCCAAATAGATTTGTTTTTGATGCGAATTTTTTCATTTGTATGTTGCAAATTAAAGCACGTAATATTTTAGGAAATTTAAGGAAAGTTGGGGAAGATTTAGGTTATCAGTATTATATTTCTCAGAGAGTTTTAAATGAAATTAAAGCACCACATACTTATACTGACAAAATGAAGAGCTTTATTAATGTGGAAAAAGCCTCTCTTAGTGAAATTGATAAAATAAAAGAAGATCTAAGTAAATATAATATAAGATTTCCTGCCCAAGATCCTGATCTCACACTTATATGTGTTGGAAATCAACAATTACAAAAAACCGAAATCTCACCTGTACATCTTGTGACAGATGATTTTAAGTTAGCTAAAAATACTAATTTGCTTTATAAAGGAAAAATAAATATATTATCACTATCGAGTTTTTTATTAAAGGTTCAAAAATCAACAACAAATTCTCAGATGCGAAAGTATTTTAAAGATATCTGGAAGAAAAGTCTTAATTACACATTATCCTACATGATTGAACGCTCTAAAATTTATCCTGCTGAACAAAAGATAACTTGGTTGATTGAAAAGGCAATAGCTGTAACAGAGAGTTCGATTTTAACTCAAGATATTGAATTAGAAAATCCAGATACTGGTGTAAAATTTGAGATTGGTGCTTCTAAATATCTAAATGAAATAGCTATTGCGGAAAAATACATCACAAACCAAGATCTTCCTCAAAGTGAAGAGGAAAACATACTAGGGATTCAAAAATTTCTTGAAAATTTGAAGATCTCAAGGGAGTATGTAATTCGAGCTCGTGAAGCGATAATTAAAAGTTTACCAAAAGATGCAATAAAATTTTTGAAAACGGGGAACGGTTTTTTAGTCTCTTTACTTCAAGTTGCTTCAGGTCAATTAACCAATCTAAAGGATTATGAAATAGTTGAACAGTTGATTTGCTCTGAAATTAGTAAGATGGAATTCTTAAGAGCATTTTTATTGGTTTCCTTAGGTCGTATTAATACAGCTATAGATTCTCTTGAAAGAGCAGCATTATTTTCTGTTATAATCCATAATTATAAAACATGTTTGACTTTGAATTATATTAAAGCCTTGATATATTTATTTCATGGACTTTATGAGAAAGCAATAAAGCAGTATAATTTTAGTGAAGAGCTAGCTGATATTTATGAAGATGATAAGCTACGACTTAAATGTTTAATAGGAAAGGCGATTGCGATTTATATTCAAGGTGAAGATAGGAATACAGCAATGAATATAATGGAAGAAATCTCTAAGATGGACTTAGATAAAAATTTCCTTGATGCAATAATCGTTTTTAGTGAACTTGGAGATTATTTTTTAGCATTAGGTCATTCTCAAATTGCTGCAAATCTTTATAATCAAGCATTAGAAATTTCTATTGATTATAAGTTATCATTTAAAAGTGAAGTATTAATTGAGAAATTAAAAAGGGCATATATTGCGACTGTTTTAGTCGGTTATTCAGCAGAAGATATGGTTGATAAATTAGATATATTATTGGATAAAGCTTATGAGATTAAAGACATAGAAAAATATAATGAACAAATTAAGAAAATTGCGAGTTTTAATACACTATTATATACCCCTTTTGAATTTATTTCGGGAAGGAAAAAAATCATTCCCTTTGCTAAACTCCCAAAAGAGTTGAAAGAGGATTTTTTGGAAGTTGTTCATTTCGAAAAAAATACTCAAAAAGAAGGCGAGATTCTCTTTATTATTTCTCATTATGAACTTGGTCTACTTGGAATTAAATTGAAAACAACTGAAAATGTTACAGGGATAGCTGAAAATTACACTCTAAAAATAAAATCTACAGCAAAAATGAAAATTTACGAACCTGAAGAAGAATTGAGAAATGTATTCTTAATACGCGCTGTTATAGAAATTATAAATCAAAATCAAGTTCAAATTAAATACACACTTCCAAGTTTCTTTAAACAATTAAATATATGAATAACAAACGTAAGATTAAAGAATTGGATTAGTATTTTCTTAAACTCTTATTTAAGTTTAGAGTCCACATTAATTTAGAGATGACATTATTAATATGATTTTGCTGGGGGCTTACATATTTATTTTAAAATTAGTGAATTTATTCGAGGTGAATAGATTTACCTCTTCCTCTCTACTTTAGCACGTTGAGAGACGTTTCCAGAATGTACGCTACATGAAATGCAGTAGTACTTAGTCCTACTTGGAGTTTGGATAATTGTGCCTGTTTTTTTTAATTCAGTATACATTCTACTATCAACAAGAGAAACCCTTCTCGTTACTGCTTTTGCCTTACTCCTAGCAACAAATCTTCCACATTTACTGCATTGAACTCTCGCATAATGTCCTTTACTAGAACCGCTTCTTCCGCCACTTTTTCTTTTTTTTGGAATAAAAATCAGCTACTTTTAGTTTTTTCTTTTGTATCTTTACTCTATATTCTAATTGAATTGTATAAAACTTAAAAAATTTATCCTTTAGCTTGATAAAGTACAATTAATATTGAACATAGATATTTCATGTCTAGCTATTTAATTTTTTTCCTATTCTATCTTATACTTCATAAATCCCTCTTCCAATATGTTTAGCTCTCTTTAGTCTTCTTGGAAATTTTTTATTAAATTCCCAGAAAAATTTATCCAGCCTATATTTAATTGTCGAAGAACTTTCTTATGTCTTGTTTCGTAAACTCTTAAAAGTATAACTTAATCTTTGAATAACTGTAATAACTAGAGTAAGAGTAAAAATTATTATACTAATGAGAAATATTGGTGTAACAGGAACTCTTGTGATAAAAGGAACATATATTGTAAAAGGATTACTGAAAATTAGGAACGTTATAAAATATATTATTAATTCTATGATTAACGCAAAAATAAGGAAAAGAATTCTTTCAGCGCGTTCCATAAATCCAATACCTTTCATAATTACACCTTCATTTTCAGCTCTTGAACGTATATATGAAATCATAATTATTAAAAATAATATTAAATATCCTAATAGAAAATCTAACAAACCTCCATAAATTAAAGCCAAGACTAGAATAGCATCAGCGAGTCTATCTAAATTTGAATCCAAGAATGCACCAGCTTGGGTCTCTTTATTTGTTCTTCTCGCAACTTCTCCATCAAATAAATCAAAAGCACCAGCTATTCCTAAAAGAGCCGGTATTATCCATGAAAGCCAAATAGAAAAATATAATCCAAGAATTCCAATTAATAATGAGGCAATTACAGATAAAGTAAATCCAAAATAAGAAATCTTGTTAGGAGTAAAATTATGTTTTATTAGAAATTCTACTGGAAGATTTATGTATCTTTTTGAAATTTCTTCTTGTCTAATCCTTTTATTTGTTTCTTCTTTTTCGTTCAAATCCTAAATACTTCCAAATTTCTCTTTATAACGATTTATATTTTTAAAATTACTCTTCAATAAAAAATTTATTATAATCCCAGTATATATAGTTTCAATAATCGTATAATTGAAGAAGCTAGATATGATTGATTTCCAAAACTTAAACTAGAAACTTTTAATGCTCGTAATTCCTCTGAATTAAGAAATTCATCCTCTTGACTCCCCAAAATGAAAACAATCTCTTTTTGTTCTTTAATGGTACCTAATTGTGTGAAAAAGTCTTTTCCTTGTTCTTGAAGTGTGTATATCTTATAATTTAATTTTTTGAAATGCTTTATAACTTGTATAATCCCCTTATCCGATTTCTTTAACGTGTTTAATGGATTGAGGGATTGATTTTCATCATTATTTTTCTGAAGAACCTTAGCAAAATAATGTGTGAAGAGAATTTCATTTTTTGGGAACTCATCATAATTTAAATTATCAGAGGAAACAATAAAAGTACCATAATGATCAAGAAATACCCAAATTTGAAAATTTGTATCAAAACTATCATTTCCTATAACTGCTGCTATAATACAACGCGAAATTACATCTAATCTTCCTGAAGATCCTGGGATGTCTTTTATATTATACTTTTCAACGTTCACAGTTTTAGATTTTATAAAGAAGACAATAGTCATAACATTAGCAATGTATTTTATATATATATAGGAAACAGTTTTTTAATTAGATTTATTTTATTAAGAATTGTTATTAACATAATCTAACTATTCTAAATTAAAAACAATAAGGTTATAGCATGGATGAAATAGATATTTCTCTCTCATTGACTCTGATGGCTAATTCAAGGGTACCTTACAAAGAATTAGCTGAAAAGTTCGATATGAGTGTAAATTCTATTCATAAAAGAGTGAAATCTTTAGTAGATCTCGGAGTAATACATAAATTTAGAGCAACGTTAGGATTCCCCAATTTTCCAGGGATAACTAATATTATTATATTTGGTTTTTCAAATATTAGACAAAAAAGGCAATTGATTAACAAATTAGGAGGAAATGAATATATATATAATGTTACACAAGGTAGTGGTAATGCCCTATATCTACATGCATATCTTAGGAATATTAATGAATTAGATGCCTTAGTGTCATTTATTCGAAAAACAGGACATCTTACTGATTTGGTTATTGGTATTGATAAAAGAATGCCTCCCATTGCTATAGAAGAACTAAATTCTAAACCTCCTACTGATTTAGATTATCTTATTATCAATTCATTAAAAAATAATTCTAGAAAATCTATCTCTGATATTGCCCTTGAAGTTGGGGCGTCAACTAAAACGATAAGAAGAAGATTAGACAGCTTAACAGAAAATTATCTTATTCAATTTCAAATAGATTGGTACCCTGACAGAACTGGAATAATTCCTTCCATGATAAATTTAAAATTAGATGCCAATGTTATTATTGATGATAGAAAACTTGAGCAAAAATTAAAACAAAAATTAGGAACAAGAATGCTCTTTAATTGGTCGTTTAGTAACCTTCCTAACTTTAGACTTATTTCTATATGGACACAATCCATGAAGGAACTTCAAGAATTACAGGATCAATTCTTATCTGAAAAATATGAGAAGGTTGATCTGACAGTACTTGTTGAGGGAAAAATGTTTCCTACTTGGATTGATACTTTTTTAGAAGAAAAGGTAAAGGAAATTAAATTAAACTAATCAATAATTTTTTGTAATTTTTTCCTCCACTTACTAGTGTTAGAATGGGAACTCAATTTGAAGAATTCGTTTAAATATAGTTTTCCGAATTATTGAATAAAGTCTAAACAGAACTAATTTATAAAACCTATTTAAAAAGAAACCATTTTTGCACAATCTCATTTATCACCCAAGTGGGTTAAAAAAGTCCCAATTTTCCTATACTTTTTCTCCTTTTTAGATAGACTAAGTTCGCATTAATTTTATATAAGATTTTATATATTTTAATATCAAATATTGGACTAAGAATGTTTTATAATATTCTAAGAGTTAATTTAAATAACAATAAAAATAATGTGAAAAAAAATGGAAGAAATGAAAACTAGAACAAAACCCTATGAAAAACCCGAAAATATTCGTTATCCTAATAGTGAAATATCTATTGATGTAAGGGGTCTTAAGAAATATTTTAGCGGGAAGAAAGGTTATGACGATGTAAAAGCAGTTGATGGAGTTTCATTCCAAGTTAAATCAGGAGAACTTTTTGGTTTTTTAGGACCAAACGGTGCAGGGAAAACTACAACTATTCAAATGTTGATTGGATTACTTAAACCTACTGAGGGAACCGCTTTAGTAAATGGTTATGATATTCATGAAAAATTACCTAATATAAAAGAGTTAATCGGAGTTTGTCCTCAAGAAGCTGCGGTCTTTAAGCAACTTTCTGGTAAAGAAAATATCGATCTTTTCGGGAATCTTCATTTAATGCCTAAAAATGAGATTAAAAGTAGAACAAAAACTCTATTAAATACTTTAGATCTTGCAAAAGCTAGTAAGAGAAAATCTAAAGGTTATAGTGGTGGTATGCTTCGTCAATTAAATTTGATTATTGCCTTAATTCACGATCCAATGATATTATTTTTAGATGAGCCTACAGTTGGAATGGATCCTAGAGTTCGAAGAAAGACATGGGAATTTATAGGAAGTCTAAAGCAAGTAAATAAAACTATATTTTTAACTACTCATTATATTGAGGAAGCAGAAGCATTATGTGATAGAGTTGCCATTATAGATTATGGAATTCTACTAGATATTGGTTCACCTAAAGAATTAATGGAAAAATACCAAACAGATAATTTAGAGGGAGTTTTTATGAAAATTACAGGTAGAAGAATAATGGAGGGGATATAAATGAAAATGCAACGAATTTTAGCGTTATTAAAAATGGAATTAAAAAAAACAATTCGAGAACCAGCATTTTTATTTTTGATGCTTCTGTTTCCGGCAGTACTTACCTTAGTGTTTGGTTTCGCTTTCAGTGATCCTGCTCTAGGGATAAGTTTCAATGCAATGGCACCAGGATTATTCGCATATGCTTGCATTTTTATAATCATGACAGTTGCTCAATCTTTTAGTGATATAAGAGAACAAGGCTTGTTAAGAAGATTAAATACAACACCTATGACTTCTGGAGATTTTATGGGAAGTCAAATCATTTCAAATATGATTATAGCAATGTTACAAGTGTTTATAGTGTTCCTTCTAGCATTACCTTTTGGATTCAGGCCTAACACTAATATAGGAGGATTATTGTTTGCATTTCTATTAATGGCGATTTTCTCTCTTAGTTCTGTAGGATTAGGTCTTATTACTGCAACAATAGCGAAAAGCTCTGGAACTGCAACTGGATTATCATTTGTATTTATCTTACCTCAGATGTTTTTTGGTACATTCATACCCATTACTGATACTACAAGATTCATTGCTATGATACTTCCAAGTTACTATGCGACAGATGCAATATCTTCAATATATAGTGGAGCTTCTTTGTTGAGTAGCAATATATTAATTGATTTTGCTTTTATTTCTATAGTAAGCATTTTAATTATAATAATAGGTATAATGGTATTCAAAAAATATGGAAATAAATAGAAACCTATTTTTTTTTTTAAAATTTTTTTAGTGATTCATTAGAGTCAGTAATATTTAGTGAAATCCTTCTTTTATGCTTAGTGATTAAATAGAATGTAGAAGACATGACAACTATCGTTAAAACTATACCAATAATTGCAGTACCATAATCATTTGTAATCCAACTTAATAATGGTATCCATGGAGAAACTAAACTCTCAAGCCATGATTCACCATATAGGTCTATTAACACCCGTTCTAATCCGTCAGGGGCATTAGATAAAAATCCCAGTGTAAAACCTACTGCAATCATCAATAATAATGTTCCCGTAACAATGATTACTGAAGTCACCGGTCTTTTATATTTACTTATATTGAGGGTTATCGTTTTATTTAGCAATATTGGTTCTGTTGTTATAAAATCAGGTTTTGCCTTATAAATATAAAATACTATCAAACCAGAGATTATAGCTTCGCCAACACCAATTAAAAGATGCCAATAAACCATTGCTGGAACTGCTATTTCAATAGGAACTGCTCCAGCAAGAGATAATTCAATACCACACATAAATGAGGCTAATATAATAGCAATATATGATCCTAATGCAGTACTTATTGTAATTTTAATCTCTTTCTTAAGTGATGTTTTATTAAGCATTTTTACTATGAATAAAACAATATAGAATCCAATAATGCCTCCAATAATCCCCATGTTGAAAGCATTTGCTCCTAAAGCTAGAATTCCTCCATCTCCGAATAAACTTTGTACTAATAAAACTAAAAAAAGAATAATTACTGATGCCCATGGACCTAAAATGATAGCAATTAGCGTACCGCCAATTAAATGCCCCGATGTTCCTCCTGGAATAGGGTAATTCACAAATTGAAAAGCAAATATTACAGCTGCTAAAACCCCTATATATGGTACCAATTTATCGGAATCTTCCTTTTCAAATCTTTTTCCCATCTTGAAATATCCAAGAATCATAACTGTAATAACTATTATCCATAAGATAATAGTAGTAATTGGATCCAATAAACCATCAGGTATATGCATTTTTAAATTACAAGGGATAATTTTTTTTATAATGTATTATTAAAATGTTACTAAATTATAGCAGAGTATGAAAAGTTATAAATATTACTCTTATAAAATTTAGTATGATTGCAATCAAATTTTAGTGGAGATAAGTAATTGAAAACTACTTTACCTTTTAGGCATGAGAATGAAAAACTACACTTAGCGAAATTCCATCCATTAATTCGGTTTATTTTACCCTTTATATTGGTAGTCCCTTTTTTAATTGTAGAAGATATTTACCTAATAATTACAATTATTCTAATTACCTTAATCATTGATTTGCCACTTCGAATTAATATACTAAAAATATTTTCTAGATTAAAATTAGTCATTCCTTTTGTTTTTATAATTACAATCTTTATACCATTTTATATTGGAGAGACAGTTTTGATTAATTTAAACGTTGGAATTCGCTTAACAATTTATAGAGAGGGTTTATATCTAGCATCCCTTATTTTTTTGAGAGTTCTTGCCTCTTTATTTGTATTTTTGTCTTTTTTTTCATCATTAACCTATTCTGAATTTATAGATGCTTTAACAAAGCTAAGAATTCCATCATTTCTAATTGGCTCATTAATAATAATGTTACATTATATACCAATCTTAGCTAGTTCTAATATTAAAATAGTAGAATCGCAAGAAATGAGAGGCAAAAAAATAACTACATATTGGCAAAAACTAAAAACCCATGGTTATATTATGGGGAAAAGTATCATAATAAATATGGAAAGAAGTGAAAAGTTATATGA
>JAEOTW010000387.1 GCA_016839655.1 Promethearchaeota archaeon | reverse complement strand
TATTAAAAAATATATAAAATTTTACCAAATCTGATTTTTTATGAAAATTGTTTAAAATTCACTTGCCATATACTTCTTCTGGATTAAAAATCCTAGTTCCAATTTCATTGAATTTGCCATTTTTGAAGTTTTTATAAAAACAGGAATAATATCCTTCATGACAAGCCGCACCGATCTGCTTAATAAACACCAAAAGGGAATCACTATCACAATCGGTAATCACTTCTTCAATTTCTTGAAAATGACCACTAGTCTCTCCCTTTTTCCAAATTTTTTGCCTTGATCTTGAATAATAGTGCATTATTCCAGTTTCTAAGGATAATTCAACAGCTTCTTTGGTAGCATAAGCAAGCATTAACACTTCCTTAGTAAGGTGATCCTGCACCACAACAGGTATTAAGTCCCCCGGAGTTTTTGAGAAGTCTAGTTGCTCTACTATGATTCTAATTTCATCTTGACTAAATTTTCTCATAGGTATCAAAATTTATTATGTTGTATATATTTTAATTATTATTAAACGCTATTTTAGTGGAGATTATTATGACCAAGAAATTAAATATCGATCCATGGGGTACCTCAAATCTCGAAGAGGAAGATTATGCAAGGTTAATTTCGGATTTTGGGATTTCGGGGATTACAGAACCTCTTCGACAGAAAATGCTTAAAAATCGATTTATAAGAAGAAAAATTATCTTTGGACATAGAGATTTGAATTTAGTTTTTAAAGCTATGGAAGCAGGTCAACCATGGGCAGTGAAAATTATCAATAATTAGAAACTATTTAATCAAATCAGATTTTGATTTTTTCATTTTTGTCAAAAATTATTATATTTATAACTTCTCACTTAGGATATAAGCTAAGACATGACCTTCTTCCATGCAAAATATAAATGTATAAAATTCCTCTTTATTCAAGATATTTAATGAAAAAATGAAAAGGATTAAGATTCAATTTTCAATTATGCCAAAATAGTATTACTTAAAGATAAATAATGATTTATTTACGGTATTTGATAATTATAGAAAAAAAGCATCCTAAGTTGGGTTATACCTTCACTTCGGATTTCTTAATCAAGGTTCTAAGAGAAAAAGCTAAGGAAATTTTGAAAGACCAAGAAAAAAATAAAAAATAAATCCTATTATATTCTTTTTCCTAATTAAAGAGTGGAAGTATGAATATTTGAATGGTAAAGAACATGAGATAAACTGAGACGAAATTACGAAACCTTTTACGAGTTTTTAATTCTGACTTGGCAGACTGTGCTTGATATAAATATAAGGTAAAAAGTTGCTTTAAATCTTCTCTTATGAATTCTTCTTCTTCTCTATGAAATTTATATAGGAATTTCGTTGCATTCTCTTTAGATCTTTTTCGTTTTCTTTTACCGAGAACATTATCTCTATAAGACCATAATGTAGGTTGAGATAAAGTTTGAGTGGGGTTTTTACGTGGATTATGCCATATATTAAGAATAATAGAAAACGCACTATAGAAAGCCCCAAGAATGATGGGGAGTCCTTGAAGGAAATTAAGCTCATAATAAACAAAGAAGAACGTAAGGAAAAAACTAATGACTGCTAAAGAAGATATATTCAACCTTAAATATGTATGAATTGTATTTTCATATTGCTGTATCACTCTATTTGCATAGGGGATATAGGCTAATAATCTTCCTTTGATATTTTCTTTGTTATTTTTATTTTTCTTATCCACAAATTGAAAATCATCGAATTGCTTTAATATTGTGTTAAGTTCTTCAGCTTTTCGTTCTTTCTTATTCTTTTTATTACATATTTTCATTAATATTTACCTCAACAATTTAAAATTATCCTTTAATCTTCATCAATTATTTCAAATATTTAAGCTCTTCGATTTTATTAACCAAAACATTCAGAAAATTTATATCCTCTCTATATTTTATATATGTGCTCTATATGTATAATTAATGGCATAATAGTTTAAGAATTCAATATATAGTTTATATGTTGCGCTCTTTAAGATGAAATAATAGAATAATAATTAAAGAATTCAATACAAAAAAAATAGTGCTCCTGAGTGCAAAAATTATCTGCTAAAAATATTTAGGATTAGAAGGAAACAAAACTAAAGATTTAAGTATTTTGTCGCTAAAATCATCATATTACCAAAGGATCTAATAAAAAAAAGTAGAAATTATGGAAAAAAAGAAGATGAAAGAAACCGAGTATAATGTTATACGGGGAGAAATGCTACAGAATTTTAGAACCGTCGAACAATTGCTAGTTTTCTCAATTACAGTTGTTGGGGGTTTATTTTATTGGTTGGTTTCTGAGATCACTACAGCTGAGAGCATCTTATTCTCTGATCCTTTTATTTTTGTAATAGTTGGACTTATAATACTCTCTTATGCATTTTCAAGATATTTGCATATCATTAAGAGAGTTTATAATCAAGGAAGTTATTTGGTAGCATTTCACGAAATTTCTAGTATATCTATTAATCTTGAAATTAAATTAAAAGAAGATACCCAATGGCATTACCTAAGCCGAAAATACACACCAAAATGGGGAATTCATGGAAGAATAATTGGTGGTTTATTAATTGCATTAATAATAGGAAGCTGGGCAGGACCGATTTTTATATTATATCCTGACAATTTTTTTCTGATTTTCAAATTAATATTTACATGTAAACATCAGTGGATTACTTTTTCTATCTGTGTAATTATTACTATAATCTCATTTGTATTTGTTGTAATTGGATTATTCAAATTAGAATCATATATGAAAAAGAATATGTGTGATTGGATTAAAAAGAGAGATGATTTTCAAAAGGTTCTAAAGGACGTGAATTCAGAGATAAATAAGAAAATTAAAACGCTTAACGAAAAAGAAAAAGAGAAGAAAATTCAAGAATTCATTATTGCTAAAAATTTTCCAAGACTTGAAAAAAATTTAGGAAAGATGAGAGTATAATATAATACTAATTAATCCAAAATTTTTAGTCAGTTTCATTATCTTCTTCTTTATCTTCTCCCATTTTAGACATAAATCTTTTTGGAGACTCTGGTTCTTTATAGATGTCAAAACATTTTAATGTGCGATTAATGTCCGATAATTCAAATTGAAGATTATCAAATTTATTATTAAGTTCTCTTAAAATTGTAAATAATGGATTATATTCAATGATGTTCTTAGCAGAATCCCTATAACCTGCTTCTTTACTAATTTTTTGGAGATAATCCCGATCTACTTGTTTCTTTTTAAATTGCTTGGCAATTTTCCTTATTTTCCAAGAGCTTAAAATATATTTAATGCCTGCAATTGATGTTATTCCTGTGAATATAAGCCCCAAAATTCCTATTATAATTTCTAAACTCAATTTAATCACTTTCTTTTTTTATCTTTATTTTTTCTTTTTCGCATTGTTCCATAAAAAATTTCAAAAATCTTTCTTTTATTATAACATTCGAATTTTCTTTTTTATAGTAAAATTTTACACCCCCTTCATAAATAGATACGTCACAATTATCTCCTAAAGTTTTAATATTTATCCTGAAAAGGGGATTTACAAATTCATAACCAGGGATTCTATGATCAAAATAATCATGTCGCTGCGACATTCTTAAAACTTTTAGAAATTTGTTAACTCCAATTTGATCAATTAAATTAGCGATTTCAATACTCATTAAGGGTTCATATTTATTTTTCCCGAATAAATTATATAGTCTATTAAATTTTCTATTATCCTTTCTCTTAACCCAGAAATATTTTAATACTTCAATCCCAACCCATACTAAGATTGCTCCTGCTGTCGAAATAACAGAACCGATAATGACCCCAATAATATTATCTTGAAATATCATTTCATCACTTCTTTTTTATTTGATTTTTGATATTAAAATAGGTATTAATTTTCCCTATTTAAAGCAATTTATCAAGATTTTAATTAATTTAGTGAATTAATCCAAGCTTTATATTACCAGAGAGTATTATAATTTATCAACCTAAAATTCTGTCTTTTTTAATGCTCATAAAGGTCTAAAAGGATTTCTACATCTCTAATTATTTTATTTGTAAGAATGTATGATTTTTGGTCTTTTACATCGTGCCCTTTTTCTTTCCCTTCATTATTTGCTTTTTCTTTTAGTTGATATAAAAAATTCAAAAACTTTTGAATACACTCTCTCTTTTGGTCTTTATCCAGAGTGATACCCTCCTATGTGATTTTATTGTCATATAAAAAAAGGAAAATATTGCTAAAAAACCATGCTACTTTTTGCTTATATCTCCATTTCTTAACTTTTTTTGAAAAATCATTTAAAGAGAGGAAAGAGCTGCTATAAATTTAATAGAGATTTTGTTAAAATCCACACGACAAAATAGATCGAACACATGCACATGTAACTCTCGTTTTAAGAGTTTACTATTTATTGAAATGTTGTTCTTTAGAATATTTAAGAATTCACTAAATCAGAAAATTAAATAAGAGAATTTATATATCTGGGAGTATAGAAAATTCATTAGACGAATAAGTAAGGATTTAAATTAAATGTCGTTGAACTAATATAAAATGAATTTCAATCAAATCCAAAAAGATGTAATTTACTATATTTTTGAATATTACGAAAATCCTGAAAGTAAACTTACTCCTTGTAATGATGTATTTGAAGAGATCTTTAAGGAAAAATATACAAAACTAGAAGTCGAGGAAAATACTAGAGAACTAGTTTCTAGTGGAATTCTGAGAACATTAAGTTTTCATTCATACCTAGATTTTACCGAAACATTTAAATCTAGCTTTGACTATAAGTTATTCAAAGATAAAAAAATTTAATTAGTGGAAAAAAATGGAGAAACCCAAATTAAACGTCATTGTTGATAATCAAGAAGGGGATTTCTATTTAGAAGCAGAACATAGAATATATTTCCAAGACGCTATTAATATCAGAAACCTAAAGGAGAACTCTGTGCATTTAGTCGTCACTTCTCCTCCATATTGGAAAATAAAAGATTATGGGAATTCGGATCAAATTGGTTACCATGATTCTTTAAATGAGTATTTTAGAAAATTAAATCGTATCTGGATGGAATGCATAAGAGTTCTGCATCCTGGATGCAAATTATGTATTAATATTGGAGAGCAATTTCTTAGAGCAATTAAAAATAAAAGAGTATATCAAATTATTCCTTTACATTCGTTATTAATTAATGAAATACTACGAGAATTTGGAGATAAAGTTGTTTATCTTGGTTCTATTAATTGGAATAAAGTTTCTACATCCAACACATCAGGAGGAGGTCATATCATGGGATCCATATATTACCCCCGAAATGGATATTTCTTTATAAACCGAGAATATATTCCTATATTTAGAAAATTAGGAAAAGATCCAAGACCCGATCCAATCTCAAAAGAAAAATCATATATATCTCTTGATGAATGGAGAACTTTTTTTAAAGATACATGGAATTTTCCTGGAATTAATCAAGATGATCATGATGCAATGTTTCCTGACGAATTACCTCGAAGATTGATAAAAATGTACTCTTTTCTTGGGGATACTGTTCTAGATCCTTTTCTTGGTTCTGGAACTACTATTAAAGTAGCTTCTGAATTAGGAAGGCATAGTATAGGTTTTGAAATTGGCTTTAATCGCGAAAACTGGAAGCAGATTATTAAAAAAAAAGTTGAATCAGGATTAAAAAAATATCCTTCAAAATTTAATTATTTGTAATTTTTTTTTTATTTCTTTACTCATTATTTACTAGATCCTCATTGTCTTCTTCTTCAAATGCTTCACGGGTTAATTCTAATTCTTCTGTATTATAAAATTCGCTAAAATATTGAGTAACATACAATTTTCTCATAGTAATTTTATTTGCCCTTCCATCAAGGCTTCTTTGATATCGTTTGAGATCATCGGGATCTTCTAAAAGATAATATCCTTTATTTGAAGTAGCAACAGGTAAACGATAGGTTATAATAGTTTCTGTAATTCGCTCTCGTGCAACTACTCCAGAGGGACCAGGATCAATACCAATCATTTCTGCTATTGCAGGAGCTGTAATCATGTTCCTTCTTCCTGGATGGTCTAATAAAATATCTCTTATTTGTTCATGTTCAGACATTTGTCTTTTTGTACACTCCTTAAATTAATTTGATATTAATAAAAATTAACTTATTACCCTTAGATTATCTTCTTCTTATATAAAGCCTTTTTGTTAAGAGTTTAATTATTAAGCATTTAAAAGGTCATTTAAATAATTGAGTTTCCTTTTTGATAATCTAATGATCAATTTTTATCATTTTAAAGATATTTAAGTATTGAGGATCAAGATATTATTAAGTCTGAAGGAGAAAATGAGAAATGTGATCGAAGAAGGTAGGGATCAGTTTTTTTGACTCTTAAATCCTAAGCCTTTTTATCTAACTTGTTCTTCTTCCGCCATTTTTTTAAGAAGTCTCGAAAGAAATATGGATTTAGACTTATAGAATTAAGTTGAGTATTAAATACATCTGTAACTTTTGTTTGAACTACTCGGTAATAATACATTAAAAAATAAATCGCATTTCTAATGGATCTTATTATTTCTGTAAAAAATTTCCATTTAATAAGCATGTGGTATTGAGATATTCCAAAGATATTTATACAATCCAGATTAAAATTACATTCACAAATCTTATCGTGAATTCTATTTCCTAATTCCCTTGATATGTGTACTTATTTTTATTTGGTTTCGATTTCTTACTCACTTGTCTTTTTATCCATTTTAAGAGAAATTACTTTTAAAGTAGACTCTACATCTTCTAAGACTGGAAATATTAAAAAAATAATTTTAAAAGAATAATAACAAATAATTTTTCAGTGTTTGTTATGTACATATTAATTCAAGATTCTGATTTTTTTATCTTTTTTCTAATTTTTTATTTAAATACTCTGAATAGTAGATATATTTTAAAACGATATAGAAATAGCCTATGACAGAAATATCACACCCTAGCCCTACTTTAGCTCTACAACATTCAAATCACTTAGATTTATTATTTGAAATTTACATGTTAAGAAAAGTCAGGAAAAGATTAACTTCTAAACTCAAATCATTTGAAAAGTTGTTGAAATCAGGAAAAACTTTAGAATTCAGTTATAATTTCGAAGCATTGAAAGCAATTATTACGGAAAACAGCACTCAACTCAAAAATCTTCTAGCTAAAATTGATAATGATTATAATCTATTTGATCTAACTAAGAATTTGAAGAGGTGCGAATTGTATATCCAAAATCTCAAGAAAGAACGAAAGAAAAAGAATATTGATCTTGAAACCTTCGAACTTACTAAAGGACATTATCTACAACAAATCTTAGATACTCAGGATCGTTTAAAACAGTTAAAAATTAGAGCAACTGACTATTATCAGGAATTAAGAAGTGAGTTAATAGAGTTCGAGGATCAAAAGATAAGATTATCCACCGAAAAATTGAGAAAAAACATCAATAAAGAAGATTTCAAAGAAAAAAGTCAAGAGTTTGAATATCTGAAACGAATTGTTGAAGATAAATTAGCTTTTTTAAAGGTTAGAATATTAGACTATGAATTTGAGGTGATAGAATAATATTAAATCATTATAAAATGGATAGATGGATGAAAATACTTACAGGTTTAAGTGGAGTTCTTGGATTGTACTTTTGCTTCATGGAAATATATAATAGTCGTTTTACCTACGATAACGTATTTACTCTCTTTG
>JAEOTW010000137.1 GCA_016839655.1 Promethearchaeota archaeon | reverse complement strand
GCATTGTAGTTATAAAGCAGGGCCAAACAGAACAGGTTTTATAAAAAAAAAAGAAGCATCAGAATATTTAATGGAATTAATTAAGATGAAGTCCTTACAGTCGGTTTGGGTTCATGGAGGTGAACCTTTTTTATATTTTGACTGTCTAAAACATATAATAAAAGAAGCAGATCAGTTAAGTATTCCCCGAAAGGGAGTTATTACCAACAGTTATTGGGCAAAAGATGTAAAAACTGCTCAGAAGAAATTAGTTGTTCTTAAAAAAGTGGGATTAACAGCATTAACGTTTAGTGCTGATTTTTTTCACCAAGAGTATGTCCCCTTAGAGTACGTAAGAAATGCTCTCCAATCAGCAGTGTTGATTGGTTTTGAAAATATATATATTGATAGTTATTTTGTAAATGATATTAATACAGATAATTATTTCAACCAAATAACAAAAGCAAATTTGAAAGTGATAGAAGAAACAGAAGGTGTTGAATTCCATAGCTATCCTATGAGTGTAGAAGGACGGGCTGTTGATTTGATAGAACATGTAAAATTAAAAAAAGATATACCTTCAGGAAATTGTCCAGTTCCTTTTTGGATAGATGGAGATCTTGAAAATCCTGCAACTATTGAGATAGATTGTGAAGGAAATGTCACACTTTGTCCAGGTATCTGTATTGGTAATACTAATATTCAACCTTTAACAAAAATTATTAAAAATTATGATATTAATAACCACCCTATTTTATCTATTATTTTTGAGGAAGGGCCTATTGGATTATTAAAAATTGTAAAAGAAAGTGGATTCCAAAAAAGACAGCAATATGCTAATGAATGTCATTTATGCTATGAATTGAGAAATTTTCTACAAGAAATATATCCATATTCCTTAGCTCCAAAAGAATGTTATTAAATTATTAGGAAGTTATTAAGATTAATATTCCCACAAAAATGAATATAGCTGTAGAAATTAACTTTAGATAGAATTTCGGTACTTTCCGTGCAATAAAGGCGCCTAATAGAATTCCAATCCATGCTACTGAAACTAAAGCTAAAAATGCTCCCAACCATACTTCAATTGGAGAAGTGTAAATCGAAGCAAGAGTAATTGTTAAAATTTGGGTTTTATCTCCTAATTCCATTATAAAAATATATATAAAACCAACCAAATATGGGTTATTTTTTATCTTACTTAATTTTAATTTAATTTTGTTTGTAGTTTCATGTTTTAAAGCATCATTACTGTCTTTTACAATATCTTCTTTATTTTCTTTTCTCTCTAAATATAAACTCTTAAGGTTACGTGCTTCTAATATACCTATTATTAGAAAAACGATACCAGAAACAATAGAAATTACAAAGAGGGGAATAATTCTAGTAATAACAGTTCCGAAAAATACTCCAATTGTAACCAAAAGAACAAAACCAATAGTGACCCCAATTCCTACTTTGTAGAATTTTTTATATTCCAAAGCGAGATTAAAGACAATTAATTGAGTCTTATCACCTAATTCCCCAAGAAATAATATTCCGTAAGTTATGAGAAAAGTAACTATATCCACAATTAATTGAATTAAAAATAATTAAAATCTATTTGTAATGATGAATTAAATCACACATGGAAGATCTTTATAATAAAATTTGTAAAGGGAAAGTTGGTGAAGACAGATTCTATCTTGGCAATGAAGCAATTGTCCGCGGTGCTTTAGAAAGTGGTATTGATGTTTATACGTTTTATCCAGGAACTCCAAGTTCTGAAGTTGGAGAAATTTTTATTGAGATTTTTAAAAAAATAGGAATGAGATGGGTGGAAAGCAGTATTAATGAAAAAGTTGCGATGGAAGTTGCAGGGGCAGCATATGCTAGAGGTGCCACAGCTATGGTTGGAATGAAAAATGTGGGATTGAATGTTTCATCAGATCCATTATTTGCTCTTGCTACTACTCGTCCAAAGAATCAAAATTCAGCTATGGTCATTTTGGTTGCTGATGATCCTCAACAACACTCTAGTGCTGTAGAAATGGATTCTCGAAACTTCTTAAAGATTTTTAAAATTCCGGCTTTAGAACCAAGTAATCCTCAAGAATGCTTAGAATTTACCAAAGAGGCATTTAAAATTTCTAGGGAATTAAAACTTCCAGTAATTCTAAGGACTGTCACGATGGTTTCTCATGCAAGAAGCAACGTCCGTATTGGAGAAATAAAAAAATCACAAATTGGAATTAATTTTGATCTATCCAAAGAAATTAATGTCGCTTCAAGAATCTACTTTCTAGAAATGAAGAAAAATCAAATTTATAATCGAATGAATAGAGCTTTAGAATTTTCAGAAAAAAGTGGGTTAAATAGAATCGAAAACGAGGAAGTCAAAAATGAATTTAATTTAGGAATTATAACAAGCGGTGTGTCTTATCATTATGTACAAGAGGCTTTAAAATTTCTTCAATTTGATGCACCTATTCTAAAGATTGGCTTTATCAACCCACTTCCAGAGAGATTAGTAGTAGAATTCATTAGACAATATAAAGAAATATTTATTGTAGAAGAAAATGACCCGTTTCTTGAAACGCAAATTCTTGCAATTGCTCAAATAAATGGTCTTAAAGTGAAAATTCATGGAAAAGATCCCTTTTCTTATTCACAAAAAAAATCATTCCTACCATTTGTAGGAGAACTAAATCCCACTAAAGTTGCTCTCGCGTTAATGAAATTTACGAAATTAAATCCAAAAATAGATTTAAAGCAAATTCATGCTAAAAATTATGATATAACCTCCAGAAATCCAATTATGTGTGCTGGATGCCCTCATAGAACAACTGGATATGCATTACAAAAAGCTGTTAAAAAAATTAAATTTAAAACTAGAAAAGATGTTTATTTTTACCAAGATATTGGTTGTTATACTTTACTTGCGCTTCCACCTTTTAATTTTGCTAATGTAAAATATTGTATGGGATCAAGTATAGCTTTAGCTCAAGGAGTTGCTCAAACAAGTGAAAGTCTTAATATTGCCATTATTGGAGATGGGACCTTTTTTCACTCTGGGATTCCCGCACTTTTAAATGGAGTTTATAATAAAGCGTCAATATTAGTTCTAATATTAGATAATGGATGGATAGGAATGACAGGACAACAGCCACATCCTGGAAGTGATACTCGTTTTTATAAAGGAGGATCTTCCAAAAAAAATATAATATTAGAAGATTTAATTGAAAGCTCTGGAGCTCATGTTAATGTAATTAAACATTATGAAAAGAATGAGGTAGATTATTTTAAAAAACTAAAAGATTTAATCTATAAAATAGGCATAGATGTTTTAGAAAGCAAAGAATTACATGTTATAATTGTAAAAGACGAATGTATTCAAAAAACTGTTAAAAGACAATTACCAGAAATAAGATATGTTGATAAGCAATTATGTAACAACTGTGGTATATGTTATACCCAATTTTTATGCCCCGCTATTGATGAGAGAGAAGAAATTGCCTTTATTGATATAAATCTATGCTTAGGTTGTGGTATATGCGAACAGCTTTGCCCTAATAATGCAATTAAAGCGGAGGTGCCAGAATGAGTTTTGATAATTATACTATAGTTATTAGTGGTTTAGGTGGACAAGGCTCGATTAAATTACTGCAAATTCTTGGAAATGCATTAATGATAAATGGCTATGAAGTAATAACCTCTGAGACTCATGGTCTTAGTCAGAGAGGCGGTAAAGTGACATGTTTCGTACGTTTTGGACGTAAATTGAATGCCCCTATACCAATGGAAGGAACAGCAGATATGATAATCGCTTTAGAAGAGAGTTGTATTTTAAATGCGTTGAAATATGCTAATCCTAATAGAAGTACTAAAATTATAATATCTTCCTATGAAAAGCAAGTTCTGGGACTAGAATACCCACCTCTAAATTATATATTGGATATTCTTTTCAAAATTTCAGATTTTATTTATATTATCCCATTGACAGAAATTGCCTTAAAACACACTGAAAATATTAAAACCATGAATAGTGTATTACTTGGATACATTTTAAAATTCTTATCTATAAATAAAGAAGATATTGAAAAATCTTTATCAGATAATTTTTCAAGCAAAACTTTGGAATTAAACCTAAAAGCATTTAATGAGGGTCTTAAATTATAAAATAATTAGTTAAAGGTTCTGGTTTAATGGGAGATGCAGTAGCTTATGACTTAATCGGAGATCTCAATATATTTTACAAATTCTTTTGAATGTTAGTAATTTTTTTCTTTAATTTTTTGATTCGAGATTCATTACCATTAATTTCTTGAACATCCTCAAGAATTTTTAAACTTTGTTGGTAATAATTAATTGCTTTGATGTAATCCTTCTTTTTCTCAGCTTTTTCTCCCATTTTTAATGCATATTCCAAGTCTAGTTCTTTAATCTTTTTATCAAGTTCTAAAATCGCAAAAGATATACTTCCTACTTCCTCTTTATAATCAAAGCCAGATGCTAAGTAAAGAGCTTTTTCATATTCTTTTTGTGCTTCCTTGTAAACAAATCCTTTTTCAGCAGTTTCGGCTTTCCGAATGAAAGAATTTATAAAAGATTTAACTTCTTCTTCACTCATATGTTTTGCTCTTTCTTTTAATTCATTTAATGCATCGTTATTAGTAATTAATGAAGATATTAATTCATTATTAGCTATTCTTACTGCTCGTGATTCTTGAAAATTGCTTATTTTATCTTCAGCAGTCTCAATTGTTGTGGGAATAATAATCTTTTTTTCAATAAGTTTGTAAACTTCATAAAGTATCTTATTCGCATCAATTTGAACAATTTTATTGACTTCATCAATCAAATTAATAATGAAAAAGAAAGCTTTTGAAGCTAGTAATTTCTCTGCTAAATCTATTATAGCTTTTTGAATAGGATTTCTTTTAATAAGTTCCAATTCATCCGGTAATAATTGGTGTGTCAATTCCATAGGAAAAACTAATTTAACATTAAAGGTGTCAATAATGAAATCTTTAGTATCATCAAATTTCATCTTTCCTTTTTGTACATGATCTCTAATTTTATCCAAATATTTACCCTCATAATCATTTAAAAAATCAGTTACAAGTGATTTTAGACTGTCAGAGGATTTATGATCTAAAACTAAACAAATTCTAATAAATTCCCCATTTTTTAGTAATATGTTAAATGTATCATATTGAAATTCATAGAATTGATGATTCGATCCATTCTCATAAGCATTTGTAACACTACTTGTTTCTGAAAATGAGATATTTGCTTGAATAAATCCTGTTAGTAATTGTGTGTTTACACCAGCACCAGATATCGGATAGTCCACAATTGCTAATCCAGATTCTTTAGCCATTAATAATATATGCTTTATATTCAAGACATCCAAGAATTTTTGCCATATTAAATCTTGGAACATCTGAATCCGCTTCTCTTGCGAATCAATAATCGTGAATTTCAAATTATAATTAAGATTTAATCCAAATTTTTCAAGCTGAGTTTTAACACACTCCCTACAATAATCTGGATATCGTTCACAATTATTTTTATCTTTTCCGCAATCAAATCCTACAGGACTAATCTGAAAATAAACCATTGATACCTAATAAACCTATATTCTTAATACTGAATTGAAAGGCCATTTTTAAAAACATTTCTATTAAATTGTTCTTATAAGTTTCTCCGCACATAAATAAAATATTTAGAATTTTTATAGTTTTTAGAACTTTTATGATTCTGTTCTATTATAACGAAAAATTGTATTTTTTACCACAAAAGCGAATTATATTATGAAAATAAAAATTTGTATCAATAAAATTCCTATATTAAGCGACATTATTAGATTTATAGATTTAAAAAGATAATTCGTGAGATTATCAATCGTCTAATATAATTGTATTGAATTTATCTGCTTTATTCAATCAAAGATTTTATATAATATAATGCACCAATTGTTATTATACAAAAATTTTAATAAATTCAAAAATCCAAGAAACAATTTATAATCTAAAAGATAAGGGGATTATATTATGAAAAATCAAAAATATCTGATAATTTTTGTTCTATCTCTTTTAGGGATTTGTATTTTTACATCCAATATCTATAACTTGAATATAAATAAATTCAAAACTAATGAACCTTTAGAACGCAAAAATGAAGATCTTAAACTACCATATGAGAATCTTGAGACTTCTGCTCCATTAACTCCCAAAAATGCTTATGCTATCGTTATTGGAATTTCTGATTATCCTGGTTCTACTAGTGATCTCACTTATTGTGATGATGACTCTCAGGATATATATTCTATGCTTATAAATGAGTACAATTTTAAACCAGAACATATCATTTATCTACAAGATTCAAACGCAACTAAAGCAGGAATTGATGCTGCTTTTGATTCTATTAACGTTCAAATAACACAAGATGATGTTTTTTTCTTTTATTATTCTGGACATGGGGGCGCTAATTTAGTAAATGATGGTATACATTATTATAATGTCGACTCTCCGCATCCTTATTCTAATGACTATGACCACACCTGGAGTATTTACCATCCTAATGCTGCTTATATGAGGGTATATTTTGATCACTTCGATGTGGAATATGACTATGATTGGGTATACTTAGGAGATAGTGATATAGTCTATGATTATGTTTATGAAGGTTATTCAGGATATAGTACTGGTTTTTGGTCAGGTTGGATTCCACTTCTTAGTGACAATAGAATATATATTAGAATGATTACTGATTATTCAATAACCGAGTGGGGATTCAGTATAGACAGGTATGAGGTTATGACTTATGATGGCACTCAATATTTATGTTCTTATGATTCAATACCATCAACTCCAAGTAATTACTATCTAGATTCTCTCATTGATACAAAATTAGATGAAATGAATGCTGCAGAGAAATATATCATAACCGATGCTTGCAATTCAGGAGGCATCATTCCTGAAGTTCAAGGTACTGGTAGATATATTATGACTGCTTGTGCCGATGAAGAATTTAGCCTAGAAGATCCTACATTACAACATGGTGTTTTTACCAATTACTTTCTAGACTCAATAAATTTAGCAACTGATTCTAATGGAGATGGTGTTAGATCTATGGAAGAATGTTATGATTATGCATATTCAAATACTGTGTCTTATTCAGGATCATTAGGTTATACACACCATCCTCAAGAATATGATGGAATATCTGGGCAATCTGTTTTAAGCACTGCTTTTGGCGCACTCTCTTTGGGCTCTACTGGAAACTCATTATCTTATTCTTTTAATATGCATGGAACCGGCTTAATCGAGGATTTAAAATTAGTGGTTTGTAACAACTCAGCGGGTATGAATTATAATGTAACAGATCTAACATATACACCCGCAACAGACACAGGATTTGGGAGTTATTCTGGAGATCTTCAATTAGATGGTTTTTCAGGATTAACGGGATATGGAATTTATGCAAAGATTAGTGGTAATAGAGTTATTATCTTGAATGAAACATATTCAGAGGATTTCGACTCTGATTCTTTAGATGATGCATTCGAAATAATGATGGGTTTAGATCCACAAAATAATGATACAGATAATGATGGACTCTCTGATGGATTTGAGTATAATTCAGATCTCGACCCAGCTTTGAATGATACAGATAATGATGGCTTATTAGACGGAGAGGAACTATTAATCTATTTTACTGATGCGGGAGATGAAGATACTGATGATGATGGTGTATCTGATGGTGATGAGGTCTTTGTTCATACAACAGATCCATTAGATGAAGATACTGATGGAGATGGAATGGATGATGGTTATGAGGTTAATAATGAACTTGACCCATTGATAGATGATACAACTCTAGATCAAGATAATGATGGTTTAAACAATCTTTTTGAATTTTCAATAGGAACAATGGCAAATAATAGTGATACTGATTCCGATTTACTTCCTGACGGTTACGAAGTTCAATATGGATTGGATCCATTAATAAATGATGCCGATGATGATGATGACATGGATGGAATCAGTAATATTATTGAATATCAGTTAGGCTCATTTCCAAATAATACTGATTCTGATAGTGACTTAATGCCCGATGGGTGGGAATACGTAAATAATTTGAATTTAACCTATGATGACTCCATGGAGGATGCAGATTCTGACAACTTGATAAATCTTGATGAATTTTATTATCTAACTAATCCTCAGGATAATGATACAGAGAATGATGGATTATTGGATGGGGACGAAGTTAATTCATTTAATACTGATCCATTATTAGAAGACACTGATGACGATCAATTAACTGATTATGAAGAGATAATAACCTACTTAACAAATGCCACAAATCCAGATACTGAGGGGGACGGTATGGAGGATGGTTATGAAGTTAATAATGATCTTGATCCATTTAGCAATGATGCAAGTTCAGATTATGATAACGATGGATTATATAATTTAAATGAATTCCAAGTAGGTTCATATGCTAATGATCCAGATACTGATGATGACCATATGCCTGATGGATATGAATTTGATAATGATTTAAACCTTTTTGTTGATGATTCTAGCTTAGATTATGACAGTGATGGTTTAAATAATCTACTAGAATGTCAATTAGGATGTTATGCGAATGATGCAGACTCAGATCATGATTTCATGCCAGATCTCTGGGAATATACTTATGGTTTGGATATTATGGGAAATGATGCATTTGATGATGAAGATAGTGATGGACTTGACAATATAGATGAATTCATTCAAACAACAAATCCAATCGATGCTGATACGGATAATGATGGACTAATTGATGGAATAGAAGTAAATGTATATTCGACAGATCCTACAGATCCAGATACTGATGGAGATGGATACTCAGATGGCCTTGAAATAGCTTGGGGCACTAATCCTTTAGATCCAAGAATATCTTTGACAACAGTTTTTTTAAACATAATAGGTGGAGTTGTAATTGCAAGTACAGGATCTTATGCTGTATATACTCAAGTTATCAAAGGAAAACGTAAGAAGGGTGAAAAAAGCGTTATAGATAAATTCCCAATCAAGAGAGACCAAGAGTCTTATAATATTCTAAGAGTAAAAAAGACTGCTAAACCTAAACCAAAAATATCACCATATGCCTATAAACCTAGTTATACTCCTTCTAGGCCAATATATACAAGGTCCACTCAACCAAGCAGACCAGTAGGCCAAATGGATCTCAATAGAATAAAAGATTCCATTTTACATGGAATGCCACCTCCTAAAACGCATTATTCTGAAGAAGGGAGAAAAGCCCTGTTAATAGCTAATATGGGATTTGAACACATAAATAGAGGAGATTTCAAAAAAGCCTTCGAATTTATGATTAGTGCATTAATGTTAGGTGTACCCGAGCCAATGAATAGTCGAATAAAAAAGATTCTTCTAGATTCATTAGATCGCGGTACTGGAGCGTCAAGTTCAAGCACACAACAGGTACCTACGTCTAAGAAGAAATGTAGTTGGTGTGGAAGTTTAAATCAAAAAACAGCAAAATTCTGCTATAATTGCGGGAGGGGGATATAAATGTCATATGGAGAAGCAATTAAAAAATCAAAAAGTCAAGAATCTATGAGTAAAACACTTGAATTTCAAGTGACTCAAGATATACTTTTTCCAAAAATTTGTGTCATATGCGGTACTAATACAAAAAACCAACTTAAAAAAATATTTTTTGGCACTTTTACTCCAACGAGTGAATATAAAGAAGATTATATCATAAATATACCAATTTGCGAAGATTGCACTAAAAATATCAATATGAAAACGGGCCTTTCTAGTAAAAGTGGAGCATTTATATTTATCTCATCTTTAATTGGGTTTATTGTAAGCCTAATCCTATACTTCCTAACTTTTTCAATTTTTCTAAGTATTGGCTTGTTTGTTGTATCGTTAATTCTGCCGATTGTTAGACATAGGAGAAAAATTAAAAAGAAAGTCAATTTGAATGATTATTTGATGATTGCCTTAGAAAAAGACAAAAATTCCCTCAAATTCGACTTTATTAATGGATACTATGCTAATTATATTGATCAGATTAACTCCACTAAAGACAAATCTGAAAAAACTGAAGAAAACGAGTAAAAAACTATTTAAAACTTATTTTTTTTTTTATTTTTTATTTTTTATCTAACTTTTTAAAGAATTTCAGGTTGAATTACTTCTGATTTAAAAATAATAATTATTAAAAAAAAAGTGTTTATATCCGTTATTAAAACTAAATTTCATATCTTTGATTAATAACGGTTTGAAACTGAATATTTGATTGAGGTTTCTCTTGATAACCTCCTCTTTTTGAGACTAAGTAGAATTGAACTAAAGATTTCTCATGTACTAACGTTAGTCCTCGCCATTTATTATTATCAGAGTTGATATCTACAACAGTTCCAAGAGCAACTCCTTGTCTAGAAGAGAGGTTTAACTTTAGTTTTCCCAAAATCTTAATAAATTCTTCATGAAATTCAGGAACTTCATGTTGAGGTTTGTTTTTGAATCTCAGTGCTTCAACAGAAAATGCTTTGAGAATATCATTACTCATAGAAGCCCATACTTCAGAATTTGCATAAAACTCAATTCCAATAAATTCACCATTGATATATACAGCGATGCCACATTGATTGGGTACTAAATTGAAGTGTTTTACATAATCTTCAGTCACTTTTTCAGATTCTTTTGTCATTTCAAGATAACTCTGAGTAGGTGCCACAGCCATGGAATAATTCATCTCAGCTCTATGAGATTGGATCTCATTCCATACACCATTTTGACCTGCTGCTGATATCGCTTCATAAGCAACATTGGGATGTAGCCTAGTATTTGAGGTTTTAAACCCACGTCCTTTAGTGTAATTCCATCTAGACTGTTCTACACATTTAGCGGGAATATTATATTTTTGCTTACGAGATCCAGGATTTTGCCTAATAATGCTTTGTTTTCCTCCAATAGGAAGTAAAATTGGCTCCCAAACTGTTCTATCCTGTTTTCCCCCATGAACAGTCATCCCGAAGGGGATTAGAATCTGCTTATCACTTTTATTTATTACTTCCAACTGACTAACAGCATCAGTTTCAATAATTTCAATTAATTCTAGTTCTTCTGCTTCTTTAATACTTATGAAATCAATAAATTTATCGTCTTGTACGATAATAGGAATTACTGTCATGTTTTTATAAGTCTGAGGAGTATCTAATTTAAGAAAACTTAAAGGATTTTTAAACATAGAATTCACAATTTGTATATTTTCATTTTTCAAACTTACTCATCCTCCTT
>JAEOTW010000136.1 GCA_016839655.1 Promethearchaeota archaeon | reverse complement strand
GCTAACGTATTTTTTTGATGTGCACTTTCAAGAATTCTTGAAAAAGTCGGTTGACTTATCCCCATTCTTTCAGCAGATGCTTTTTGATTTAAGCCTAAATAATGTTTTAATCTCATAGCTTCGAATTCAGCAACTGTTAATGTTATCGAATCTTCGGTTCTAGGTGATTCTTGAATGAAATAATAATTATTAGGTGGTTGATTAACCCATCGACGATGCCTTCTCCTTCCTATATCAAATCACCAAAAGAATGGTCATAGTTTATTTTCCAATCCATTTTTAAAGTAGAAATATTATTTCAGATTTTTATAATTAATTATTCAAAATTATTAAAAAACAATTATTTGGAATATTTAAGACTTATATTTTAAATATTATGGGAATAGTGATAGATTTATTATAACAAAATATTCCCATATTATGAATAATTATTCATTAAATTTATATTTTATACTTCCCTAATTTAATATAAATAAAAAGAAATAAAAGTTGAATAGAATGAAAATAGCAATTAGTACTGATTCTGGAAAAGTTTGTGGTCATTTTGGTCGAGCCCCAGAATTTACCTTTATTACTATCGAAAATAATGAAGTTATTGAAAAAAAAGTACTTCCAAATCCTGGACATACGGTAGGAAGCATCCCTCAATTTGTAAATAAACAAGGAGCAAATTTTATGATAGCCGGAGGTATGGGACGAAGAGCTGAAGCTTTTTTTGATGAGTTTGGGATTAAAGTAATTGTAGGCGTTTCGGGTACAATTGATGATGTTGTACAGAAAATATTAGATGGGACTTTAGAAGGAGGAGAAAGTCTTTGTGCTCCAGGAGGAGGTAAAGGATATGGTGTTGAAAAAATACATACTGAAGCTGATGATGATAATGAACATGAACATCATCATCATTAACTGATTACAATAACCTTGTTTTTCTAAATTACCTTATTCAATAATTGGAATTATTGCATTATTAGGACAATTCTTAAAACATTTTAAACATTTAAAGCAATTAGAAAGATTATCTTTTTGAAATTCAATCCTTTCCTTATCAATATTTTTATATTCATTAATTAAAAATAAGTTTTGAAAACAAAAATCTTGCTTCAGACATAATTTACATAAATCACACTTCTGATGATTTATATAGAAACCCTTTAATTTTCCTTCTTTAATCGAAATAACTTCAATAGCTCCATGCTCACAAACATCTACACATTTTAAACATCCTTGACATTTATCATAATTCACGAGTCGACGAGATTCTTTAAAGAAAATAGCTTTACTATGACAACTAAATATACATCGCTGACATAGGACACATAAACTTGGATTTACACTTAAAGGAAAGAATTTTTCATCTTCCATAATGATTTCAGATAGTCTTTATTTTATAACAAATAGAACTTAATATAAAAAAAAGCTAAGATAATAATTATTTTCTGATTTGTACTTTAGGAATAATCTTAGAAGCTCCACCGAAATTCGTCAGTACAGGACAATGAATAAACACTTTATCCATTAACTCATTAATTTTCTCTTCTGAAGCGTTTGCTTTGATTCTGATAACAGGTTCTAGTCTATCATATCCCGCTAACTTTGAATCATCAATTCCAAAAATAGCACCTAAATTAATATGCCCACGAGAAAAAACTTTCATTTCTTCGATTTCAATATCCATAATTTTAGCCCAATACCTAGTAATTGCAATAATACAAGCACCAATAGAAGATAAAATTACTAATAATGGTGATGGACCCTCATTTGTTCCATCTAAACCTGGTGGTGCGTCAATTATTAATTCAAATGGTTTTGCTCCCATTGTACATTTCACTTGCATACCAACAGGTAGCATCTCACATTCAACATTGAAGTTTTTTTCCCCAGCATTCCAATCTGTTTTAATAACTTCATATGTTTCTTTAAAACTTGGCATATTTTTTCAGTTATACCTATTAAAATTTTTTATCCATTTTGCTTTTAATGAGTGTGAGCATGGTTTGAGTCACTTCCACAGCTTGCATTAGATAAAGATCTAAGCTTCCCCTCCAAAAACATTCCAATATTTTTTTCAATACTTCCATGGATACCTTGAAATAAATTAATTTTAACTTGTTGAAAACCCATGAATGGACGCATCCCTATCCCAGTTAAAATCATATCCGTAACATTTCTTTGTTTCATGTTTATAACTGGTTCCATACAACCAGAATGACCGCTATTAGGTAATGCAAAAGCTTTTTTGTATTTACCATCATCATAGATTTCAATTCCAACGAAATAATTGCAATGTCCAAAATGAGCTGATATGTCATCAGATATTTCAGGACCATCAGAAGGAATTCCAATTATTTTATTCATTAATCTCACATCTATTCTTCTTTTTTAATAAAAAACTAAGTATGATTCTGAATAATTATTCTTAAAACTTAAATTTAATTGTTATAATACAAAGTAGGAAAGTGTTCCCCATTTTCTGAATGAATATTCACAACTCTTAAATTATTGTTTAACTATATTAAATATAACCTTTTGATTTTGAATATTCATTCAGAATTATAAAACAATTGAGATGTTAAAAAATTGAAGAGTTATAGAGAAATAATACAAGATGATAATTTCCATGTTGATAATGAATACCCTATTGATACTAGTGTGTATAAAATGTGTTGGGGTTGCGAAACGAAGCATATGTCAGGTCATATGGTTTGGGATGCTTCTAAATTGAGAAGAATTTTTTTCTGTGAGGTTTGTTTTTCAAAATTAAAGAAATGATTCAAATTCAATTGTTACTACTTCAAGTTGTAGCTCCAGGGTAGAAAATAGATTTTTTTTATATTGATAATAATTTTATTTTAAAAAAAATTAAACCTGTTTTGCATAATATCCTTCACAAATTCTATTTCATTTTTATGAATTTTCCAATTTCTATCTATAATTAAATGCAATTAATTGTTTTTAATAAAAGAGATATTGTGTTCTGATCATTTAGTGATCGTAATAGTTTATAAATATCATATAGTGACATTTAAATTTATGAAATACATAATATGAATTGGGAAAAATTAAAATAAATTAGTTTAAATTATAAATTATTTTTGGGAGGTGATAAAAATAGAAGTTTTAGAATTAGTACCACTAAAGAAAAGTAAACTAAAATTAGTGTTAATTGAGAGTGAATTTCCAATTGAGTGGTGGTTTGAAAATACAGCAGAGAAAAAGCACGATTTAGCTTGGAATTTAAATTTAATTTCAAAAGAATATCTCGAGATAGTTAAAGAACTCATCAGGAATTATCAGCCCGACTTTGCTGTTGAAGAAAAAGGAAGTAGATGGGATGAAGTAATATCTGAGGAAGACCCAATTACTGTTTTATTCAATCAAAATAATATCCCCTATCAAAAGATCGATATATCTGAAAATGCGGAAGGGTACCTAAATTCTAATCTTGAAGAACAAAGAAATCTCATTAAAAAATTGAAGAAGTTAATTAAAAACTATAATAAGTCCGGTCAAATATCTCCAGAAAAAGATTATGAATTTCAGAGAATAATTCTATGGAAGCAATATTTACAGCAAGAATATGAAGAACAAGAAAATGAAGTAAGATTCAAAATAAGAGAAGCGTGGATGATGATGAAAATTATGAATATTGCAAGAAATTTTGAAAGTAAACATATTGTTGGTTTTCATATTTGTGATATACTGCATTTTGATGGAATTAAGCAATATTGTGAAGAATTAGACGTAGAGGTTATAGAAATAAAAATTAAAAGAGAAGCTCAATTCCCAAATTATATTGAGGATAATTCTATCAGACAATTTCTTAATAAATCCATTTTAAACCTAACCCCATTAAAAGTAAAGAGAAAAGAAAAGCAAGACAAAATTTGCTATATTTTTGACACTGATGAGATTGCATCACCATTCGATATTAATATGGCCTATGATGCGGGATTTGACATTGTTGTGCCAATAAGTAAATTAAAAGCGGAACAAACACCAAAATTAGTCCAAGATGCTATATTTTCCCGAAAACCCGGTGCTCCCACTTCAATCTTCATAGGCGGTTCCGATATAAAGGAAGGAGAAAAAATCACTAAAGAAGTTATAAAATCCTTGGTTTCTCCTTTTGAATGTCCAGTTATTGTTGATTATAGAGGATCACACACTACAGCAGCTTCGATTGTAGCAAAAACTATGGAAATTGCAAAGCAACATAAAATTGATGATTTAGAGGGTAAAAAAATTATAATTCTAGGAGCTGGACCTGTTGCAAAAATTGCAGGGTTATTATCTGCAAACCTAAAATCTAAGACATACATTGTGGAGACATGGAATGAGTCAAGTAAAGCGTTCATTGAAAAATTAGCTTGCGAGTTATCAGGAATTGAGCCTTATTTAGTTAAGGGTATATTTGCTACTACTGAGGATGAGATATTTGAAGCTGTTGAAAATGCAGATATTATATGGTGCTTAGCAGCTGCCGGAATCCAAATATTATCAAATGAGATTATGTTAAAATTAAAAAACAAAATTATTGTGGATATTAATTTAGTCCCACCTTATGGTGTCGAGGGACTAAAACCAAAAGATAACAACAAAGAAATATATCCTACTATTTTTGGAACTGGTGCGCTGGCAATTGGTCGTCTTAAATCATATGTTGAAGCGTCGATTTTAAAGGAAGCTGCAAAAACGAAAGGAAATAGAATATTTGATTACAATTACGCATTTAAAATCGCAAAAAGTCATTTATTAAAAGAAAAAATTAAAATATCTAACTAATTTTTTTTTAATTTATCTTATTCAGAATTCTCATTTCCATATTAATTAAATTGGATTATTGCAGATTATTAATAATTCATAGAACTTTAATAAATGATATATTAATATTGAATAAGATTCGTGTCTTTTCTTTAAAAGCGAACCTTCTTCACTGAGTTCCATTAAGTGTGAAATAATGTTCGGTAGATTTATAAACTTTAAATAATATATATAAATTGAAACAATACTATATATTCAATTAAAGTTAAAAATTAAATAATGAATTTTATTCGAAAATGTTAGAAAACAAAAAAAAGGATAAGATGAATTTATTATATCCAGACGCCCTAATAATACATGATGAAATTGATTTATCTGGTAAAAAAGAAGCTGAATTATTACCAGAAATAAATCCATTCGAAATAGTAAAAAAGCAGATTGATAAAGTCGCTGAAAATATGGAATTGAACGAAAATATCAAGAATTACCTCAAAAATGTTGAGAGGTCCTTAATCGTATCGATTCCTATAAAAATGGATGATGGAAATATAAAGATTTTCGAAGGATATAGAGTCCAACATTCTACTATTAGAGGTCCTGGTAAAGGAGGTATTAGATTTTCTCCAAATGTTAATCTTGATGAAGTCAAAGCTTTAGCTACTTGGATGACTTGGAAATGTAGCTTATTAAATTTACCACTTGGTGGTGCTAAAGGAGGCATATGTGTTGATCCAAAAAAATTATCAAAAAATGAATTAGAAAGGTTAACTCGGAGATATACAACAGAGATCATAAATATTATAGGTCCTGGTATGGATATTCCTGCTCCAGATATTAATACAGACTCTCAAATCATGGCATGGATTATGGATACCTATTCTATGAACAAAGGAAGAGCAATTCCAGGAGTCGTAACAGGAAAACCCATTGAGATTGGAGGTTCAGTAGGCAGAGAGACTGCGACTGGAAGGGGTTTATTTTTTGTATTGGAAGCTTTATGTGAAAAGATGGCTATAAAACTTAAAAACCTAAGAATTGTTATTCAAGGTTTTGGGAACGTCGGAGGAAATATTGCAAAAATTTTATATGAAAATGGATGTAAAATTATTGCTGTTTCAGATATCTACGGTGGTCTGTATAATAAGAATGGATTAAATATTAATAAGTTATTAGAATGGAGAGACAAGAAAAAATATTTGAAAGATTTTCATAAAGAAAATTATAGTTTTATTAAAAATGAAGAAATACTGACAATTAAATGCGATGTCTTAATTCCTGCTGCTATTGAAAACCAAATAACTCGAGAAAATGCAAACGATATAAATTGTCAAATTGTTTTAGAAGGAGCTAATGGTCCCACTACCCCAGATGCAGATGAAATTTTGGAAAAGAATGGAATAATTGTAGTACCTGATATTCTTGCAAATGCTGGAGGTGTTTGTGTCTCTTACTTTGAATATATTCAAGATATTCATAGTTATTTTTGGAAACTCGAACGAATTAATCAAGAATTAAAAAATATTATTGTAAATGCTTTTGATGACGTTTATAATCTTTCCAAAAAGAATAAACTTTCTTTGAGAGTAGCGTCCTATATAATTGCTATTTCAAGGGTAGCAAGAGCTATTGAATTGAGAGGAATTTTTCCTTGAATTTCTTGTTAGCTAATCTTTCCTATTTTTAGACAAGACGTATTTGTTTTTTAATTTGAAAAAGAAATTATTCTTTTTTTTTTAGTATTAAAACTAATTTTATGAGACATTTTAAAAATGTCTATAAAACTTGAAACGTGCATTGGTAATTGTATTCCATCTAAAGTTTTAATCTCTTCATTAATAAATCTCCAGAGATTTTTCTCATCTTTAGCAATAACTTTGACTACTAGATTATAATCACCCGTTGAAGATGCAACTAATTGTATTTCACCATACTCGGATAGTTTTTTCGCAATATCTGCCAATTTTATTGGATCTACAGCAAGACCAAGAATAGCAATAGATTTATATCCTACTTTTGAAGGATCAAGAATTGTATCGAATTTTTTTATAATCCCTTCCTTTATCATGTTTTGTACTCGATTATGTATGGTGCTAGCAGCCAAATTTACTTTTTTACTTAAATCTTTATATGAGATTCTATAATTTTCTTGGAGAAAATTAAGAATTTCTTTATCTTTTTCATCAAATGGTACCCTTGAATTTTTATCTTGTCCTTTCTCAATTTCAATTTTGTGTCTCTCAATAGCATATAATATTGCTCTAATAAGACCTGGTCCATTAAGATCGTTCTTTATTATATAATCTTGAGCACCCTTCTGAAGAGAGTGTAATGCTGAATCCTTATCATCCAAACCAGTCAGAATGACTATAGGAATTTCTTTAGTGATATTTAAAACACTATCTAATGTAGATTCTCTATCACTGTCTGGTAGAGCTAAATCTAATAAGATAATATCAAATTCTTTTGTTCTGAGACGATCAAGACTTTCAGAAAGCCTAGGTTTTGATTCTAATTCAAATTTGAATTCTTCAGAAGATTTTAATAATTCTTCAATAAGACGCACATCAGCTTTATTATCTTCAATTAATATGATATCCAGTTTTTGTTTTTCTATTATTAATCACCTGAATTTAATTTTTTATTTTTGATTGTAAAATTAAGAATTTTTCCAACTTTTTGTTCTTTATTCTGAATAATATTCATTTTGATATTTATAGTTATTTTATTTTAACTTTAAAAAGACATATTTTTTCGGAAGATTTTAGGAAAAGAAAGTAAAATAAAAAAGATTTTAAAAATAATAATTTGATTTCTCATTTATTTTCTTAAAAAACATTTGTATTTTTATTCGATAAAATTTATTTTATATTGGACAATATTCTTATTAATCATAGATTTCACTTTTAATTTAAAATATAATTACTAAGATTTTTTATTAATCACTTCTAAGAATTCAAATTCAAAACAATTTAATATATAATGAAAAATGTATGACAAGAACCTAAAATTTACGGAAGAAAGAATTAGAATATTAGTTATTTCAATTTTATTGATTATTTCTTGTTTACTAATTTATTATTTTGAAGTCGTAATTCGAACATCCATATTGGTAGCACATTTTTTTTATTTTCCAGCAATTTTAGCGTGTTTATGGTGGAAAAAAAAAGGTTTAATTATTCCTATGTTTTTAGCTTTAATACTGATTATTTTTAACCTCATTCCAAATAATCAGTTCTTTAGTCTTGAAACTTTAAACGATTTTTTGAGGGCAATTTCATTGGTTGTTGTTGGAATAGTAGTTTCGTTTTTATCTGAGCATATATCAAAGAGAGAAATTGAATTCAATGAAATAATGGAAGATTTAAGACGTTCTAATGAGGATTTGCAACAATTTGCTTATGTTGCATCACATGATCTACAAGAACCTTTACGTGCGATTGTTAGTTTTTCTCAACTTCTTGAGGATAGATATCGTGATAAAATTGATAAAGATGGTAAAGAATTCATTCATTTTATTACAGATGGAGCAAAAAAAATGAACATTCTTATCAAAGATTTATTGTCATACTCAAGAATCACAACTCATGCTAAACCTTCGAAATTAAACAATATAGAAAAGATAGTGAAAAATGTTTTATATAATTTACAAGAGGCGATAAAAGAAAGTGGTGCAATTTTAACTTATGATAAATTACCGATATTAAAAGTAGATAAAACTCAATTTACTCAATTATTTCAAAATCTTCTTAGTAATGCTATAAAATTTCGAAGAGAAGAACCACCAAAAATACATATAAGTGTTAGAAAAATTAATGATGAATGGTTATTTTCTGTAAAAGATAATGGTATAGGCATTGATTCAAAATTTTTTGATAAGCTCTTTAATATTTTTTATCGACTTCATACTAAAGAAGAATACCCAGGTACAGGCATAGGATTACCTATATGTAAAAAGATAGTTCAACGTTATGGTGGAAAAATATGGGTAGAATCGGAAATTGGAAAAGGATCAACCTTTTATTTCACAATTATACCCGAAAGAATTAAAGATTAAAGATGTAAAATTATGAATGAATACTATAGAGTAAAAGCTAAAATCTTACTTGTAGAAGATAACGCTGCTGATATACGACTTACTAAGGAAGTTCTTGAACAGAATAAGATTGTAAGTAACTTGGATGTAGTAAGGGATGGTGTTGAAGCAATCGAATTTTTAAAAAGACAAGGAAAATTTAACGATGTAGACAGACCAAACTTAATACTTTTGGATCTGAACTTACCAAAAAGAAATGGTTTCTATGTATTGGAAGAAATTAAGAAAATGGAAGAATTGAAAAGGATTCCAATAGTAATTTTAACAGTATCCGACGCTAAAGAAGATTTGATAAAAGCTTATGATCTTCACGCAAATTGTTATGTAATTAAACCTTTAGAAATGAAAGAATTTTCTAAGATTATTAATTCAATAGTGAATTTTTGGTTTACAATTGTAAAGCAATTTAATGATGAATAGATTAGAATTGGGGAGTTAAGCTCCTGATGAGAATTAAAAAAATCTAGAAAATTTAAAAAAAATTACTAATTTGGTTTTTTTTGTTAGTTTTAAGCGATTTTTATCGAATGCGTAGATTTGAATATATCTAAAAAGTTTGATACATGGATATGAGGTTTTATTCCATTTATTGTCTTGATTTTTATATTTATAAAGTTCCAAAGAGATTTTTCGTCCTTTGCAATTATCTGGGCTATGATATCATGATCTCCTGATGAAATTGCTACAAGCTGAGTTTCATCATATGAAGATATTAGTTCTGCAATTTCATTCATTTTCACTGGATCAACTGAAAGGCCAATTATTGCGATAGTATTATAGCCTATTTTTTCTGGATCTACTATAGCTCCAAATTGCTTTATAATTTCCTCTTCAATCATTTTTGTAACTCTATTATGAATTGTGCTCGCCGCGAGCTCCAATTTCTCTGATAATTCCCTATAAGAGATTTTGTCATTTTTTTGCAATACATTTAATATTTTCTTATCTACCTCATCTATGCTAGAACAATTCCAAGAACGTTTCTTACGATCATCATTAAAAATAACACCATGTTCTATTGAAAAGTCTTTACAGCTGTGGTAAATTTTTCTACCTAATGAATATTCTTCTCCACATTTAGGACAGGTTGTCATAATAATCAGTTTTTTTATTTTTTATTAAAAAGTTGAATAAAATTCAATTCGTTTCTCTTTTTAATTTTATAATAAATTAGTTTCTCTAATAGAATATATATGAATTGTGATATATAAACCTATCGAAAGAGATTCGGATATTATCTAAAAGGGTGTATAATATACGGATTATGGAATATCGATCGAATATAGTTCAACATAAATATATAAATGTAATTAATTTATAATTTTCTAGTAGTGGATATTAGTACCATCTTTAATCTATTTTATAGAAAAGAAATAATTTGATTTCTAATCTCACTAGATGATTAATTTTATTATAGAAAATATTCCAATTCCAAAAGCATATGAGGGAATAAAATATTTCCAAATTTTATTTGGGATTACTCTTACTAAGTAAGGAGAAGATAGTGCTGCTAAAAAACCACCTGTAAATAAAGAAGGCAGAAGAACAAGATCTACATTTATACCTGCGAAACTTATTAGAAAAAAAGTTAATATTCCTACAATTGATACAATTGATTCTGAAAAGGATACGATTGCTGTTGCACTTTTCTCATAAATGTCAGAGAAAATTTGTCCCATTGTAATTACTGGACCATATCCACCCCCTCCAATTCCTTTATTAAAACCAGCTAAGGCTGAAAATCCTATTAGAAGTTTAAGATTTGTTCTAGAAATTTTTCTTTTTCCTACCTTGACTCTTATAAATCCCAATAATCCCATCAAAATAACTAGAACTGCAACATATGTTTTAATCACAATATCAGGAAAACTAATAGCAAAATAGCCTAAAATAATCGAAGTAAATATAGCTATACATCCAAAAAAAGCAATAATTAATCCTATTTTAGTAGCATCATTTAAGGGCTTGAAAGAGTAATGAACATTCTTAAATTCATGGTCGAAAAAAGTGTCTACTACTCCAGTTATAGCTTCTGAAATGAGTATAGTTGGAACAACTTGGAGGGGGGTATACCCTAAGATGAATAATAAAGGTGATAGTGCAGTGCCAAAACCCATACCTGCTATAGAATCCATAGATTCAAAGATGAAAGCTAATATAATAATGATTAAAAAGAATTCCATAGTATCGTGCCCTTACAAGCAGAAATAAAATATTATCATCATTAAAGAATAAAATATTAATGCATAACCAACTCTTCTTATAGAACGGGCTTCTATCTTCATTCTTTCTTTAATTGGCATTTTATCCAATTCTCGTGCATCCTTACCAATTTCCCATTCTATTGACATTTCTAAGGGTAGAGTTTGCTTAATTATATTTAATTAATTATCATTGAGTATAATTAAGTATAATGAAAAATTTAAATTTAAAGGTTACGTTTTTCAAAAAATATTTGCTTCCCACGAACTCTATTCGTTTTTTCCCACTATTTTCCGAATTCTGTCCAGAGTATTTAAATATTCTATTTCATAATTATTATATTGTAAGAGAAGAAAAAAAATAATCTAATAATAAAAGCATTTTGAAATTTATTCAATTAAATCAAAAATAATAAGAGGTGGTTATTAAAAATGATAAAAGAAAAATCATCAGTAAATATTGATTTATTGCCTAAAAATGAAATTAAGTCTTTTAATGAGGAACTGCTGCTTAAGAACGATCAGTTTTATCACCATTTATTAAATAGTAATTTTCCTTTTGATGCGCTATGTTGGGCTCTAGCAGAACTTGAATTACTATTTGAAAAAGGATCCAAGAAATATTCTGAAAGAGATGTTATAAAAAGAGCTCAAAAAATTTTTGATTCAGATCTTAATTATGATACTTTATGCTGGTTAATCTCAAGATTAAAAACATATCTCGAAGGCATTAAAATATATCCCTAATACTAAACATTTTTTTTTTAGTTTATGAAGAATGTATTGTATTTTTCAATATTATGATTAATTTAACTTATTAATAGTTCTAAATTTCTTTTAATGACAGGTATATAGTCATTTGCCTTTGAAGGAGGGAACATTTTAAGTTTCTTTGATATAGAACTTGCTAATTTCTCATCAAAAGTACCATTTAATATCATTTTAGTTTCTTCTTCTGTAATATCTTCAAGACGCTCTTTGATATTGATTACCTTCATATTAACAGGACATTCTTCTTGACACCTCATGCATCCCATTAGTGCATTATGGGCATTAGAAGGGACCCAGTCTGGAATTATCCCCTCAATTTCATTATACACAGAAATACAATTACCTGCATTTATTACAAAACCTCCATCAGCGAGATTTGGGATTGCATCAGTAAGACACTTATTTCTACAAATTGAGCATTTTTGACACTGATCCATCATTTTCATTTCAGTCCAGTGGTCTTCTTCAAATTTGTAATCTGTAAAGTAAGCAAATAAATTTATCATACTACCCCAGTCATCGACATAGCATATATTATTTCTACCATATTTGCCTAGTCCACTTCTTACGGCCAATAATTTAACATGAAGCTTATTTGTATATTCTGCTTTATAACCGGCTTCTTTTATTATCTCATGTAAAATTAATTTCTCAAAATCTTCAAATGTTGTCCCATCATCATAATAATTGGGGGGAACAATCACTTCATGTGTTTTGCCATCCAAATGAAAGTTAATTAATGCAGGTTTGCTAAATATTGCGATTATAACTATTGATTTGGCATTAGTTAGGGTTTCTGGGATTTCAAATTTTTTGCTATCTATATAACTCCTATAGGTTTCATTATCGCTAAGTTTACCTTCGCGTCGTAATTTGTCGATATCTTCTTGCATTTCAGGTAAATGCTCTATAGAGACAGTTTTATACCTATATTTAAAATTTATATTTTTACCATGAAATTCCATATTTATCAACTATATTTATTAAAATTATATTCAAGATTCAGATACAAAATTACCGTAACAGATTTAGAATAAATTTTGAGCTATTAAAAAGATTTCAAATAATGCCTCTCCTATTCTTGATATTGCGTTGTGTCAAGATTATATTGGTATTTGATAAAAAAAATTCGTTCTAATTTGAAATCAAAATATTTTGGAATATGCGAATGAGTCATAAAACCTTACTTATTCTTTAATATCCTAAAAAATCGGAAAAATCAATTCTTTCAGAATTTTACGATATGTAAGGAAACTTAGTATTCCCAAAAGATTAGAAATAATATATAAATAGGAGATCTTCAAGTTTTAATTTATCTATAATTTACATAAAAAAAAACAGTAAAAACTGAAAAGGTTTACATTAAAAAATTTAAATAAAATAACAATAAATAAAAAAAAATATGGTGCATTTATTTTGGAAATGGAGAAAAAAAATTTAGCGATAATTATCTTAGCAGTTGTATTAGCAGCTTCTGGCGTTGGAAACGTAATTTTGGCTATGCTAACTGTTATTGAACCACCCGAATCTGGACAGGTCCTTAAAATAGCTAGTACCACTAATCCTGTTACAATGGATCCAGTAGATACATGGGATGGTGTCTCGAATAATATGCTTCGTCATGTAGTTGAACCTCTCATTGCTACGGATCTAGCTGATCCTGCGTTTCCACTTGTAGGGCGTTTAGCTACAAGCTGGGATTTCCAGAGTACTCCTCATGGAACAAATATAACATTCACTCTCCGTGAAAATGTATATTTCCATGATGGCCAGCTCTTTACTGGAGAAGATGTTATTCACACCTTTGAAAGAATCAACTTTTTCGGTAACTGGTCTGGAACTTTAGATCCTGCTACGCATGTTATGTCCTTTCCTCACTCTATTTATAAATTTGGTGATGGAACCCCAATCTTCAACGATACTTTAAGTAGAACTTGGTGGGATGCACATAAAGTAGCTGATCCATACACAGTTATGCTCTTTCTAAACAGACCATTTGCACCTGCTGAAGGCTTATTAGCTTATGCAGGAAGTTCTATTGTTGGTCACGAATCTACCCCTGCCCAAGAAATGTTAGTACTTGGTGAAGATTTATGTATTGGCACTGGTCCCTTCAAATTTGTGAGATATATTCCTAATTCAGAAAGAAGACTAGCACGTTGGGAAAGATATTGGAGAACTGGTACTTATTTCGATGCTATTGTCTGGGTTTTTTATAGAGATGCTGTTACTGCTAACAATGCAATGTTAGCTGGAGATATTGACTATTTAGGTCAAGGTATTGCTTCCCTCAAGCCTGATTTTGAAGCTGATCCAGATATTACCGTAACTGGTAATGGAGTCAATGATTTCCTCAATGGTTCAATCTATTGGTATATTGCCTTTAATAGTATAGTTTTAAATAGAACTTGGAGAAACGCAATTTCTCATGCGTTTAATTATACATATCTTAATGAAGAGATTGATCAAGGTAGAACCGTTAGAGCCAATTCATTAGTTCCACCGGGCTTTCCTGCGCATAACTACTCAACCACAGGTGCCAGTTACAATATCCCAAAGGCCAGAGAATATATGCAATCTATGGGCTTTGGTTATGATGGACCTGGTATGACAAATCCTTGGGAAGTAGGAACTCAGGTTGGAGATACGTTTACTCCAGGGAATGATGAAGCTGATTGGACAGGTGCCTTATTTACTCCAGCAATGGGAAACTTTACCGATGGGAAATTAAATTTCCGCCATCGATCAGCAAGTCATTTCATGACACTGCTTATCCAACGGTTCACAGAAGACATGGACCTCATCGGAATTGGTATTGAACCTCAAGATTTAACATGGGATCAATTTATCCATATTGGACAACATCAACCAACCAGACTTCATGTCTATTATTGTGGTTGGGGTCCTGACTATTTTGAGACTTTCAATATGATTGATCCATTAGTCAATCTTAACTCCGATTCTAACTTTGCTCAAATTAACGATCCTTATCTACAAACCCTCTTAGAACAAGCCGCTGCTGAAACAAATACTGTTGCGAGATATCTGTTATACCAAAAAATTCAAGGGTATGTTATCGATGTGAAAGCTTATCACATGCCTTTACAGTATGATAAACTCTATTTTGTACATGCTGAATCCATGAAGGGATTCCCATACAATAGTATGAGAAACTTGTACTTCTATCCCTGTTATCGTGAATAAGTGAATATTAACTGAAAATTAAAATTTTTAAAAATTAAATCCTTTTTTTTTTTTTAAAACTGATTTTAACTATCTCGTTGAATTAAAACTAGATTTAAAATTAGAATTGAGTATTAGATTTGATAAATTGCCTTTCAACAAGACATTATGTGGGGAATTTTACTTTGTCTAATGCTATTTCAAAGTCCTTTTCTTTTTTGATTAAAACTCCTAAAAAAGGAATTCCTTTCTTTAATTCTTCAAGAGAAATACCGCTCTTCAGTAAAACCCCTATCCAATCAAGAAGTTCAGAAGTTGATGGCATTTTCCTTAATTTTGTTATAGCCCTTAGAGCATAAAAATGTTGTAGACATTGACTCAAGAGTTTTTCTTTCAAGTTGGGGTAATGTAATTTACTTATTTCTGCCATAAAACTTTTAGAAGGAAATTCAATCCAATGAAATACACATCGTCTTAAAAATGCATCGGGAAGTTCTTTTTCATTATTTGATGTAATGACTACTATGGGTCTAGTTTTGGCTTTTATAAATTCTTTAGTTTCTTTGATATAAAATTCCATAACATCTAATTCTTGTAATAAATCGTTTGGAAATTCAATATCGGCTTTATCAATTTCATCTAATAAAAGAACAACTTGTTCTTCAGATACGAATGCTTCCCCTAAAGGTCCAAGTGTTATATAATCATGTATGTTATCAACATCTCGGTCATCGCACCCAAATCTACTGTCATTCAATCTTTGAACTGTATCATACATATAACATCCGTCTATTGCTTCAGTTGTACTTTTAATATTCCAAATTATCAATCTTTTTCCCAAACTTTCAGCGATAGCATGCGCAAGCATAGTTTTCCCAGTTCCTGGCTCTCCTTTAACTAATAGCGGACGGGCGAGAGCTATTGAAACATTTACTATATTTCTGAGTTGAGGATCAGCGAGATATTTTACATTCTGAGTTTTTACATCCCCTTGGAATTTATTAAAACCCTTATTGCTCATATGTTAATGAAATTAATTCAAAATTAAATAATTTTTGAATATAGCTAAAAACCTATTGAGAAATGGATCCAAATTTACCACATATTTAATATGAAATGAATATTGAAAATGCTTATATTTAATCTCTATTTAGGGATTTATCTAATTTTGTTAGATTGTAAGCCATTAAACAGAAATATCCATGATTTAAGATTATTGTTACCAATTCTATGCTTCTAAATTCGACAATTAATGCATCAGTAATAACAAGATACGCAAAAAAAATATTGAAGCAAAGGGTAATAATCGCATAAAATATGATCAATTTTATGAATTTTATGTGTTTGAACAGTATAATTGGAGGAAAAATAGTAATAATTATTATTGAAAACATTAAAAAACTTGAGAAAAGATAGAATAGAACATTTATATCGGCAAAAATTTCATTTAAGATAATTACTATCGCAAGAAAAAACCCAATTCCCCGAAAAATTTGAATTTTAACTACTTGATACTTGTTATCTTCATACCATTTATACCAACCTATAAAATAGGGAACTAAGAAAATTCCAAAAACAATATTTCCAATTCTAAAAAATAAAGCACCATTAGGATTAAAATTAAACCATCTTAAATGAGTCCATAAATCAGTTAATGGGTTAAAAGATGTGGGGAAGAAAGAAATTGAAATCATAGCAAATAAATAATATAATAAGACAGCTGTGATAGCACTTATAAAACTTATGTGATTAGTCTTGAATTTCATGTTAAAAATAATTAATGATAAATTATAAATAAAGATCATCACAAAAAAAAAGTAATTAGCAAAGTATGGGTGGCTTAAACATTCAAAACTATTTTTGGATTTACTAAAATTTAAAAATTCTCAGTTTATTATCGTTTTGAGAAGACATGACTAGTATAGAAGATTCACCTTTAATCAACATGATTTGTCCCTACTGTAAAGAAAGTTTCAGAAAACAAGTAGATTATGAAAAAAAGAGTGGTCTTTTCACAGTTTTAATAAAAAATCATTCAGATAATTCAAGCTGTCCACCTTTTATTGCTTTTATCGATAATAATGGAAAACATAGAGGTTCTCAAAAGATAGATGACATTGGTACTGAAGAAGAAATCTCTCTTAATGATCAATTGCTTGAAAGTGCCCGTAATCGAATAAATGAACTAAGAAACGAAATAAGATTTTATCATCTCAAAGTACCTCGCAAAGGAGGGAGAGGTTTTGAACATAAAGTCGCTAGTGTTGCTGATAGGTCTTTTATGAGTTCAAAATTTTATAAATCTTTAATTGATTTCTTGACAGAATATGATGAAGATAATACATTTGGAACAATTTGTATTGAAAGAGATTCCGATTTTGAAGGGGGCCTATTGGTATATGGAAAGTATCATGGATTAATTTATAATTTATTCTGGAAAGAACAAAAAACTCTTTTTAGTAAATCACTAGACGATATTAAAGCAGAAGCGAACCTCACAGTTGAAAAACTAATTGAATTATACGATATAATGGACTTATTTTTTTAGGAATTAGGTTAGAAAAAGTCTCTTTCTTTCAAAAAATAGAGACAAATTTTATATATTTTTGAAAAAAACTTAACCTAAATTTATATAATTTATAAAAAAAACCTAAAATTTAGGAGAGAAATAAAATGTCAAAAGAAGATGAATTATTAGAGGAATTAAAGAAAATTCGTGAACTTTTAACACCAGAACCAGAACCAAAACCAGAAAAACCGAAAAACCTTGCTGCTGAGTTTTTAGATTTTGTTAAGAAATATAAAGTTCTTGGAGTAGCTGCTGCTTTTATTGTAGGTCTTGCTGTAAACGCTTTAATTTTGTCTTTAGCCCAAGATATAATAACACCTCTAATTGGAATATTTATTCCCGGTTTTGAAACAATTCAAGATATTAGAATTGGTGTATTTGGAATAGGGAATTTCATCGCAGCTTTAATCAATTTCATAATAGTAGCGTTTATTATATTTATTATTATAAAATACGCATCTAAAATAGGTCTTGAATAATCAAACCATTTTATATACAAAATAATACCTTTTTTTTCTTTTTTCTTAATTAAATTCCTGAATAATTTTGTAATAGAATTTTTATATTAATCTAATTTACAATCATATAAGTGATCTAAATGAGTAATCCAACTGAAGAAAAACCATATGAAAGACTGAGTAATTTGGAAAAAGCTTTAGTAGTTGCAAAAAATTCCGGAAATGAAGCGGAAATATTTGATGTTTTATTAAATCTTGGAGAACTTTGCTATGATATCAATGCACATGAATTAGGACTAAAGTATGTTCAAGAAGCAATAGAACTTAGTAAAAAAGATTCTCAGCATCTTCATGAATTTTATAAGTATTTGGGAGATTTTAATTATAACGCAGGTATGCTGGATGAAGCTAGTGAAGCTTATAATATGTCCATTAAAAAGGCTTCGAAAAAAAAATTCTATAGGATCTTAGCTGAAAGTCATTTTGGATTAGGAAGAGTATATCATGTTCAAGAGAAGTTAAAGCAGGCAATTACTCACTTCAAAAAAGCTGAAAAAATTTATGAAGAAATGGATTTACCTATTGAACAGGCAAGACTCTACAATAAAATAGGGTTAATTTATATGGGCAAAGCCCGTCTGATTGAACCTGACTCTATAGTTGAAAGTATTGTATTTGGACGACATGTCTATGCATCCTTTACTATTGGTTTTGATAAAGCAAAAAAATACTTTAAAAAAGCAAAGCTAATAATGGAAGAAAATAATTTAATAGAAACTGAAAGTGTTTTATACAGATCTATTCTCTCTAATTTAGGAGTAAAACCAAAAGACCTTTAAATAAAAAAACTAAAAAAATTATAAGGTAATTTTTGCTAAATTAACTTCTCTGACTTAAAACTGTTGTGGAACATACACTAAATGCTCCACCTAGGTTATGACATAGTCCTATCTTAGCGTCGGGTACTTGTCGTCCTTCTGCTCTACCTTGAAGTTGTTTTGTAATTTCAGTTAACATACGACAACCTGTTGATCCTATTGGATGACCAAATGATTTCAGACCCCCAGAAGGATTTACTGCAGTTTCTCCATCCCAATTAAAGGTTCCATTCTTTAATTCTTCAGCTGCTTGACCTCTATCACAAAATTGCAAATCTTGACAATTTATTAATTCCGTAATTGTAAAGCAATCATGAACTTCAGCAGCGTCAATTTCTTTTCGAGGATTTGTGATACCAGCTTCTTTATAAGCATATTCGGCAGCTTTTACTGTTGCAGGAAAACTAGTGAAATCTGCTCCAGGTCCATTAGGAGGTATATACCATGGAAAATTAGTTCTGCATGATATTGCATTAGCTTTAACTAAGATATAATCATCTGCATGAGCATAACTTTCAGCTAATTCTGGTGTTGTTAAAATAAGAGCAGCAGCCCCATCACTCATAGCACAACAATCGAAACGTCCAAGTGGATCCGCAATCATGGGCGCTTTCATTACTTGGTCAATGGTTATTCGACTCCTAAAATGAGCTTTTGGATGATCAGCACCATTATCATGATTTTTAACAGCAACTCTAGCTAAATCTTCTTTTGTCCATCCATATTCTAGAAAACTTCTTGTTGCAGCCATAGAAAACATTGCTGGTGCAGAAGGTGTTGGATATAAAGGATGTCCAAATATTGTGAAGCCTGGTAGACCACTACCTCCTTCATCCATTAATTTTTCTACTCCACATGCAAGTGCAATATCATAAGCTCCAGATGCAATAGCAAATGAAGCATTTCTGAAAGCATCCATTCCACTAGCACAAAAATTTTCAACTCTAGTGGCAGGTTTTCCATCTAGTCTTAGAATATCTTCAGTGACAGCTCCTGACAGTCCAGTGAAGTAGTAAAATATTCCAACCCATGTAGCATCAATATCATCTTTATTGATTCCAGCATCCTTTGTAGCACTGTGAACTGCTTCATATAGTAAATCATATTGATTTTTATCCCAACGCTCTCCATATTTTGTCATATCGCAACCAATAATTGCAACTTTATCTTTTATTCCTTTTCTTCCCATTTTTCATCAACCTCCTTTATGGTCTCCCCCTTATGGGACGACATTTCCAATAATAATTTTTAAACTCTGCACCTTCATGTTCTTTCCTGAAGGTTAATTCAACTTCCATACCGATTTTAACATTTTCTTCGGGTTTTTCGATTTCTGTCATATTTAATAGGACTCTTCCACCCCCATCTAAATCAATTACACATCTAGGTACAGGTATATCCAAATATGCTCCACCCACTAAATGATCTAATGTATAAGTAAATATTTTTCCTTTTAATGAGAGTTTTACTCGCTCCAACTGATCATCTGCTCTGCATACATAGCATGAACGTAGCATATCGGGATATTGAATCGTTCCACAATTTTTACATTTAACACCATACCACTTATAGATAGATGCTGTATCACGCCAAATTGTAACAGGAGAACTTTTTCTTTTATACCTGTCCTTTTCAAGAATTTCTTTAAAGTCAAGGAACTTATTATAGTTTTTTAGAGGTTTCATTGATTTTTGATGAGCGATAAAACCCATTCGAGTTTTTCCAAGATTCCTAAGAGCATCTCTGTCCTGAACTTGTAACAAAATTGCATCTGCACCATCACCAAAACCTGCCATAATCATCTTAGCTTCGGGTTTAGGTCTTCTTAAAGCACCAATTAAGAGAATAAATGGCATTGGCGTTCCTAAATCACCAAGTTGGAAAAATACACTGTTTTGAGCTACTCCACCTGCGAATTTCATTATTTTTGAAACTTTACCATGCAATCGAGGATTGTTATAGTAATATGCAGCAGCACTAATTTCTTCAGGTTTTAAATTATTTCTTTTTAATACTTCAGCCATAACTTTCGTAATATTCTCAAAGTAGAATTTAGTATCCATTTTAACTTCAAATGTCCTAATGAATTTGTCCTTATCAGCTCTCTTCCAAGGTCCAGTAACATTTGCTGAAACTGAATAATAATCATCTATAGACAAAGGAAGGTTATCCTCTTCTGCTATAAGCAACGCAGCTGCACCATCAGCAAATCCATATTCCCACATTGTTGATGGCTCTGGAGCTCTTGTATCTGCCGCAATCACAAGGATATTTCTAATATCTTTATTAGCTTTTATCGTGTCAACCGCTCGTGCTACTGCTGTTGTACCAGCTTTTAAAGAATCTGTAAAATCTGTTGTGATAATATCTTCTCTCATATCCAACACAGTAGCAATTAAAGAAGCAGAATCTTTCTCAGTGTATACTTGAGTTGTTGATGCATAGAACAATCCATCAATCGCTTTAGGATCAAAACCACTCAAAGCATCCAAACCAGCTTCAACTGCCATTGTTAGACTATCTTCATCAGCCATTGCTACAGCTTTTGTACCGGGAACAATTGGAAATTCCCAAGCTTTACCAATTAAGTCACGTGGCAAAAGATATCGAGGCAAATATGCTCCATATGATTTAATACCAATCAATTTTTATTTTCTCCCCTTTTAAAATTTAAATACTCATTTTAAAATTATTATATATATGATTCAAAATGTAACAAGATAAATATATTTCCTCAAATTTCAAGTAAGTAGAATTGTCTATATATACTATATTGACAAATTCTTAGAAAATGGAATCTGATTTTACACTATTTTTTGGAATATTTGTAATAAAATATATTATGTAGAAAAGATTTCTTTATAAATATCGCTAATTGGATTAAATATGTTAAGATCTCCGTCCCACTTATTTAAAACATTTTTATAAACTTGCTCTACTTTTAAAATTAAACGATTCATGTAGAGATCAATCACTTTTGACTCTTTTTTGGAAAAGATCACTCCTGTAATTAAATCACTAGGAAATATATGAATAATTTTTCCCTTTTTTTTAATTACCGTTACCTCTCGAGATCCAGGATTCAGAATTTCTTTAAGCATAATATTAACAGAACTAATTGCGCTTGTTATCAGATGTTCACTTAGTAAATCTATTTTCTGAACGTAAGATTTATAGAATATGCATGCGCCATTTGCATTTATTAAAAATACCTCTTCGATTTTATCTTGCCACTCAAATTCAGAAAAAGCTGGAAATTTTAGGAAGAAGAGCGCAAAAAATATAACCCCTATTAATTGAAGTATGGATCCAATTAATCTGAATGGAATCTGAACCAAATCTATTGAATAATCAGATGTTAAAAATATTCCAATTAATAGCAATAAGAAAGGGAGAAAAGTTAACATGAGGTTTTTAATTATATTTCCTTCCAGCTTGGTTTTTTTGTTAAATTCAATGAAGAAAAAAATGAAAAATAGATATATCAATGAAAGGAAAATAATTGAATCGATAATTATTAGAACGTTATCAACAAAATAAAAGATAATGTATAGTATCAATAGAATGACTAAACTAAGTGTAAAGAAATATTGTTTTAACAAAACTACTCTTTGTTTTTCTTTCACAAGAATAAAGAGCAGAAAACCAGTAAATAGGAATATATTGCTAATGAAGCGATGTATATTTATAACAAGATTATCATGAGTAAAATAAGAACCTAACACAGATAATATCTGGCTCAAAGAAAGTGCAAAAAATAAGAGGATATATCCAATATCTTGCGAATATTTGAATTTATGTTGTTCTTTTTGGTGTTTAAACATAAATAGTATTCCAAACTCTAAGCTAATTATGGAAAAAATCCATTCAAAAATCATAAGGATAAATCTAAGTTCACCAGTAATTGGAAAATCTATGAAAATCATTAGTCTAAAATACCTCTCAATATTACATCAAAACTTTTAAATAATAACTGTTGATTTCCTTTTAGATTCTCTAAATTTAAAAGGATTTCCCGATAAAAAGCTTCAAATTGTTGTTTTATTGAATCTAGTAGGTGTCCAAGACTTAATAAATCTTTTCTTATTATCAAAGCATATGTTATATAAGGTATTACAGAACTATATGTTAATAGAATAACAGAATCTTTTTGTTGTATCTTATTAATTCTTTCATCTTTAGTATTGGTTATTTGTGTAATTACACTTTCAATTCCTATAATTCCACCAGAGTAAAGTTTAGCTCTGTCATCTGGCGTTAATTCATCACCTGTGTTAGTTTCTTTAAATCTATGCTCAAATATATCACCAAAATCACGAAAATAGATATGTTCTCCTGTTTTTTGATTGATTATGAAGAGTTGAATTATATTTTCTCGCCATTCAAATTCATAAAAAGGAGGAAAATCATAAACTGAGAAAGAAATAATGATAAATCCCAATAAAAGAAATGCAACACCAGTAAAGTAAACAATTTCATTAATAATAGGAGGTAACACTCCAATCCCAACTAAAATTGCAAAACCCAGAGCAGGAAAACTCACTAATGCACCTATAAGGAATAAAAGAAATTTTCTTTTAATTTTTCCTACTGATCTCTTTATTAGGATTATCTGAAATCTTATTACATTAATTCCATTTAGTACCACAAATGAGATACAGATGAGAAAAATCAGATTCCTAGTGGTTGGAGTAAATATTAAAACAATAATCGGAATGAAATTTAGTATTACTATGATTTTTGCTATTTTGATATTGATTATATTCGAAAAGTCTTCGTTAATTATAAATAGAGAGAAACCTATTGTTGATAAAAACGCAAAAGCCCATCCTATTCGGGATATTATCTCATATAAAAATGTTCCCTCTGTAATAAAATTTCTTGATACTTGAATCCATAAGGGCCCAATTACAATAAATAAAATAAATGTTCCAAAAGCTAATAGTACCCTATTCAATTTTAATTTGACATCTCTACTCTTAAAATATTGATAATAGAAATAGAAAACCAGTTCAATACCCATTGTAACTGGAATTAAATAGAATAAAAATTGAAATTCCTTTAATTCTAAAGATTGGAACAGCATTATTATCTTGATTTTTTCTAAATAGGTTAAGGTTAATTTAATTAACTAGTAATAAAATTATTTAATATAATTAAGGTTCAAAATTTCTCAATTATTTACAAATATGACTATAAAAATCGCATGGTTAGGTACAGCATCGTATATTTTAACATTAAACGGTGTGAATTTGTTATTTGATCCATTCTTCTCTCGAAATGAAGATGCTACTCCTATATTAAAAACAAAGAAAGAAGATATTCAAGATATTTCTGCTATTTTCATTTCACATGGTCATTATGATCACGCCTGTGATGCAGGATGGTTTGCTGAACATTTAGATATTCCAGTTTATTGCTCTGAGATTGCAAAACAGAATATTATAAATTGGGCGGAAGGAAAAATTATTGAGAATCATACTGAAAATCTCTCAGAGAAAGCAAGAGAAAATATTAAAATGAGTAATTTTTATGATAAAATCGAAATTTCTAAAGAAATTTCTGTTGAATTTATCAAATCTGAACATATAAATTTTGATCCTAAGACAATTTTGTCAAGACTCTTTTCATGGCAATTTTTAAAACAGGCTAAAACTCTTCTTCCTTATGGTAAAGGTTTCCCCGCAGGTGAAGTTTTTGGATTTTGTACATTTTTTAAAGATATTAAAATTGTTTCATATGGAAGTTTATGGCACAAATATACTGAGGAATTGCAAAAGTATCAACCTTGTGATATTTTCCTAGTTCCGTACGCAGGGAATAGTAAGAAACATATGGTAAAAAAAACAGGGAAAATGGTGGAAATATTACAGCCTAAGATTGTAATTCCTATCCATTGGGATAATTTTATGCCCCCAATTAGCAGAACTGAAAATTTAGATCCTCTCCTTAATTACTTTTTTAAGAAATTCCCAAATATAGAAGTAATAATTCCAAAATTTGATGAAGAAATATTTATAGAAATTTAAATTTTTATCTTAATACCAAATTGAAGGAAATACTTTTAAGAGAATATATTTCTCTCACACTTCTAAGCCTTTGAAAGAGATTTATTGTTTATGGGATAACTATGGGTAAGAATCTCCGTAAAGTTTTTCAAAGTACCATACTTTATTCATTAATATAAAATAATGATTTAATGTGAATTCTAAAATGAATGGTCCACCACCAGAACCTTTTAAAATAAAAATGGTCGAATTTGTTGGGATGCCTGATCAAAAAAGAAGAACTGAGGCTATCATAGAAGCGGGTTATAATACATTTTTATTAAAATCAGAAGATGTTTACATCGACCTATTAACTGATTCAGGAACTTCTGCCATGTCAGACGTTCAGTGGTCAGGAATGATGTTGGGTGATGAAGCTTATGCTGGTGCACGAAGCTTTTATAAACTTGAAAAATCAATACAAGATATACTTGGATATAATTTTATTGTGCCTACACATCAAGGACGTGGAGCAGAACATCTAATGTATAGTCATCTAACAAAATCAGGACAAATTGTACCTAGAAACATGTATTTCACAACCTCAAAAGCTCACGTGGAATTAGCAGGAGGGACAATGGTTGATGTTATTATTGATGATGCTCATGATCCTTATAGTGAAAATCCATTTAAAGGAGATGTAGACTTAAAAAAGCTACAAAACCTAATTGATGAACATGGACCAGAGAAAATTGCTTTTGTAAACGTTGAAATGAACGTAAATATGGCAGGAGGTCAACCAGTTTCTATGAAAAATCTCAGAGAATTACGAGATTTCTGCAATAATTATAATTTCAGAATTATTTTTGATGCAACAAGGTCAAGTGAAAATGCATTTTTTATCAGAGAGAGAGAAAAAGGTTATGAAAATACTCCAATAGTTGACATACTTAGAGAAATGATGAGTTATTCTGATGGATGTATCTATAGTGCAAAGAAAGATTGTTTAGTTAACATGGGTGGATTTTTAGCTACTCATAATAAGGAAATATTTGATTATACTCGAGGAATGGTTGTATTATTCGAAGGACTCCATACTTACGGCGGAATGGCTGGACGAGATATGGAAGCGGTTGCTCGGGGTTTACAAGAAGGAGCAGAGTATGAATACTTAAAATATCGTGTAAATCAAGTAAGATATTTAGGGGATTTACTTTCACAAGCCAATGTTCCTATTGTAAAACCTGTAGGAAGTCACGCAGTATTCGTAGATGCGTTAAATTTCTTACCTCACCTTCCACGTGATCAATGGCCTGCACAAACTCTTTCAGCAGCCATTTATGAAGATTCTGCTGTTAGGACGATGGAAAGAGGAGCAATTTCTAAAGGTAGAGATAAAGAAACCGGTGAAAATATATTTCCTGCATTAGAACTAGTTAGGTTTACAATTCCTAGAAGAGCATACACTAATACGCATATGGAATATGTTGCAGAGTCCTTAGCTAGACTTTATGAAAAGAGAGATACAATACCAGGTTTGAAAATGGTTTTTGAACCTAAACACTTACGATTTTTCCAGGCTAAATTTGAACAAGTTTCACTTTAAAATATTAAAATCTTTTTTCTAGTACGGTTATAACTGGTTGAAAACCTGCTTTTCCAAATACATCAAGCAATTTCTGGGATGTTTTATAAGCTAGGTTGATTCGTATGGAATCACATCCCCAAGATTCAAGAATTTGAGTAGCTCTATCGGCTAAGAGTTTACCGACTCCCTTCCCAATAAATTCTTTCTTTGTAGCCCAATTATCTAGATAACCAAGATATCGTCCAAGTGTATTTTTTACAGCTTCAATCATTCCCATACTTACAACCTGACCTGTAGATTTTAATTCTGCAATTAAAGTAATTCGCTTAAGATTTGGTTTAAATTGTCTTAAACCTGAAGATTCTCTCCATTGTTTTTCATTAAAACCAATATCGAGCATTTCATTTAATTCTTTCAAAATTTCTAAGGTTGCTTGATAATCAGAAGTTCGATAATTACGGATAATTATATCTTCTTCTTTAATTTCATCATTTGACATTATAATTTCCATTTTTAACTTGTTATTTTATTTATTTCGTTTAAATCAATTCTTTGGGTAAGTAATTTTTGAGAATTACCACTACCATCTACCTTCTTGATAGAAACTAAATATTCATTAATATGAGGAACTATTGGTGAAACAAGTAAGAGTTCCTCTTTTGGGAACCATAAATCTATCTCCTGGTTCATTACTTCTTTTTCAAAATATTCTTTTACATGAGTTATAATAATAGAAATATTGTTCAATTCCTCATCTGTATTATTGTGGATGGTAATTTCAATTTCTTGACTGTTTTCAATAAAATTGAGATGAGTTATTATAAGGTGAGGTTTTGGAGCAATTTCTTCAGTGACTTTTTTTGAATTATCAAAAAAATCAACATTTGAAAAATCTCTCTCTCCTCTTAGATTACTTAGGGGTGAGAACTCAAATCCTTTTAATGAGAAATAAGAAATTGCTTTTTGGGTTTTAAGAGACGGAGATTCTGATTTTTTTTCAATAACATTTGAGAAATAAGCTTTTACTGTCTTATCAATTAACTCCCTCATAAAAACCTTAATTTTTGTTCCTTGAGAAACCCTTTCTTGAATTTTTGGTGTTTTTATCACAGTATCGGATGCAATTTCACTTTCTATTACAACATATAATTTTTCTTCAAATTGATCTTTTAATTCACTAGTTAATTTTTTAACAAGCTCATCTCCAAAGATATCTAGTTCAGAAGGAAGGGAAACAATAATTACTATAGTTTCTGGAGTTTCCTCTTCAAGTCCAGCTCTTCTTTTTTGTCTTCTTGATGTTGTTTGAATCTTTTTACCAAAAAAGGTATATCCTTTATATTCTAAATCTATATGGTCAAGGTCTGCTGTTTCTAAAAACCAAACTGGATGATAAGTAATAGGACGCATGTATCTTTTATCATTTCGCAATCTATCATCAGGATACATTAATAGAGGAATTTGACCTTTTTTTTCATCAAAGTAGAGCACGTAAACTACACATAAAGCTTCGTTAGGGTTTTTTTCCACTGAACCATTAAAAATATCTGACAATACGACCAATCCAAGAATACTTCTAAAGAAAATTATTATTCCTTAATCAAATGAAGTAAATTTATCTTATTCTAAAAATTTAACTAGAAAAAAAAGTAAATTGACAAAACTAGTATTGACTTCCTAAAAACCGTTCCAGAATTTTTTTACTGGATCTTCTAAAACATCTGTAATTTTGCTTTCAAAATCTTGATATTCATCAAGTCTTCCATGCCAGGCGTTGTTATTTGTTTCAGGATATTGATCTAGGAATTTTTCAGCTACTTTTTCTAATTCTGCTAAGATTTTTTTCTCTTTGTATTTTTTTGAGGAATTTGCAATAAAAAAGAGATTTTCTTTCTTTATTATGGAGAATCTGATATTTCTAATCTCAAAATTATTCAAACCTCCACTAGCAATCTCTTGAGCAAAAGCATTTAATGCGCTCATAAGTGCTCCAAATAATTGATCTTCAATAGTTTGATGATACACTCTGCTAAATAAGACGATTCCATCGATCCGTTGAATCCATAAATCTTGAATTGCTTTTACCAAAGCCAGACCTCCTTATTCTATCTTTATTAGCCTTCTTTTTACCCAATTGGGTAAGAGATATCCTATATAAAATCCGACAATGCTAGAAATTAATAATAACCTAAATAAAATTAAAGTAATTTCATTGGATGGCAGAATACTATCAAGAAGACCACCAATAGCAAAAGCAGGAAAAGCAAATAATAAGAACTTACCTTTTGTTTTCATTTCAATATCATCGTATTTCATCGTACGTAATGAAAAATGTATTCCCGTAAATAATAAAACGATTATAAATATGATAATATAGATAGATAAGAATTTGTTGTCACCTGCTGTAGTATCTACAGGAGATATCTTTATTGCTGCTTGGCTTACATCTGTGAATACTACAAATAAGAAAACGCTGTAAAAAATTACAGTCACAATAATCATGATAAGTAAAAAGAGTTTTTGTCTTTTTTTCATTAATATATTAGTATAGAAGCCACACCAACATAATAATCCAATTGGAAGAGGAATAAAATTTAGAAGTAATATCATCTCAAGAGCTAATCCATCGCTATTGTTAACAAGAGCTACAATAAATGAAGAACTTGTCCCATACCAACCAGATGCTAAAAATATTAGATTAATTCCTAAAAGAATAAAATTTTTGTTTCTATTCTTAAAATACTTTGACAATACAATCACACCTAATATTAAAGAAACAATTACTACAGAGAGGCCGAGAATTCCGTTAAGAATATCTAAAGGTGTTAAACTCATAAACATATATAATATCACATTAATTAAATAATATATAGGCAATTCGTTCTATTTTAATTAGTTGTTTTTCTTACTCTCTCAAATATATTATTTTTAATTGTGAATTAAGCTTCAAATATTAGTTCTCATTATTATCAAAAAATTGATCCAAAAATTCTTTTTTTTTCTCTGGTGATAGTTGGATAGTATTGATAATAGAGGCTTCCTTGCATAGGTCAGAAAATTTTTCAAAAAATTTCCAAGGAGCATCATTTTTAACTCCCCATTTAGCCATTTCTATATTTTTATTTAGTTGAAATATATAAGCAAAAAAATAAGCGGGTGCATCATTTCTTATTCCCCATTTTGCAAGTTCGATATTCTTCTTTACATTCTTAAAGTATTTGTAGAAATAAAATGGCGCATCATTTTTAACTCCCCATTTGGCAAGTTCAATATTCTGATTAATCTGATCGAAATTTCCAAAAAAAGTCCAAGGAACATCATTTTTTATTCCCCATTTTGCAAGTTCGATATTTTCCTTTATGTCTTCTAGATTTGAGTAAAATTGTCGAGGAGCATTGTTTTGGCCCCCCCATTTTGCAAGCTCAACATT
>JAEOTW010000135.1 GCA_016839655.1 Promethearchaeota archaeon | reverse complement strand
TTACGTGTTTTATTTAAATGGTACATGCAAGAAGTAGGAGATAATTTAATCTCTGTTCTTGTTGTAGGTCGTGATGGATTAATAGTTGAAATTTTAACAATAGATTCTGAAAAATCAGAGGAAAAAAAATTTATTGGAGCATTCAGTTCTTTAGTTGAATTAGTGTTAAAAAAATTAACTCAAGAATTTGATCTTGGAACTTTTGGTGCAGGAACATTTGATACAGATAAATATAGGTTTATTTTTTGTGAGTCTGGATCTGATCATGTTTTAGTCTCTATTTTAAGTCATACTACATTGGTTGATGATGTATTTCCATATACTTATTTAACAGCCGATAAGGTAGCGAGGATTATAGATGGTGAATTACCAGTAAGCCCCGTGATACCAAAAATTAAGAGAGATACTGAAATTGAAAAAATTAAACGAAAAATGGAATATTACCATAGCAAACCTCATTCACCTAAATATGTCTATAAACTTTCTTTGATTGGAGATAATGGAGTTGGAAAAACAAGTATGTCTCAAAGATATGTTCATGGAATATTTAAAGCGGATTATAAAGCAACAATTGGAACCTATATTTCTAAGAAAGAATGCGAATTTAAAGAATTGGGAACGTCTGTAAGATTTATGATATGGGATTTAGCAGGACAAAGCCAATTTGAACGCTTATGGCCAGATTATTTAACAGATTCTCGAGCAGGTATTATTGTTTATGACATAACAAATAGGGAATCATTTCAGCATGTTAAGAAATGGTATGACATCATCACGAGAGTCGCATTACCTCATATTGTTTTAATTCTAGTTGGAAACAAAGTTGATCTCAATACTTCTAGAGTTGTCTCAACTGAGGAGGGTATGGAATTAGCTAAAGAATTAGGTATCTATTACATGGAAACTTCAGCAAAAACAAATGAAAATATTTATGATGTTTTTGAATGGATTGCACTTCAGATTATTAATATAAAGATTGATGAAGTTAAGGATACAATATTTGATAAACAAATGGATGATAAATTAAAATTTGTGATTTCAAGCCCCCAATTGAAAATCTTGAATCAATACTTCATGAAAAATTTAGATTATTGCATCGGAAGAAGCGATACTAAAGAGATTATTAAATATTTAGATATCTTAAGGGCAATAGAGAAAAATAAGTTATAGAAGGATAGAAAAAAATTTATACATCAATATAAAGAGCAGGCTTGAAAGGTTTTGCTCTAACAGCTCTTTGCTTGGGATCGAAATCAGCATTAATGACAATCTTAGAATTTACTCGTTGCTCGATATAAGATTTGTATTGCTCAAGTAGCTTGACTTCATCGATTTTTGGTATGTTCTTTTCCCAAATTCTATCACTTATTTGGTTTTTTATAAATGGAACGAGGTTTTTATTCCTCAAAACTTCCTTTTCATTCTTTAGTTCAGACATTATCTCATTAAATTTCCCCTTTTTTGATATAATCAAATCTATGACTTTATATTTCCAATCTAGAGTCGTGTATAGATAAATATTTTCTATATGATCCAATTTCACTATTTTTCTGATGTTAAAAATATCGTCTATGACATTAGAGATGTAGTTAAACTCAAGTTCAAAGTCTTCATAAATATAATGCTTATTAAAGTCTCCCCAAACTACCTCCGATATAAATCCTTTATTTCCAGCCATTTCCCATAATTCTTCAGACAAGTGGGGCAATGTTATAGAAAGCATTTTTAACCAGTCCTTATAGACTAATTTGAAAACTATTAAAAAATCTTCTGTATTATCTGTATCTCTTTGAAAGTCTTGGACTAGATTAAAAACATCATAGAATGCAGTTTGTAGATATCTCCTTAAGTTGTATTCTTCCAAAGCTTTTTGAGCTTCACCAAATTTCTTAATAATCTTAGATAGCATCACTTTTGAGTATTTAGACTTAATATTTTCAAATTGAGGCTCAATATCTTTAGATTGCCAAATTCTTTCAGATATGAAATTATAAAACTTAGTGATATGGTTTTTCACAGTCTGTATTTCCTTTTCTCTAAAATCCATATAAACTCCAAAATCAGCATGAGATATATAAAATCTAAATAAATCCGCAGAAAACTTTTTTTTGATGTCTGCTAGAGGAATTAGATTTCCTTTTGATTTTCCCATTTTCTGTCCTTCAACATTGACAGGTTCGATTAATGTAATAACTTTTGGCCAGTGTTTCTCTGGAAATATAGCAACATGGTGGAATATATAGAAACTCAAATGATTAGAGATATGCATTATCGCTGTATGACGATGATCAACGGGATACCAATAGAGGAATTCCTCTTGGAGTTCTTTAAGTATACTTATATCAATATCTGTCTGTTTTGTAAGCTTCCCTATATCTCCTTTTTCTAAAAATACAAAATCAAAGAATTCAATGGTCAATTGTTCTGGTTTTATTTGGTATTCCTTTATTTTATGTGAGATTGTATAGAATGCCATATAAATTGTCGAATCGCTTAGAGATTCTATTATCCACTCGTTATTGAAAGGCAATTTCGTCCCTAGACCTCTTTTTCGTGCGCAAGGTCTTTTTTCAAGCCAATTAAAAATATTTTCAAAATTTAATCGATACTTAGTAGGCACTATTTTTAGGTTGGTAAGGCACTTAAATGCTTTCTTTTTCCAGTTTCCTGCATTGAAATTAAGAAACCACTGATCCTTTAGAATAGAAACTAATACTTCAGCACCACACTTACATCTAAGATTTCTAGTTACAGGAATATATAATCGATCAGCTTTATTTTCCTTAAGTAAATCTTCTGAGACTGCCTTAGCAGCATCACTCACTTTCAATCCTTGGTATTTGCCACATTTATCATTAAGCACACCATTATAAAATTCATTTTTATAATTCTCACTCGTTGCTTTACCAAGTTCTTCTTCATCATTTTGAGATTCAACATTAAATCTCTCACAGTATATTTTTGCGGGAAATTCCTTGAATCCCTTTAATTCTATAATTTTTATTGGATAAATTAATTCTACTTCTCTTTTGTTTAAATTAAATTCCTCAATTAGTCTAATATCCTTTTGTAAATCAACTAACGCCATATAATCATAAGGTGCATGAGCAGGAACTGAATAAACTACTCCAGTAGCTGTAGAAGTATCAACAAATTCTCCAGGTAGAATCGGAATTTCTTTAATACCGTATACATCTCTAGCTTTTTTACCAATAATTTCGCTACCCTTAAAATTTTTTAATAGTTGAATCTCTCTATTTTGATTTTCCAACAAATGGGTTGCTTCATTGGAGATAAACCATATTTCACCATCTACATTAGCTTCAATATAATCTCCATCTGGTTTTATCCATATGTTAGTAACTCCATAAATAGTTTCTGGTCTTAAAGTGGAAGCTACGAGGAATCCATTTTTAAATGGGAATTTAATGCATATATATTCATTTATGTTAAGATCTAACTCATCTCCACTTGCTATATCATCTTCTCCGACAGCATTTTTATCTCTGGGGCAATATAAAATAGGGTATTCCCCCTTTTCAATGTATGATTTTACTTTTAAATGAAAATACTGCCATTCAATGAATTTATTATATATTTTGTCTCCAGTTGTAAAATCTCTACGCCAATCCAAACTCATTCCAATTGACTTAAAGTCCAATTTAATAGTGTTGGAAAAGTAATACACAATGTTCCAAGGATCTACAAAGCTATTTACAATTTCGTTTACAGTATTTTGTTCTATAGTGTGTAGTGATACATATTCTTTCATTCTATTAATTTGTAATTGATCATCTCTTTCTATTGAGGATGATATTGCTAAAACAGGAGTACCAGTAATATGAAAAGCCATAGGATATAATACATGATACCCTTTAGCCCGATAATATCTAGCAAATATATCTCCATTAACAAAACTTCTACCATGGCCAATATGAGTAGGTCCAGAGGCATATGGATAGGGTGAAGTGATAAATATTTTCTCTCTTTCTTTATCTGGATTTACTTCAAATATTTTTTCACGTTCCCACTTATCTTGCCATTTCTTTTCAATTTCTTTTGGGTTATACATCTTTTAGATCCAATCCTAGTTTTCTTCTTTATTCCCTATCGATTCATTTTTGAGTAATCACACACCTATGATCTCTTTCAATTAAATTAACCAACCAAGCGAACAAATCCGTGGAATATTAAGAGAAAAAGAGCATTAGGATTTGTTTCGCTCAAGATAATAATAAAACTGCGAGTAAATCACCTAAAGATACTTCTTCTATTAAATTCATCTCTAACGCAGTCTTATTTGAAATCATTCTTATAAAAAGTATATGTGTTGTTATATTAAAATATTTCTAAGTGTCTGAATAATATTCTATGGTTATAAGTTAATTGAAATTTTAAGTTACAGGTAAATCTATTGCGATAACTCGTTTTTAGAAAATATTGCAAATTGTTAAATATATCCTCTTATTTCATTCTTTGGATAATATTTGAATTCGTATAAATTACATGAAAGAGTTGGGGATTGGATTTAATGAAAAAGGCTACTAAACTAAATGAAATTGAAATTGAAAAGATAAATAACGAAAAATTATGGCAAATTACACTTGATGCAATGAGGGAGGCTGTTTTCCTAATTAATACAGAATATAAAATCCTTTTATGCAATAATGCAACTTTAAGTATGTTTGGAAAATCTAGCTACAATGAAATTATAGGTCATTCTTGCGGGGAGATAGTACATGGTGAAGAAGCACCGGTAGATTGGTGTCCTGTGAGAAAAATGTGGGAGACAGGGCGTAGAGAGTCTGATGTTCAATTATTAAATGGAAAATGGGTTGAAATTTCAGCAGAACCTATCTATAATAAGAAAGAAGAAATAACTGGAGCAGTTCATATCATTACTGATATTAACGCTAGTAAGAAAACAGAATACGCTCTACGCGAATCAGAACAACAATATCTCATGATTCTAAATTCTTTGAATGACGCCATGCATGTAGTGGACAAAGATCTGAAAATTATATTTCAAAATCCTGCAATAAACCAATGGTTAAAAGTCTTAGACTTAAATCCTAATAATATAGGTAAAACCATTTTCGAAGCGTTTCCTTTCTTAGATCGTGATAATGTCTATAATGAATATAGTACAGTTTTCAAAAGTAAAAAACCTCTAATCACTGTTGAAGAGACAAAATTACAAAATCAAATTATATATACTGAAACTTTAAAAATTCCAATTATTAGAGAAGGTCAAGTAAACCAAGTTATTACCCTCTTAAGAGATATCTCTGAGCAAAAGAGAGCACAAAAAAAAGTAAAAGAATCGGAAGAAAAATATCGTCTAATCACTGAAAATGTTAATGATATGATAGCAATACTAAATAGCAATATAGAATATGAATATGTAAATGAAGCTGCGTACCAAACTATAATGGGGAGAAATAAAGAACAGTTAATTGGAGGTAGTGCTTTACGATGGGTTCATCCTGATGACAGGAGTAAATGTATAATTGCGTTCAAACAAGGTTGGGAAGAAGGAGAATCAAATGTTCAAGCTAGATTCACAGATACTAATGGTAAATATCATTGGTTAGATGTAAGAGGAACCAAGATTTCTGATCATAAAGGTGAAGAAAAAGTACTAGTTGTTTCACGAGATATTTCAGAAAGAAAAAAATATGAGGAAAAGTTGGAAATATCTAAAGAAAAATACCGGTATTTAATTGAGAACTCGATGGAAGGAGTCTGGGTTATAGATTCTAATGCGATTTCAACTTTAGTAAATCCTAGTTTAGCAAATATGTTAGGGTATTCAATCGAAGAAATAATTGGAAATTCATTATTTTCTTTTATGGATAAAGAACAAAAAAGAATTACAGAATTTCACTTAGAAAAAAGAAAGAAAGGTATATCAGAAGAGAGAGATGGCATTTTTATTCATAAAAATGGCAATGAGGTTTATCTAAGAATAAGAGCAACACCAATATTCTCCACTGAAGGGAATTATGAAGGAACATATGCTTTTCTGGAAGATATAACACACCACAAAATAGCAGAACAGAAAATAAAGGAATCTGAAGAAAAATTTAGAACTATGGCCGAACAATCGTTTATGGGTATTATTATATTACAAGATGGAGTTTTCAAATATTTTAACGAACAAGCAGCAAAGATGAATAGGTATTCAATGGAAGAAATCCGAAATTGGGAAGCTTATGAATTTCAAAAGCTTATACACCCAGATGATAGAGAATTTGTAATGGGCCAAGTAAGAAAGAAACAAGTAGGTGATCCCGATGTTGTTGCTCATTATAAATATAGAGTAATAAGAAAAGATAAAGAAGTTATATGGGTTGAAAACTTTTCAAAAACAATAAACTATGAGGGTAGACCTGCTGATTTCGTGATGACAATAGATATTAGTGATAAAATAAAATCAGAAGAAAATTTAAAAGAATCTGAAGAAAAGTATCGGTTAATATCAGAAAATACAGATGATTTAATTGTTGTATATAGTGAAGATGGAATAGTAGAATATCTTAATGCTGAGACGCATTCAAGAGTTTTAGGTTATAAAACTGAGAAGTTTTTTGATAAATCATTTAGAGATGGTTTAGTCCATAAAGATGATAGGCAACTAGCAGATCTATCCGGAACTGAAGGATTAGAAAAAGGAAATTTTCAATACCAATTTAGACTAAAACATAGAAGTGGAACCTATCTATGGTTTGAAGTTACTGGTAAAAATTTCTTGGATAACTATGGTAATAAAAAGATACTGTGTGTTTCAAGAAACATTAATGAAGAAAAATTAGCAGAACAAAAAATCAAAGAATCTGAAGAAAATTTTAGGACTATAGCTGAACAGGCTTTCATAGGAACATTAATAATTCAAGATGATAAAGTGGAGTATGCGAATAATGCTTTATTACAAATTTTTGAATTTTCTAATGAAGAGGTTGAAAATTGGACTAAAAAAGATTTGCTCAAGCTTATTTATCCCGAAGATTTAGAATATCTTAGAGATTATAGAGAAAAACTGAGAGTTGGTGAATCAGATATTAAGCAATATTATTCTTATAGAGTTTTTACTAAATATGGAAAGATAAAATGGATTGACCAATTCTCAAGACCCATTATTTATAGAGATAAACCTGCAGAGTTGGTTACCATCATGGATATAACTGAAAAGAAGAAAGCGGAAGAAGAATTAATAAAACTTAACAGTATAAAATCAGAACTTCTCAGAAGAACTTCTCATGAATTAAAAACTCCACTTGTTTCAATAAAAGGATTCTCTGATCTTCTATTAACTGTGCATCGAGAGAAACTGGATGATTATGTGCTAGCTACTATACGCGAAATAAAACTAGGATGCGAGAGATTAGAAAATTTAATTCATGACATTTTAAAAACAGCTGAATTAGAATCCGACTCAGTTGAATTAAAAAAATCTGAGGAAGATTTATCATTCCTAATAAAACTATGTGTAAGAGAATTGCAGGGGTTAACTAAATTAAGAAATCATGAAATAATCTTAGATATACATGATGGATTGATAACAAAATTTGAACCAGACCAAATTCATCTTGTTTTGAGTAATTTAATCAACAATGCTATAAAATATACACCTCCAAATGGAAAAATTAATATAAAATCTGCTATTACCGACGATTATATTCTAATTTCAATAGAGGATAATGGAATCGGAGTTACCAGCGAAGAGAAAAAGAGATTATTTACTCAATTTGGTAAAATTGAAAGGTATGGGCAAGGTCTTGATATAATTTCTGATGGTTCTGGATTAGGTTTGTTTATAACCAAAAAAATTATTGAATTACATGGTGGAAGCATAAGGGTTAAATCAAAAGGGAGGAACAAGGGATCTACCTTTTATTTTACTCTCCCAATAATTAATGAGAATGAAATGTAAATTCTCATATTCCTCAACATTTTTGTCTAAATCTCTTAAAACTTTTAATTTTTAAAACCATTATTTAGATTTATATATTTTTATATTTGAATTGTGAAATTATATGGTAGAATTTAATCCAAAAGTTTTAAGTAAAGAAGAACTAAAAGCAATCTCGGCTGGTGTAAATGAAGAGGAATTATTATTATTTGATAAGCATTTATTAGACAACTATTATGATGAAAACGTTTTAATTGAAGCTAAGGAACCAGGCTCTCCATGGGTGGTTGTAAAAAATTTTAAAACGGGAGAAATTTCCGAAAAATTTGATTGTACTGCTCAATTTTGGACTCTAGCACTAGGATTTGCCCATCCTGATGTAAATTATGCAGTTGCTGAACAGATAAAGAGATTAACACACATTAAGTCAGAAGCAGTATCTCCGTCTCGAGCTAAATTTATCAATAAACTTTCTGAACTATGCCCCGGTCGATTAAAAGGAGGAAGGGTTGCTATAAATAATGAAGGTGGTAGTTTAGCAATTGAAGCCGCAATTAAGTTTGCTTTAATTGCTTCTAGAACAGGAGATCATTTTCTAACTTTTCGAGGTGGGTACCATGGAAATACATTAGCCACAATATCAGCAACTCAACCTTTCCATACAATAACGAGATTTCGACCATTTGGACTAGATTTCTTTACACGAGTTCCACAACCATATTGCTATCGCTGTATGTGGAACTATAAAAATGGATTATATGGTAAAAAAGACCCAGAATGTAATTTTGAGTGTTTTAATTTAGTAAAAGAGTATCTCATGGGATTAACTTCAAGAAAACTAGCAGGTGTTATTCTGGAACCATGGCAGGCGGCAGGGGGCCATGTACCATTTCCCCCTGATTTTCTTATAAAATTAAGGGAAGTTTGTGATGAAGAGAAGATATTTATCATATATGATGAATCTCAAACAGGCGTATGGAGAACAGGTAAATATTTTACTCTTACAGAGAAATATGAAAAAGAACTTGGAATTGATGTATCACCTGATATGATTTGCTTCACAAAAGCCATTGGTGGGGGATTCCCATTAGGGGCCATGGTTGTCTCAAATAAATTCAAAAAGAGGTTTGG
>JAEOTW010000134.1 GCA_016839655.1 Promethearchaeota archaeon | reverse complement strand
TAGAAATTGCGAACCAAGAAGTATTTAAAGAAGGTATTAAAAAATTAAGAGATGCCTTAACATCCCATGATGTTACAAAACCAGGTGGAGCTCTCAATTCATACGGTACAGCTGTATTAGTTAATATTATTAATGAAGCAGGAGGCCTACCTCAACGAAATTTCTCTAGTGGTCAAGATGAGCGAGCTGAGAAAGTCTCTGGTGAAGCAAAAGCCGAAGAAATAAAGAAAAGAGGGGGAACACGTCCTCATTTCTGTAATCCTGGTTGTATTATTCAATGTTCAGAAGTGTGGGTAAAACCAAATGGAAAAGATCCAGTCGGTGTTCTTGAATATGACAGTGTCTGGGCTCTTGGACCTAATAGTGGTATCTACAATCTAGATGATATCGGTGAACTAATTCGAGCTTGTAATGATTTAGGGTGTGATACAATTGAAGCTGGAGGTACATTAGGAGTGGCAATGGAAGGTGGTTTAGTTAAATTTGGAGATGGCAAAGGAGCTTTGAAGCTCATGGAAGAGATTCGTAATAAAACCCCTACAGGAAGAATATTAGCTCAAGGTACTGAAATTACGGGAAAGGTTCTAGGAATAACAAGGATACCTACTGTAAAAGGTCAATCATTGCCTGCATATGATCCTCGGGCAATAAAAGGTATTGGAGTCACCTATGCCACGACTCCTATGGGTGCTGACCACACAGCGGGTTATGCAATTGCTCCAGAAATTCTAGGAGTTGGAGGAACGCTAGACCCATTGGATCCAAAGAAAGCTGAAGTTTCACGTAATTTACAATTAGCTACCGCAGCTGTTGATGCATCAGGATACTGTCTCTTCATTGCATTTGCGATACTGGATATTCCTGAAGGATTACAAGGTGTTGTTGAGTCATTAAATGGTGTATTAGGAGCAAATCTAACTGTTGCTGATGTTGCACCAATTGGGAAGTCAATTATTGACACAGAACTTGAGTTCAACAAAAAAGCAGGATTTACATCTCTGGATGATAGACTTCCAGAGTTTTTTCTTGAAGAAAAACTACCCCCACATAATACTGTTTTCGATGTACCAGATGCAGATTTAGATAGTGTGTTTTAATTCGCAAGATGGATAAAAAATGCCAATTGATTTAAAATTATTCGGAGACTTAAGAAAAAAAGCAGATCCAACGGTATCAGGAACCTTACCATTACGAATAAAGATAAATGATTCAGATATAACTTGGATAACAGATGTCTTAAGGAAGTTAAATATTGAAGATAATGAAGTGAGCCATATTTTCGTAAATGGAAGATACGCTGGACTTAAAAAAAAAGTCATGAGTGGAGATAAAGTCTCGTTATTTCCTCGAAACATGGGATTATTATATAAATGGTATTTTAAACGAGAAGAAGATGAGTAATAATACAATTTCAATTACAGTAAAATTTTTTGCTACATTAAGGCAATACGGACCCGCAAAAGAAATTTTATCAATTCCAAAAGAAAGTAGAGTAAAACTATTATTTGACGCATATAATATTCCAAAGGATGAGAGAAGAACTATAATTTTGATTAATGGACGACCTCATAAAAACCAAAATACAATTCTCGAAGATGGAGATATAATTTCAATTTTTCCACCCATTGGTGGTGGTTAATTCTCCACAAAATCTAATTCTCTTTTTTTTTATATTTTTTATTTCTAAATTATAAGAAATTCTGATTTTTTTTTTCTTTTACAATTATGTCTATATTATATGAAGAATCACAATAAAGCTATATGGGTTTAAAGAAATGGAAAGTATAATTTTTGTACGGGTTATCATAACGTAAATTCTCAATACCTTATAGAATATTAAATGAAACCTAAAATAATGTTAGTGATATAACTAATTAAATTAGATATTTTTGTGAATTTTCTTGACATATAAGAATTTAGAGGGAATCGTTAATTATGACATTAACAGAAAAGAAACTTAAAGAATCTGAAGAACGATTTAAAGCACTATTTAAATCCAGTCCCATTCCTACATATGCCTGGCAAAAAGTAGCAGATACTTTTGAATTAATTGATTACAATAATGCTGCTGAAGATATTACCCAAGGTAATGTAAAAATGTACTTAGGG
>JAEOTW010000133.1 GCA_016839655.1 Promethearchaeota archaeon | reverse complement strand
ATTTCTGCTGCTTTAGATAATTTTTGAATAACTTCCTTAGAGTGCCAAGTCCTAGTAGTAGGTTCGAATTCTACTATATAAATATTATCAGGCTTCTCAAGACCATCCATATTCACAACTAGAGTTTCATACTTATTTAATTCTTCATGATGTGTTTCTACATAGCGATATGATCCTCTCAAACCAACCTCTTCACACCCAAAGCTAATTAATCTTATCTCCGTGTTAGATGGGATATGATCTCTATTTCTTTTTAGATATCGTCCTAATCCTTGAATAACTGAACAGCTACTTAAATTATCTGTCGCACCTGGTACCACATTCCCCTTTTCTCCCAATGGTACAAAAAAGTATAGAAGAATAATAAACGGACTTCCAATGATAAGGGCCCAAATCATGATATTCAGAAAGATAGCTTTCAAGTTAATAAATCCAATTAATATAAAAACTAAATTTAAAAATGAAAGCCCCAACCACAATAGCATAAGAAAGATTACTCCGAATGCTATTGGTATAAATTTCCATCCTAAAAGTTTCATCAATTTGAATTCAACAGCTGTATCCATATGGCTTGAAAAAATAATAATTTTTTCTAACTCTCCTTTTGATTTAAAATTACCAATTACATTTTGAGAGGATCTTTTACGAAAAATTGGATCAATAAACTCTCTGTAATTGAAGAATTCTTCCCACATAATTAAAAACGGTAATAATACAAAAAAAAAAGATATTATAGCTATAATTAATAACCAGAATTGTTCTGTAAATACCTGAATTATAAAATAAAGGAGAATCGAAATTACAATCATAAACATGTCCAACTTAATCCATCCCAAAAATGCTTTTGGATGACATGTAAACGTCTCCACTGAAACCTCATCACAGGATTGTTCAAGCTCATTCTTGAAAAATTCTGCAGTTTCTGCTTCTTTTGAACTACATGACATTCTTGGTCCTATTTTGTTAATAACTTGTTGTACAAATTCATACATGTATTTCGAATCTTCTTCAGAAATGTTAATATTCATAATTTTACCAATTTAATATATAAAAAAAATATTAATATATGCAATAAAAAATAATCCAAATGAAGTTTTATTAATATTTAGATAATCTCAGACAAATCAAGATAAATGACAGACCTACAAAGGCAATATGTATGTAAAAGATGTGGTTATAATATGATAGGTCATTATTTTCAGTTTTGTCCTTTCTGTAGCGCTCCTAATGAAAATTTCATGACTGCAGAAAAGTGTTCCCAAATGCATAAAATTCTGAGTTCAAGAGTTAACAATAAAGTTTTTCGCTTAAGTTCATATCCGCCTTTAGGACTTGATCATTCTGCTTATAGTATTGAAATAGATAATAAGAGAATCTGGATTGATTGTCCTTCTACTTTCTCTAAAGATTTAGAACCAATGGATAAAATATTATTCACACACCAACATTTTCTTGGTGCATCAAACCTTTATAGAGGATATTATACTGCTTTTATATGGATTCATAAACATGATTCTGAACATTTGCTTTCTAAATTACATCCTTTCGATAAAAAATTTACTCAAGATTTTAATTTATCTGGAATAGAAGCATTTCATATCAATGGACATACGCGAGGATTCACTTTTTATATTTTTGAAGATATAATTTTTATCTGTGATTATTTAATCCCATTAGATCAGATTTTTATATTAAATCCTTATGGTTCCTTACAATCAACCAAGGAAGGAGCAAAAAAGTTAAAAAAAATAATTGAAAAAAGAGAATTTGATACTGTTTGCGGCTTCAACTATGTAATGGATTATCAGATTTGGAAAAAGGAATTTCTCAAGCTCCTTAATTAGTAAATTTACAAGATTTTAATTTTAAACCTAGATTTTAGAATTGTGGGAATTTCATTAAATTTTTTTGTAGAGTATATCTATTTATTTATAGTTAAAATAATAATTTATAAGATTGCAATATGGCTGAAACATTTAAGGTTCTCGAAGTCGTATGCCCAACATGTGGGAAAGTGAAAAATGTAAACGTTCCTGAGGCAATATTCTCTCAAAAAAAATTTGGGTCAATTAAAATTCAAATCCCAATCAATGCTGTATGTCCTGAACACCAATTTATCGTCTTTGTAGATACAAAAGGGATTATAAGAGGGTATGAGAAAATCGACATTCTGATGGATACGGTTTCACCTATAGTTGATAGGGAAACTGCTGGAAGGGTAAATCTTAAGAACTTAATACAAATTTTTGGAATTTATGGAATTTTTAGTCTTATACATGGAAAAATATTTAATTATCCCTCTTATGTTATAAAAGATGAAAATTTCCAATATGATGAAGCTTTATTAAATTCAGTTGGAGATAATCTATTACCAGAGACCTATAGGGGAAGCAAAACTATCTATATAATTGAAGACCCCGATATTAATAAAATTAAAGTTAAGGATAAAGATGCTTTAATATTGGATACATCTCAACATATTTTTCAGACTCCGTGGTCAATCAAATTAAAATTCGAGGAACAAATTATTAAGAGAGCTTTAGAAATAATTGATGAAGAAGAACAATTAAAACTCCTACAACAAGATATATCTAACCTGATAAAGGAAGTGCACTATACTGTTTCAATTCTAGAAGAAGTTGATCAAATTTATGAAGACGATCTAGCAGTTAAAATCTCTAAAGCTCTAAGTATTAAAAAAACTAGTACTTATCACTTAAACTTGATTAAAGAGTTTATTAGACGGAACATCTCAAAAAAGATCGTTTCAAAAATTAAGAACAGAGTTGGAGAATTCTTAAGCGTGATTTAATTATTTTTGTATATACTTTACTTATTTGTGTTTTTTAGAAAAAGTAAAATAGAGATCATTAATTTATTTAAAAAAATAATCTTAAATTATATTAAAACTATTAAAAAGGGAATTAAAAATGGTTGTAGTGGGAGACTGGGGGTTTCAGAACCGCTTTAACAGAATTATTAAACCAAAGAGTGGGCATTGCGTTATGTTAGCAATTGATCATGGATACTTTGGAAACGTTCCCGGTCAACTAAAATGTTTCACAGATATGAAACCATTATTTGAATATGCTGATGCTCTTATGCTAACAAGAGGAATGCTTAGAAATTGTGTACCTTCTGAAATTGATGTACCTATTGTCTTAAGAGTATCAGCGGGAGCTTCAATGTTAAAGGAACTCTCTAATGAAGAAATAAATGTTGCTATTGATGATGCGATAAGATTAAATGTATCTGCCATTACTTGCTCAATTTTTGTAGGCGGAGAAAATGAGAAGCAAACCTTAATGAATCTTTCAAAATTAGTAAATTGGGGTCAAGAATATGGCATTCCTACATTAGCAGTGACTGCTGTAGGCAGAGAAATGGTAAGAGATGCACGATATCTAGGGATGGCAAGTAGAATGGCCGCAGAAATGGGTGCTACTTTTGTAAAAACCTATTATTGTGAAAACTTTGAGGAAGTAACAAGTATCTGTCCCGCACCTGTGGTAATCGCGGGAGGAAAAAAAATTGAAGAAATTGATGCCTTACAGATGTCAAAGAATGCAATTGACAAAGGAGCTGTCGGCGTAGATATGGGAAGAAATATATTCCAAAGCGATTCTCCTATTGGAATGATTAAAGCTGTTCGTGAGATAGTTCATAATAATGCTTCTGTAGATGAAGCTTATGAAATATACAAACAAGGTCCAAAAGGACTCTAATTCTATCATTAAATATTTTTTTTTATAATAATCATGGAATTTTTATTAAAATCTAAATATATACCTAAAAATCGAAAACTCTTAGATGAGATTGAATTAGCAGCTAAAAACTTATTTTATAAATTATATTATTTAGAAATAAAATCCTTAAATATTTCAGATTATATGGCTAATTATTTTGGGAAATCAATCTCTAATTTAAAAGGAACTTTGCAACGATATTGTTTTTTACTAACTCTTTGCTTAAGAAATTATAAGAACTCTTTAGAAGATTTTGTGTTTATTGAATATGGTGGCGGTTCTGGCATATTTTCATTATTAGCGAAAGAGATCGGAATTGGTACAGTTTTATATAATGATGTCTACAAAATTTCGTGTTATGATGCTAAAGAGATTGCTAAATCAATAGGAAATATTGCAGACGAGTATCTCTTAGGTGAAATACAAGACATTATAAGTTACCTTAAAGATAAATCTATATAATGCAATGCTGTAGAATCTTATGATGTTATTGAACATATTTATAATATTGAATCATTTTTTCAGGGGCTAATAAACTTACCTCAAAAAAATTTAAGTCTTGTATTAGCATCAGGAGCTAATCCATATAATCCTATTATAAAAAAAAGAATAAAAACTCACCATCATAATTGTGAGTTTATTGATAGAAAGAAGGAATTTGGACATAAAGAAGGATATACCTTAGATGCCTATGCAAAAATAAGAAAGGAACTCATTCTTAAAATATCAGAAAATAGACTAAATTTTGAAGAGTTAAAACTCTTAACGAGGTTAACAAGGGGATTGATTGAGAAGGATATTAAAGATTGTGTTTTAAAATATTTAGATTTGAAAAAAGTTCCTTCAGAAAGAGAGAAAAGGTTTCCTTCAAATACTTGTGATCCTTTTACAGGAAACTGGGCCGAAAGGTTAATGAACCCATATGAATTGTTAGAGTTTTTTACCCGACACAATTTTGATGGCCAAGTAATAGCGGGAGTTTATGAAAGTAGATATAATCTTTCAACCAAGAAATTTATTCCTAAGATAAATCTAAATATTGCGTCGATATATAATCCTATCTCAAAATTAACAAATTATTTTATTAACCTTTTTTCCAAGAAAGGATTATATCTTGCTCCATACTACATTTTATATGCTTTCAAATAGTATGATAATATGTTCATTATTCTTTTAAATTGACTTAAATTTTATGAAAGTCAACTTATTAAAGTTTTATTTATTTTATATTACAATTTGGATAAATATCAAGAAATAATACATCCATGTCTCTTCCAATAATAGATAATCTTGAAATCTGGGAAGTAACAGAAGACATTTTACTAATCCATCAAAAGAAAGTCCCCTTTTTATTTTCTTGTTGTGATGGGCTTCTAATTTTACCTAAAGAAGCTAGAAATAAAAAAACGATAGCACTTGATTTAAATATCGAACCTAAATATATTAAAAATTTGAATGATATATATGGTCCCGTCTCAAACTATGTGTGTACCCATGCACACATTGACCATACTTCTCATGTATATGCTTGGGAGCAACTTGGAGTTAATATCCATGCTCCAACCCCGGAAGCGAATTATTTGCTTGATCTTCGTAATTTTTATAGAGGTTTTGGTTTTAACGAAACTTTAGAGTATTCTACTATTGAAAAATTTGGAAAAATAAATGGGTTTCATAACTGTAACTATATAAATTCTTTCAAATCTGGTGAAACACTAAAATTTGAGAACTTAGTAGTAAAGACAATCTCATTTCCCGGGCATTCGAGATCCCACGTTGGATTCTTAATACCTAAAGAAAAGGTGTTTCATATTAGTTGCCTTGGATTTGATAAACCAAAACCTGAGATTGATGGTTTTGGTCCTTGGTATGGATTTAAAGAAGCCTCAATTTCGCAATATATTGAAGATATTAATCAAGCAGAGTCAATTTTTTTAAATTACGCGAAATTTTTAACTTCAAGCCACTCTTATATAGTAAAAAATCCAGATACAACCCCTTTTGAATATATGAGAACTAAGATTAATGAAAATCAAAAAAAAGTTGATAATGCGTTAAAAATATCAAACTCTTCTAAGTTATCAGAAGATGAGGTTGTTAGTCAATTACTTAAAATGGATATATTTTTCCCAAAAAAAAAATTAAAAGATTTTTTATTTGAGATATATAGTTTATGGGAATCTTGGATAATTCGAAAGCATATCCAGAGAAGTAATCAATTTAAATAATCGAATTTTCAAGATATTAATCTAGTTCCATGTCAAAAATTACTTTAATTGATTCACCAGCTTCGCATACTACTCTAAATGCCTCACCAGCTTTGCTGAGGGGGAATCGATGAGTAATTAAATCTACAACATTAATCCTCTTTGAGAGTATCCAATTGTATGCTTCATCAAGGTCTTCTGGAGCCGCACCGTAAGAAGTCAGAATTGTAATTTCATTTCTCCAGTATCGGTTTATCGGAACTTCTAAATTTATCCCTGGTTCTGGAACTGCAAAAAATATGATTTTACTTCCCGGTGCTGCACATTCCAATGCTTGGTTTGCTGCTGATAAAGCTCCCGTACAAACTATCACGATATCAGCTAATATATAGTTGTTGATCTTTTTAATTTCATTTGGTAGATCTCTACCTGCGTTAAAAACTTCATCAGCTCCGAATTCCAGTGCTTTTTGTAACCGGAATTCATTAATATCAGTTGCAATAACCTTTTTAGCACCTCTAAGTTTTGCTAATTTTACATGTAATAACCCAGATGCCCCACATCCTAAAATCAAGACAGTCATCCCTTTTTTAACATTTGATAAACGTTGTGCTCGACAAACACATCCTAATGGCTCAATAAAAACGGCTTCCTCATATGAGACATTATTATCTAATACATATACACCTCTTTTTTCTATATTGATTTTAGGTACCCTGACATATTCAGCGAAACCACCAGGATCAAAATTTGTATTATGTAGCAAATCACACGCAGTATGATGTCCTTGTTTACAATAATGACATTCAAAACAAGGAACATGGTGCGATACAAAAACACGATCTCCCACACTAAGGTGCTTTATAGCCTCACTTTTCTCTACTATGTCTCCAGCAATCTCATGGCCTAAAATCAAAGAACTTACTCCCAACTTTTTCATTTTTGCTTTTCTATAGTATTCTAGTATATCAGATCCACAGATTCCCGATCTTTTTACTTTAACCATGAATTCTCCGGAACCAATTATTGGTTTTAGTATATCGTCAGTCCTTACATCATTATTACTATAATATCTAGCAACTCGCATATCTCATTCATAAATCAATATTTATTAAAATATAATCTACCTATGATTATTTATAATTTTTAAATTAATTTTATTTTATAGGTTAAAGTTATAACTTAACTGAAATCTACCGCAAAAAAAAATGACATAGAAAAGAGAAAAATTAAATTAGTAAATTAGTTATTTTGCCTTCCTACGTCTTAATAATTTAAAGGTAATATCTGTCCCCATTCCTTGATTATAAGCTAATTCAATCCAAAGCATTGCTAAAGGTTCGATAAGTCTAGCATTTGTAAGTGGTCCAACATCAATAACTTCAAAACCGAGATCGAGTCCTAATTGCTTCAATTTTGATTTTGCGTCCAAATAATCACCACAAACAAATAAACTTGCTTGTTGGGAACCAAATTGTAATTTAGTTAAACTATCTACTCCAATAGTATGAACTGCTTTTATTACTTTAGCGCCTACTGCCCATTTTGCAACTTTTTCTGCAGCAGATGGAGTAGGTACTATTAAAGGTCCTCCTAAATGGGGTGCAGCAGTAGTAGTAGAATCTACAATAATCTTATCTTTTAAATCTCCAGCTTTTTTGATTGATTCTTTTGCGCCTGACCATGGAACTGCTAGAATGATTATTTCACTAAATTTTGAAGCTTCTTCATATGTTCCTCCAGTTGCATTGAATCCGATTGAATTAGCTAACTTTATTGCTTTCTGGGGATCTTGAGAGCCAAACATAATCATGTGTCCTTTTTCTGCCCAAATTTTCCCTAAAGTACTCCCTAATCTTCCTGTTCCTATAATTGCTATTTTCATTAATTTTACCTTTATATCTATTTTCGTTGTACGAATATAATACTTGAATTCCTTTTTTTCTAATTGAAAATAAATTAATTGACTATTTATATCTTGAGATATGAATTACTTATTTTAAAAATTAAGAAGAATCTTTAGCTATTATATTAAGGATTTGCACAGCTCTAGAGAGATTGAAAATTCCACAAACACAAGGCTTTTTTAATTTTTCTGCTGCTTTTTCTACCGAGATTTTTTTATCTCTAATCAATTTCACATAATACAAAACAGATTGCGGTGAGATACAATGATGCCCGCACATTGTTGTAATTTCTAAAATTTTATCTGAAGGCAGTAACTCTTTTTTCCCAAAGATACCTAAAGAATAATGGACGGTATGCAATTTTAGATCAATTTTGGATGCCATCTTTTGAATTTCTTCAAGTAATCCACTCACAACGATAGAGATCCCTAAATCTTCTTTTTTAAGAGTTTTTATTAGTTTTTTCACAGTTTTTATATCAGTATAAGTTGCTGTGATAACAGGAGAAACCTTCCAAAGTTCTTTAGGAAGTATATTTATAGGATTATATTCATTTAGAATTTCACCAATTTGTATTAACCTATGGCGCGAATCAGGAAATTTATCATTGATTCCTTTAGCTAGCATAGCTAAAATAACATAATCTTTTTGTAAATCTGCTTTTTTGCCTTTTCTATGTAATGAATGTGTCATTATTCCCCTTACCTTCTTATTTCAATATTTTACCTAATCCAATGTTGACTTTTGCATTAGGTTTAATTTCAAATCCTTGTTGTGATAATATCTTTACGATAGGGTCAAAGTTATTTTCTTTTACCCTTGAAATTATGCCAACAGTAAATACTGTATCAATTTCTTCTTCTACATCTCTTATTATTTGTAAAACCTGACTAATTTTCTCTCTAGGTATTTTTAATTCAATAAATGCTGAGAGAACAAATTCATCTTTAATGTCATCTTTGATATGACCTTCTTTATCAATTATAATTGCTGTTACTGGACTCTGTTCTTCATATTCAACACCAATTCTAGAAAGTTTTGTAGTGAAAAGTTCAATATCTCTAAGGTGAGCCCCCACCCCGGGTCTACCTAATTCAATAGAAACTCCGATTTCATTAGTGTTAAAACGGTTTGTTACATCATTAGTCTTCATCTCTTCAGTACCCCTTCCGGGGATCCCTGTAATTTTATGGGTAGCCATTACATTACTTAATGGACTCCTAATTATTCTTGGCCACTTCAATCGCTTCAACCTAATTGCGTTAACAGGACATCCCGCATCTCGATAGCACACTGCACATTCAACACATAGATCCTGATCTATTATCGCTTTATTATCTATTAGTCTTATAGCTTGAACTGGACAAATAATTATACATTGCCCACACCCTATACACAAGTCAGTCTTTATTTCCATGATAATTCTTTATATAAAAAAAAGTAAATTAAATTATATTCGATTTTATATTCTCAATATCTCTTGGTAGTGTTTTTAAAATAGGGATAAGAGTTAACGAGCATAATAGAGCCATTATCGATAAAATCAAATAACCTGGACTATAAAAGTTATTAAAGATAATGAAGAATTGGCCAAGAAGTAGTAAACTTATACTACGTCCAAAAGTGTAGGTCAAATAATTGATAGAATAAATTGTTGATCTAATCTGTGGAGGGTTGATTCCGAGAGTAGCTTGCGTTAACGGGTCAATACCCCCGAATAAAAAGGCACCTCCTATTGTAAGGATAATAAACATAATAATAAAAGGTAATTCTGTCGAAATAAAAAATAGTGAATAAGCTATAATATATAAAATTGAGCCAGATAAAAGACATATTAGCACAACTTTCATCCTTCCTTTCTTTTCAGTCTCATATTTTTTATCTCCCCATTTACCAAAGAGAGGCCCTGCGGGAACTTGAGAACCAAATACTAAAATTAATACTAAAGTTGCTATAGTTGAAGTCAGATCAAAATCATTTTTCAACATTGAAATAAAAAATGATGATATGGCACCTATAGAGATAAACATGGTAAAATTCAATAATAATATCCATAAAGTTGATTTGATTTTCCAAATTTGCTTAAGGTCTTTTATCTTAATTTTATATCCTATTCCAAGAGCACCCTCTTCAATTGATTTATAGAGGTCATCTGTGCTTCCTCTTAAAGGCTCTTTAACTAAAAATAACAATCCCGTACAAACAAACCCACTTATAGAAATAATTAAAAGTGGCATTTGCCATGTGTAGTAATCTATTAAGAATCCCGAAAGGATTTGTCCTAATCCATTACCTAAAACATAAACAGCTGATAAAGTCCCAAATTTTTTTCCGCGGTTTTTTGGATCAACTAAATCTATTGTTAAGGAGAAGATTAGCGGTAATGCTGCCCCAAATCCTATTGCTGTAATTAATTGAAATGTTAATAAAGAAAGAAAATTAGTAGAGAAAATTGTAAGTAGCGTGAGAACTGACCATTCGAGGGTTGAAATAACAAGTAATACTTTCCTTGAAGTTTTGTCTCCTAAAATTGCCCATATAAGAGAACTAACAGCACCAACTATTAAAAACATTGAATTTATGAATGGTACTTGATTTTCATTAAAATTCAAAGTAAAAGAAATCTCTTCTGCCATGGGGCTTATTATGCTAAACAAGGCACTTGAGAAAAGAGTTAATAAAGTCAGTATTTGCGTAGATTTTAAATATTTCATGATTCGTTAACAATTTTAGATATTAATAGATCAATTTTATTATGTCTTTTTTCTATTTAATTTTTTAATTAATTCATTTTGGGAAATCAAGTGAATTAAAGATAATACATTAAAACCTAGAGATTTAAATTCTAAAATGAAAAAAAGAGATAAGATTAATTTTTTTTATTAGTTTTGCTTCTTATAAGCATTTTAAAGCTATGATCATCGAGATCGTTGTACATTTTTAATTCTTTCGCTAAAAATTCATTCAAAGCAATTCTTATCGCCTCACTCCGGGAAGGATAAACCCCCATGTCATTTAAAATTTGAATTGCATGCAAATACTTTTCTGGTAAATTTATTGTAATAATCTTCATTTTATCAACCCTTTTTACATGATATTTAAAATTAAACTGAATACTGAATATTATATTTAATATATTTTGTCGGATGATATATAAATTGATTATATTAATCCTTTAATTGTATTAATCGCTTAATTGTTAACGAATATAATTCTATCAACTATCTAATAAATGCAATAATAGTATTAATACACTAATATATATTTTTTATATCTAACATTCTAAATCAAGATGAAAGAAATAAAAAGAATTGAGTCATACTATGGTTTTGAAAATGATTTTACATGCAGTATTAATGAAAAAGCTGACTTATATGTATCTGCATGACTTATTTCTTTGATATCATTTAAAAATTTTATTGTATAATCTTCTTCTCTTTTTAAATAGGTTTTATCTCTTGTTTTATGGTCCTTATCAAAAAAAACATCGATTTTCAGAACCCTTTGATCGATATGACCGGATATCTCTGGCACCATGTTAAACGTAAATAATATATCAGATTCTGATTCATTAGTAGCATCTACAACAAAGAGCAAATTTGGTTCCGCTACTGCTAAGAAACTTTCTAATGAATGGAATAGATCGTCAACTTTAATTGTTAAATTAGATTTTCCGTTGTTATTATAAGCTGAGCAATCACTAATCTTCGGGAGGAGAAATTTTTCTTTACCTCGAAATGCTAGATTCATTTCATTAGCAGTTAGAAAATTTTTTATTATTTGATGATCTTTTTCTAATGTAAATTTATCAGTTATAGGCTCGTTCTTTACGTAAATTATTAAAGACCCTGCTGATATCAAATTAATTTTCTGATAATAAATATTAAATAGAGGATTATAAGGTAAGTTTATAACTTCTTTATTACCTCCTAACCCGATTTGAGCTAATATATTAGTTGGAACTTGACTAGTTAGAGTAAATAGTAAAAAAGATCTAAAATCTTTCAATTCAATAAAGTTAGAAAAGTTTTCAAATATT
>JAEOTW010000132.1 GCA_016839655.1 Promethearchaeota archaeon | reverse complement strand
ACAGAACTATATGGTATTGATCCTAATAAAATGGTCGAACTCAATGGTCTTGAGAGTAATAGGAGAAAAGTAGAATTAATAGCACAAGCAGATTTAGTAATGGTTCCCCTAGAAGATGGTGATCGAACTGAAGCATTGAAAAAATTACATAAAATGGTCATCGCAGTTGATTTAAATCCAATAAGCAGAACGTCATTATGGGCAGATATTACTATTGTAGATAATATTGTAAGAACTATACCAGAAATGATAAAAGTTGCTCAAGAATTAAAAAAATCAAACATGATACAACTAGAAAATCTTGTTGAAAACTTCGATAACAAAAAAAATATTGAGGAATCTCTAAATTTGATAATAAAGTATATTAAAAACCAAAAAGAAGCCATTTTTGACTCAATAGAATTCTAATTTTGATTGGAGTCTTCTCATTCATAAAAGCTTAAAAGTTATTAATTTTATATTCCATATATTGTTAAAGGCTATTTGTTATATACAAATTCTTAAACATTTATTACAATGACCACAAATAAAGATTCTGAGACAAAGATCTTTGATAGTACAGCAGTTGATTTGGAATTCATTGTAAGAAGGTGTACATTAGAAGATTTAGATGCAGTAATCGAAATAAATGAGCGAGAATTACCAGAAGATTACCCATATTTTTTCTATAAAAGCATACTTGATAATTTTCCAGAATGCTTCTTAGTTGCCCAAAATAGAAATGGAGATGTAATAGCCTACATAATGTGGAGGGTTGAGAAAGCTCCAGCAGTTAATAGTTTAAAATATATTAATAAAGGACATCTTGTATCAATCGCTGTCTCAGAAAAATACAGAAAAAGGGGAGTTGCTCGCGCATTATTATCAAGTAGTATGGTCTCCATAAAAAAATATAAAATTAAGCAATATGTACTGGAAGTTAGAGTCTCGAATTACACAGCAATTCGCTTATATGAAAAATTTAATTATAAAGTCGAAAGTATCAAACAAAACTATTATCGAGATGGCGAGAATGCGTATTTTATGATTTTGGATGTAAAGAAATTCTAAATCATTGAATGTTCTAATCCTCTGATTAACAAAGTTAAAGATTCATTAAAAGGTACCTCCATTCCTAACTCTCTAGCATACTTCAAGATTTTTCCGTTCATAAACTCAATTTCTGTTGGTTTTCTATTCAATATATCCTGCAACATTGAATTCTTATTTTCAGCTGTTTTTTCGGCAACATCATAAGCAATTGAAATATAATCCCTCCTAGAAAGCCTGATTCCTTTTAATTCCGCTATTTTAACAGCCTCCTTTATTACTTCTCCCATTATATACTTTAATTCTTCACTTTCAATTAATTTTCCATTAGGTAATCGTGTTAATGCCCCTAACGCGTTTATACCAATATTTACTAAAACTTTCTCCCAACACTCACTAATAATATCATCTACAACGATAGTCTCTAAATCCGCTAAATTTAATATTTCCTTTAATAATCTTATATCTGATTTTGCTTGTTCTTTTAATTGCGGATCTAAATCAAGCTCATAGAGAAATGGAAACCCAACCTTAGTTATCCCCTCCCCTGTATGGATTACATGGCCCGGCTTATCTAAGAACGCCCCAGCTGAAGACACAACTCTTATTATTTTTGATTTATTACAATGTGGAATAATAATATCTTCGTTCCCAATCCCATTCTGCAAAATCACTAACCATTTGCTTTTATCAATTAGGTTTTTATATTGCCGTACTGATACCTCACTATCATAAACCTTAGTTGTAAGAAAAATAAAATCAAAAAAGTTATTTTCTTCTGTTTTTTTCTCAAAAACCTTTTCATTTTCGTATGCTTTGATATTCTTAACTACTTTCCTCTGCTGATTGGTGTAAATCATTAACCCATCTGTGTTTACTTTATCAGCATGAGGCTTTGTACAAAAAAAAATTACCTCAATTGAATAACTCTTAGATTCAATATCAGCTAGAAATCCCCCAAATAGACTTCCTATCGAACCTGCTCCAATAATTCCAATTTTTAGATTTCTTCTTGTCAAATTTCTTGATGCCAATATATCTCATTTCATAAATTTATCTAAAGCAACCTGACCTTTTGAGTATTCTCCTGATTTTTTCTTAAACTCTAAAAGATTTATTTCTTCTGGTGAGTTCTTTGGTTCGACACCTAATTTTTTCATTAACATCAAAGAATTCTTTGCTGCATAGCCTGAAAAATGATTATTAAAATATATCCCAACTTTATCTGATTTCTGAATGACCTCTCGAATTGGATGTGCCCATTTTTTTATTTCTTCCTCAGTAAAACAATAATCAAACCAAATATTTTTCCCATATCCATGAAACCTAATATAAGAAAATGAGTGATCTGTAACATCCATCCTTGGAGGTAATAATGGCTCAATTACAGCGCAATACGTCAGAGAATTATCTTCCAAATAATTAAATACGTCTTTGTCCATCCATGACTTATCTCTAAATTCAATAACTAAATGATATTCATCTTTTTTAGGATTGCCTGACCAATTGTTAATAAATTGTTTTAAATTACCAAAGTGCTGCTCCTTCCTAAAATACGGAGGTAACTGTATTAAAAATGCCATTATTTTCCTTGATTCAATCAGAGGGACCATTACTTTCAAAAAGTAATCCAATTTGTCTAAACATAAATCAATATCTAACTTAGCCTCATGGGTAATCGATTGAGGAATTTTAACCGAAAATGAGAAATCACCAGGTGTCTTGCTCACCCAATTGTCCACAACCCGCATCGAGGGAATATTATAAAACGTTGTATTTATCTCGTTCGTGTAAAATATGTCAGAATAATATAATAAATAATCCTCTTTCCTTAAACCCCTCGGATAAAAAGGTCCAACCCACTCGTCATACCCCCATCCTGATGTTCCTATCAAAACCTTCCTATCAGTCATTCGCTACTAATCTTACCTATATTCTGTAATTCCTTCGAAATCTTCTCCGTCTAATATTAATAATTTATGGTATTCATAATTAAACTATAAAAGTTACTATATTTTCTAATTTGTTCTCTTAACTATCTCGCCTCTTTATACCATATCACCACTTATTAACCATTTATTTAAGTACATTCACACGCCCTATTCTACCTTATAACTTTTACGAAACTAGACCATAAAATTTTTAATCAAGGATTTATTCTTATATTTCGTCGCTGGTAGTTTTACCAACGATAATTATCGGTGAGAAAATATCTCATCCTATATGGATGTGGTACACCTTTAATTAGCAAGGCCTCGTGGAAGTATATCTCATAAGGCGAAACATGCGAGAATTTGAAAACAAAGACACAAACATGTAAGAATTCACACAACACGGCGCATGGAGTACCCCATGAACGAGATATTACAGAAAACGATACGCTACGCTAAGCATGAAAATCATGCTCATAAGAACATACTCCCTTTATTTATTAAGTCTTCATTATATTTGTCTCAAATCGTCATTAATGATATTAAGCAACCTATATATCATGCTTAATTGAGTTATTGTCTCCGAATACGCATACCCTTATGCAAGCATTCTGAATCTTTCCTCGAGTAGTTGCCAATACGCCTCCGCTATTTGGTGGATATCTTGGCTTGGGCACCGATGAAGAGCGTGACAAGCTGCGATAAGCTCGGGCTAGTCGCAAGAAGACGTTGACCCCGAGATGCTCGAATAGGACATCCGCTTGCGGCCCAATAATCCGCAAGATTCCCGGCAGGGAAGGGGAACCCTGGGAAGTAAAACATTTTAGTACCAGGAGGAAAAGAAAACAATAGTGATT
>JAEOTW010000022.1 GCA_016839655.1 Promethearchaeota archaeon | reverse complement strand
CTTGTAATCCTGGAGGTTTGGGGAGAATTGATAAATATGATATCAATGATGAGAATGTTTTTGATGAATTATTAGCTGATAAAATAAATCTTAAAAAAATTTTTGAATTTTCAAAGGAGTATGATTTGATAAGTTTAGAATATTCAACGGGATTTAAGATAATTATAAATAACGGATTACCGTATTATATTAATGTTTTTAATCAATTTAAGGATATAAATATAGCAACAGTCAATACTTATCTTAAACTTTTATCTTTAAATCCAGATACATTAGTTATTAGAAAGTCTGGGCGTGATCTTGCTTCATATATCTCAGATATGGCAACGACAATTTTACAATATGGAGGCATATCTTCTGAAAAAGGGTTAAGTTTAACAATAGAACTAGATAATGAACTCCAAGCAAAGAAAGGCAAGTTAAATCCAGGAACTACAGCTGATTTGATATCTGGAGTAATTTTTTGTGCTTTACTCTTTGGTTTAAGATTTTAAATTCAAAAAAATTATTTGGGAGGAATAATTTACTAATTTTAAGGAAAGTGAATTTAAATCTATTGTTTGGGTTTATTAGTTTATGGAATTCTGTGATGAATGTGGAGGAATGATGTTACCTTCAACTTCAGATGGAAAAAAAGTATTTAAATGCAAGTGCGGAGCAACCAAACCATTTATCGAAGAAAAATATGAAGCATATAAACTTACCACTAAAATAGAGCATTCAATTAGGAATGAAGTTACCAATTTGTCAGATGTTATGGAATGGAAAGAAGAAAATTTAAGAAGCACAATTAAAGATTTTAAATGTCCTAGATGCGGATATGATAAAGCACACTTAGAAACAAGGCAAACCCGTAGAGCTGATGAGGGAATGACACATTTTATAACCTGTTTAAAATGTGGTAAGATGAAAAAAATTGGAAGTTAAGTCAGCCTAGTAAATTCCTTAATATCTCTTGTTCTTTAGTATTTTCCAAAAAGTTAAGTCTAATTATTTTATCTGGTCTTTTTGACCCAGATATTATTTGAATTTGATTAGAAGAAATTTTTAATCTCATTTTTAATAAATTTAAAAGTTCTTTATTTGCCTTATTCTGAATCGGCTTTGATTTTAATGAAATCGTTAAAAACTCGTCATCAACTATGATTTTTTGGGTGATGCAATTAGTTTTTACATTCACTTTAATAATAAAATCAGTTTCTGAATATTTTTCTATGTATTTCATTTATATAATATTCTATCTTGATAAATTAAATAAACTCATCTATCTTGTTTTTTAAAAGATTATAAGAGGGTCTAGACAATCTAATCCCTCCTGCTAACTTATGACCTCCGCCTACGCCTCCAAATTCTCTTTTGATATTTGTTATAATTTTATTAATGCCATTTGACTTGTTTTTGTCTAGATATTTCCTTGAGCACCGAACACTCAATTTAATTGTGCCTGATTTTTTCTCAAGACCTCCTAAAAACAACACTTTATATGGATCAAATAGTTCATTAACAGCACTAAAACTAGCCGTATCTGACCAGTTGCTTGGAGGTATTTTACCTTTAACTTCCAAAAATATGGCTTTTTTGGTTTCAAATTGAGGTATTTCATTTGAAATAGTTCGTAAATCTCGAGAAAGATTTTCAATATACTCAGAATATATATTCTTGGCATAACGAGTAATAGATTTTAACTGAATTATAGAAATTGCTGCGCTAATATTTTTAAAGCATAAGATGTTCAAAAGAAGAGCATGTTCAAACGCATGTTTTAATAATCCTGATTTATGATGTAATAGCGCATAATGTCCAGGATTAATATTTTCTTTTTCATTTTGAATTAGTTGAATTTCAGATTGACTTAAATCAACCACTTTTTTTCTTGGATCAATTTGAAGTCTGGTTAAAAATGAATTGATGGTCTGATCAGATCCTCCTCCAAAACGGCTAAGAAAGGGCAATATACTATATTTTAAGCCGTTCTTTATAGATTCATGCATACTTCCAAATAAAATCAAACCTTCTTTAACTTCAATGAGTTCTTCATCTACTAATTCCTCAAACACCTCCTTATTAAACGATTGTAATCTATCCATGGGTTTTAATGAATCTCCAGCAATCCCAATAATTGTTAGCCATCCCTGTTTTATTACGGATGAGTTTACTTGTTTTGCAAACATATATGTTAAAGTGGCTCCCGCAATATGTTCAAGTCCATCATAACCATAAATTGTTGGGTTTATGAAGAACAAATTTTCAGGAAATCTATCGAATTCAACATCATCTTCTACTTCATGGTGATCAAGAATAAAAAAAAATTCTTTTCTTTCCTTAATAATTGGGATTAATTCTTTTAAATTGGAACCTACATCCGTAAAAATGAATGCATTTTTTTCAGATTGCCTACTTGAGAGAATTCCTTGTAAATAGTTCTCCCAAGAAATTGATCTATTATAGATAAAATAATCATAGTTTATATGGATTTTGTATAATAAGTTTTGGATTATATGAAGACAACTTATTCCATCAGCATCATTATGGGAAATAATTATAACATGTGTAAAAGAACGGTCTACAAATTCATCTACAGCTCGATTGAGATCTTCTAGAAACTTTATTTTGTCTGGTGATTGCCTCATCTAAATCATTATGTTATAAGTAAGTAAAGAATTAACATTAAAATCCAAGATACTGATTTTTCAAAATGAATTATTTTAATATTCTTATCTTTATTTAAAACCTAATAAATTCCAAATAAATTCTAAAATTATAAATATTCCGATTTACTATTCGAAAATCAAGCAAATTAGATAAGCGATAAATTCTATAGAAAAATTATTTAATTTATTTTAATTTTCTGTCGTAATTACTTTACAATGGGAACATTTAATATGCCATATGAAAATTGGTTTTGCAAGAATAATTACAGAAAAGGTTTTGTGATTATTATTATTATAGTTTTCTTTTTAATTCCGATTACATTTGGCACAGTAGAACATAATTCAAGCTCTATGAATAATGAATTCAATCCAACATTAAGTAATATCTCTCAGGATGATTTTATACCTATACTTTCTGAAGAGAAACATTCTCTAGGGAATATTACTGTAAATGATATTGATTTCAGTAAACTGGAGCCGGGGTTTTTTAATAATAATGTAAATTATCCAGTAATTGGCGATGATATTAATTCAGGCGCATTAAGCATATCCCAAACGGATTTAGTTCTTATCGAAACTATGGAACCCGCAATACAAGACAATTTAAATGAAGATATAGTGGATAGAAATATAATAACTGTAAAATTGAATGAAAGTTTATCTGTTGATTATAACAATCCCCTAGCAGGTTCTTTAATTTATCTTTCTCGTTTGCGACCAAGTAGATTACAAGAATTTTATGTAGATAATGGAACAGATATAATTGAATTAGATGAAGAAACTGATTTTACCTTTGATAGCGATAAATTTATAGTGTTTAATTACGAAACCTATTTTCAAAAAGGCCCTGTTTTCAGTTTTAAAATGTATCTTATATGGGAATATGATATTAATATTCTATCATGGAGTTTAAGCCAATATCCAAGACAAGGTTTAAGAATGATAAATACAATACAAAATTTTACTGTAAAGTTTAAATATGGATTTAACTTAAATGGAAAAAAATATGGTGAAACTATATTTGATACTAACTTAGAAGCTGATAACATTGATATAGCATTAACAATCAATTTACCTGATAGAAGTAAATTAAATGAACACAGCCTTTTGTTAAATGATATTCCTGCTGACATTGGTGATCATTTAAATATTAATAAATCTATTGATATCTTGCTAACAGATCATTTTAATGCTAATAATAGTGTTGTTTTATTAAATTTTACAACCCCATTCACTTGTAAATTCGAAAGTTCAGTAGATAAGAATTGGGCGATTGATAGACTTATTTCTATGAATGAAATTCGCGAAAGAATATATTTACCTTCAGTAATTGCTGGACCAGAGCATATCTATCTTAAAAACTTATCAATTTATGAAGAAACTCTTTTTATTGATCAAATAATAATAATCAATTCTCAATTCGAAAGAGATTTTCAATACTTTTACTTAAATAGTTCAATAATAGGGATAGAAGGAATAGAAATAAAGTTTCCTTATATAATTTTAGGAGAAATTTGTCCTTGTATCATAAAATACATTTCGGATCAAACTCTACGAGTTGTCATTACTGATAATATTAAAATGCCTTTAGTGGGTGCAAGTGTAGAAGTATTTTATTATGGTGTTGAATATGGGACTTATATGTCTAACAACAGCATCCAGCCAATACCACCAGGTAATACCAATGAACATGGCGAGATAATCCTATTCAATGTTCCTCGTGGAAATTACACGATTAGAGTTTATTATAATAGAATTTTCTTAAAGGAGTCAATGGTCAGTACAGTAAATGAAATTAATTATATTTATACTAATTATCCTCATTTTCCACTTTGGATAATGGTATTTGGTCTATTAAATGGAATTATTGTATTTTTTGGAGCAATTTATTATTTAAAATATAAGAAAATGCGAAAGTAATTTTGATTGTTATCTTTTGTGATAATATAGATGACTTTATTGGGTTTTTAAATGACAATAGAATAATGAATGAGATTTTTTATGAGATTAAAGAAATAAAAAACCATGATAATTTATCAACCAATATCATTGCTGAGATAATACTCCATTTTCTTGCTAAAGTTTCTGAAACTCTGATATTATATGAAACTAAACAAAGTCTAACTAAATCAAATAACCCAAATAATGAAACAGAAGTAATTGAGGCTTTGGAAAAAGTTTTTCAAGGGGTAGACCCATCAATATCTCTAATCAGAGGGAAGATACGTGAGGTATTTATTTCCTATTCATCATAATTGATAAAATCAGAAAAATTTAACAAAATTTTTAATTTTTATTAACAGTCTCTCCATATCCAATCAAACGATAACGTCTGTTTATAATTCTAGAAATCGCGTAGATAAAGTCTTCTGGAGGGCATATTGGGGGATTCAATTTTAGAATAACACTATTTTTTAATAATTTTGTAACTGTTCCACCTGTTTTTTCTGTTCCTACTACTAATAATAACTTTTCATTATGTTTAAGTGAATGCACCCTGAGCATCTGTTCGACACCAATTACTCTATCTAATAGAGTAACTTTTAATTCTACTTCATCAAAAACGTCCGGTAAAGATTCTGGTTTTCCAACTAAATGACCTATCAAGTGATCACCCTTAGTTAAGGCGGGATCCAATTTTGTTCCTAAACCTATAAGACCTCCTGGTTTAGCATTATCCAATAGATTGTTTCCTTGACTAATACTCACTATACTGGATTTCAAAGGTATATAATTTTCTTTAACTCTAATTCCTGGTCGAATTTCAATCTGATCACCCACATTAATTTTGCCTTTTAAGACTGATCCACCTATTACACCCCCATTTAATGTGTCGATATCTTTTCCAGGTCGATTGATATCAAAAGATCTTGCTATTAAGAATTGGAATTTTCCCTCACTAAGTTCTGGTGAAGGAATAATATCTTCAAATGCTCTTAAAACTAGTCCCATATTAGCTCCAAAAACTGCTGAAATTGGTATAATGGGAGCTTTTTCAGCAATAGTACCTTTAATAAATTCTTTTATCTCTTGATGGTTTTCTACTACTTGCTCTCGTGAAACTGCATCAATTTTATTTTGCAGGATGATAATGTTTTCTATACCCGCAATATGCAATGCTTCCAAATGTTCTCTTGTTTGTGGTTGAGGACACTTTTCATCAGCAGCAATTAGTAAACATGCTCCATCCATTAATGAAGCCCCACTTAACATCGTTGCCATTAAGATTTCATGTCCGGGAGCATCAACAAATGAAATATTTCTTTTAAATTCTAACTGTTCTTTACACTGAGGACACAAAAACCGTGATTCTCCTTTTTTTCTTGCTTGTTCAGAAAGATGATATGTTATGTATTCATCACATTTTGGGCAAAATAAAATAGTAGCATTTGAATATCCTAATTTTATTGAAATTCCTCTCTCTTGCTCTTCTGAATGTCTATCTGTCCAATCTCCTGTAAGAGCTTTTACTAGGGTGGTTTTACCGTGATCTACGTGCCCTACAAGACCTATATTGCATTCTGCTTGTTTTTTTATTAAATCTTTTATTTTGGAAGATTTTTCTTTTGGTTTTGCTTTAGCTTCTGGTTTAGCTTCAGCTTTTGGTTTTACTTTAGCTTTTGGTTTTGCTTTAGCTTTTGGTTTTGCTTCAGCTTTAGGTTTTGTTTGAGGTTTAGATTCTTCTAATAGTTTTTTAGCACTACTAATATACTTTTGTGCTGTTGCTTTCCCAACACCTTTAATCTTAAGTTTTAATAAATCTTCTACTTTTGCGTTAGCAAGCTTTTCAACAGAATCAATTTTAGCTGCCTTTAATCTTTCTGCTGTTGCTTTTCCAATTCCACTTACATCTTCCAACTTATAAGTCATATTAAATTAATTTTATTGTTTTTAACTCCTATATATTTAGTTTCCTATGAACAATTAAGGTAGTATTTTTTATTAAATTAATCAATATATAGAGTTTTTAAAAAAAATTTGACAATTAGATCTGCTATTGTGTTTTAATCGTCTTAATAGCTCCCGGTTTTTTATCAAGTTCTTTATATGATACTCGTAAGAAACTGTCTACATAAAAAGTTGATATTTTATTGCACAACTTACATAAAATATAAACTGGAGCAGGATATTGACTTGAATTAATATCTTTCATTTCAATTTCAAATATTATTTTTTTGTTACAATGTGGACAATAATTAAATCTTTTTTGGGACATAATATTTTGATAGCTTTTTTTTATAACAATTAGATTCTTATTTTTAAATCTTTATATCCTATAATATATATATTGTAATTAAATCGTTATCTTGATAATTAATGGTTAGGCTATTTCCTAAAAAACTTATCTACTTTTTTGTCCTTTTTATAATTTTTACTCCAATATTCAATATATTTCTATCAATTAATTTAGAAGAGACAACAGAATATTACACTACGGAAAAACCAAAAATTTCTAATGGATATGGAGATATTAATGCATCGATTTTGCCAGATATTGATTACTCTTCATTGAATGATCTCTGGTATAATCCAAAAATTGAAATGTTAATTATCACTCCAGATAACCAAAGTTATATCGATGCGGTTACCCCTCTAATGGATTGGAAAAATGAAAAGGGCGTTAAAACTATTATATTAAGTAACTTCTCTCTATATCCAGGGATTGATGATACAGAAAGAATTCGAAACATGATTAAATGGTATTATGACAGGGAAAATATAAGATGGGTTCTTTTAGCTGGTGATGCTCAAAATGATTTAATCCCAATTAGATATGTGTATAATCCTGATGTATTAAGATGGGAAGATGGAAGAAGTGAAACCGTTGGTGGAGAATATTATAAACCTACAGATTATTATTATGCTGATCTTAATGGGACTTGGAACAGTGATGACGATGGAAATTGGGGAGAAAACCCTTATGATAACGCTTATGGATTAGATGAGATCTCATGGGATCCAGAAGTATACGTAGGAAGATTTCCAGCAGATAATGCTCATGAACTTGAAATTATGGTAAATAAAACCTTAAAATATGAGACCAATCCAAATGTGGGTGATTGGATGAATCAGATGTTATTAGCTGGAGGGATATCTAATTATCCTAGCGGTTCTGATCCTGATGGTGAATATGAAAGCGACTTAACAAGTTATATTATAGAGAATTATGCAAAAAATGAAGTTAATTATACTCATTTAATGGAAGGATATAATCTTACTCTATCAAATCTTGACAGTAATTTCGATAATGGATTTTCTACTGTGTTAATGGCAGGTCATGGAACTCCTACAAATTACTATAGAAATCCTAGTACTGTAGGGTACCGCTCATCAGAGGCTAGTAGTAGCTCGAATGATCATATGCCTTCTTTAGTGTATTTGGATGCTTGCTCAACTTCAAGTTATGATTTCAGTGATGCTAGTATCGGCGAAACATTAATAAAAAAGGAATTTGGAGGGGCGATAGGAGCTATTGGTGGATTAAGAGTTACATGGTATTTTTTAGATGATTATGAACTAGAAATGTTAAATCGTGGTAATGCTAAATTGTTTTGGAAAGAATTTTATATGAATAAGAAATTTCAACAGGGAAGAGCACTATATGATTCAAAGGTTGCATATATGAATAGTGAACACTATACAGATAGTTTTGGATCAACAGATTTAGATTTTGAACGTAAGCAACTTTTAACATACTGTCTTTTGGGTGATCCGGAGCTTGACATCTATACGAATGAACCAAAAGTTGCATTGAATCCATTTATTGAAGATATTTATGAAGGTCAATTAGTATCTATTACGATTAAAAATGTTATGGGCAAAATTGTATCTTATGCCACAGTTCACTTAACCAGCTCTGATGGGAAATATCATACTGCCTATGCGGATGAGAGTGGGTTAGCAAAGTTTCGTGTTCCTGCAAAAGCAAATGAGTTATATAATGTAACCATCACTGGGCATAATTTAATCCCATCTTATTTCAATTTTACGACACTTACAGATGAGGATAATCCTATATTATTAGGATCAGAATGTAGTCCACTAAATCCTAAAACATCAATAATAACCACTTTGAATATCGAAGCTCATGACAATAAATCTGGGATTGAATGTGTATATTTATTTCTATCAAAAAATAATTTCACTGATTATACATTCTATGGTTTATCAAATAGTATTAATGAAAATAAAGAAATATTTTCTATCGACACCGAGAAACTAACACCTGGTAAATACTCCTATTTAATTTTTGCAAGAGATTATGCAAATAATACAATTATTTTCCAAGATTCTTCATTTACTCTATTAATACCAAACCCATTAATGAATTATATATCAACAATTTCTATGATTACCATTATTGGAGTTATTGGAATTTCTGTTTATGTTACTTATTATGGATTAAAAAAAGCCAATCATATTGAAAGAGAAATTTGAAAAACCTAATGTAAATCTTTTACATTATTCCTTTTTAAACTTATTTTTCTTCAAATCTAATAAATATATTACAGAAAAGTTTTTTTATTAGCTTTAATTATTCCTATTTACTTGTAACCATATATAAGTAAGTATTTTCATATAAAATAACCGACCTTATAAAATGGTTTAAAATAAAGTTTATAACCACATAAATTAGTAGCAATTCGCTACTGCGCTGGAACCATCCGAACCCGGAAGTTAAACTTGTTTCGCGTTGTAGATAGTACTGTAGTTGCGAATTACAGACCATAACGGTCTGGAAGTAGAATCTATGGGAAACTACAAACTGTAAGTTTGCTTACGGTCATGGCATACAAGGAAAATACCCGGTCACGCTTTTTTATGTGGTTATTTGTAGTTTACCTTTTTGAATTCATCTAAAATTAAGTTTTTAAGCAATAAATTATATCTTTAATTAATACGGAATAATTCTTACTCTGAAACCTTGCCAAAAAAGTATATTGTCATAATAAAAACAATTGGAAGAAAATGGTTTCTTTTTCTCGTAGCAATAATCCTAATTGTAGCCATTTATAATGTAATAGCAGCTATTTGGATGCTAGGAATAACCCTAGTATTGTTTTTGTTATCTTATGTTCCGAGAATACTGTTTAAAAGAAAGCTTCGAAATTTTTTAAGTAAATATTATAAAATCGAGGATGAGTTAATAGCACGTAAGTTTAAGAAACCTTTACAAAAAATACAGGATGATATGTTTGAATTATCTCAACACCAAGATAAGAAAAACTGGTTAATTACGTTCTTAAATAAACAATATATATTCTACCATGAGAAAACAATCGCAAAATTTAAGGAAGTATATAATAAAGGTTTTACTGAAAAAGAAATCCTTGATAACTTGAAAGATTATAAAGTTACCACCAGAGCAGAAATTAAAGCTATAAAAGAAAATTTAGTAAAGCTTAATAGACTCCGTGAAAGAGAGATCTCGGTAAAAGAACATAAAGATAAGCAAAGATTTGAATTATAAAAAAGTGACTTATCTCATTTTTTCTTTCTTTTTCTACTGAAAGTTTCTTGTAACTCTAATAAGACTCCCAAATCCGTTTCAGTATCTAAATAGACCCATTTTTGAGTACTGATTGCCCCAGAATATATTACATCATATCCAAATTTTTGAAATTTATCAATATACCCTTCCATATTTTCTATAAAAAGGCTAATATGATGAAGCCCCTCTCTCCCTTGGTCAATAAATTCCTTATAAATACTTTCACCTTCGATGTGTTGAATAAGTTCAAGTTGAATATCGTTAAAATAGCGACTAAATCCATATTTTGTTGTAGCACTTACCTCTTTTCCTCTATATATTACATTATTTGCAAAAGGAGGAATAAAATGAAATTTGGGAATATTAAAAAGATTCTCGAAAATTTTTGCCTGTTTTTCAACATCCTTGAAAACAAAACCTAATTGGTCCACTCTAATCTTAGTTAAATCAATTTTATTTTTTTCAGTCATATTCATCAATTTATTGTATTTAATTGATATTTTTATAATTATCAGTTAGTTAAAAATAAAATGTTTATAAGAGAATTAAAAAAAAAAGAAAGGAAATTAATCGATTTCACCAAAGTCCAAATCAAAGCTATAATACTTTCTTATTGGTCTTTTCACGTTCCAAATACATTTTAAACCTTTTTCGAATTGAACAAGATCACCTTTCTTAAATTCGATTTTCTCTCCAGTATCTGAATCTGTGACTTCCACTTCACCATCCAAAATATAGCAAGTTTCTGTATCGCCATAAGACCAATCAAATTCACTGACTTCTTTACTCCATGTACCCCATGAGTTTATATTAAATTTATTCAATTCTTCTTCAGTTGGAATTTTCTTTTTCATTTTCATATAAATCACCTTAATTAGATCTATTAATGTTTCTAAAAAAGACTAGCGGTAATTATCATATTGAAATTAATAAAATTTATTATTAAATTCTTTTTTATTGATTTAAATTGAATTATCAATAAAAAACAAATACAAAAAATTATTATTCAATTTAATTAATCTCAAAATATCTTTTCAAAAAAGAATATTAATAGGTTTTTTGATTATTATTATAACATAAAATTTTAATAATCTTAAAAAAAAGCTCCAGAAGAGAAATAATTTAGATATATCACTCAAAAACTAAGAAGAGAAAATTAACAATGCCACAAAAGTTCATTCTTAAGATCCTTACTGCCGGAGAAGGAGGGGTAGGCAAAACAACACTTCTACATCGTTATGTGGAGGGAAAATTCTCAGCTGAGACAAAAATGACAATTGGAGTAGAATTCTTCCTCAAAGAGACAGAAATTGATTCCAAACATTGCACACTACAGCTTTGGGATTTTGGAGGACAAGAACGGTTTCGATTCTTACTTGAAAGTTATGTTTTAGGAGCTAAAGGGGCACTCCTTATGTTTGATCTTACTCGAATAACCACTTTAGAAAACTTGCAACAGTGGCTTGATATTGTAAGGAAGGGTGACCCAAATCTTCCAGTTCTGTTTTTAGGCACAAAAGTGGATTTAGAAAGTGAAATTATGGTCGAAGATGATTATGCGAAATCATTCTTAAATGAATTTAATTTGATTGAATATATGAAAATATCTTCGAAAACCGGTGAAAATGTCCAAGAAGCTTTTAATCTTTTAACAAGAAAAATATTAGAGCGCCAATCGTATTGAATTCGAAAAAAAGTATAATAGTCATTGATTCTAACTTCATTTTACTTCCTTTTCAGTTTAAAATTGATTATTTTGATGAAATTAGGTTTAATATCGAAGGAGAAATAAGATTTATAATATATCAGCAAATTTTTGATGAATTAGAAGCAAAAAGAAAAAAACAGCAAAAAACTGCTAAATTTATCAAGTTCTTGGAATCTGGTTTAATATATTTAGAAAAAAACAAAGAAAGATATAATATTGATATTTTGGAAGATATAAAAAACGAAAATGAAACTACTGATGACTTTTTAATCAGAATGTTAAAAGACTTAAAAAAGGAAAATCAAAACATATATATCGCAACAAATGACTCAGACTTGCGTAGAAAAGCTAAAATAATTAAGATAAATTCAATATTTATGAGGCAAAAGAAATATATATCAATTGATTGAGCGTAAAAAAATATAAAATAGTTAGTACATTTTAAATTTTCAATAAAAAATTTTTATATTCTACTAATTCCAAGAACTATATATCAATAAATTTTTACCTATTATTGTATTTGAGTGAATTCTATGACAAAATCTATACTCTTGAAGGTTGTCACAGCTGGAGAGGGTGGTGTTGGTAAAACAACGCTTCTTTATAGATATATTGAGGGTAGATTTCTCGCAGATACTCGAATGACAATTGGAGTGGAATTTTTCTTAAAAGAACTCAACTTAGAAGATAAAAAAATATTACTCCAAGTATGGGATTTTGGTGGACAAGAACATTTTAGACCCCTCTTAAGCAGTTATGCAAGAGGTGCAAGAGGTGCGCTAATACTTTTTGATCTCACCAGACCATCAAGTCTAGGTCGAATTGAACAATGGGTTAACATTTGTAGAAAGGATAATCCTGATATTCCGATTATTTTCATAGGAACAAAGTTAGATTTGAAAGACCAAATTACTATCGATGATGATGTAGCTCTTCAAATTAAAGAGGAATATGGTTTTTTTGATTATTTAAAAATATCTTCTAAGACAGGTGAAAACGTCCAATTAGTTTTTGAATTATTAGCAAAAAAACTTGTAACAAAGATATAATGTCTTGAAATATTCTATGGTTTATACCTATAGTCTATTAATTACTATCTTTTTAATTGTTTCATTAGTTAAATTTACTGGATTGTTTTTTAATCCTGCTTTTTCTACAATTTTGTTGATATGTCTTTCTTCAATGCCATATTCTCCTAATTTATCAATATTTAATAATTTGGTCCAGTCTTCAAGCAATTCTATTAACTTAAGACAATAATCATGAATCTTAGTTTCTTCCATACACTTTTCACCGGATAATAGAGCACCTATCTTAGCATACTTTTTTAATCCTAAGTTACCCCCTTCTCCTTGTTTTTGTAAGGTTTCAATATTAATTTTAGTCGCTTCAGCGAGAAGAGTTCCACATATTACCCCATGAGGTATGTCGAAGTACCCGCCAATTGGAGATGCTAAGCCATGGACTATTCCTAACCCCGCATTAGCAAGTACAATTCCGGATATTAATGAACCATACGCCATACTTGCTCGAGTATCAACATTAGACGCTTTTACAGAACATGCTAATAGAATATTTTCACCCATAGACTTTATTCCACTATAAGCTAATGCATCTGTAATGAGATTCGCTTTTGAAGAAACATAAGCTTCAATTAGCTGTGTGAAAGCATCCATACCACAAGCCGCTGAAACCGATCGTGGGCAAGAAATCATCAGTTCAGGGTCAACAATTGCTATATTTGGGATTAAATTATCATGACGAAGTGATTTTTTAAAACCTTCAGAACCTACTTCACTTATAACTGCGTTTTTTGTTGCTTCGCTCCCAGTTCCGGATGTTGTTGGGATTGCAATATATGGTATTTTCTTACCATTGTGGATTTTAGAGCCAACACTTTCAAGATAATTTATAATTGAATCATCTTTTGTCAACATCGCAGAAATTGCTTTTCCTGCATCAGTAACACTCCCTCCACCAATACCGACAATTAGTTTGAGCCCCTTATTTTTATATTTTGACACAATTTCATCTATAACAGTTGGAGATGGTTCTCCAGGAATAGAAACAAAAGAATAATTAATTGATTCACGTTCAAGGTTGGAAGTTATTTCATTCCACATACCTGATTGTTTTAACGAATTACCTCCAATAACAAACAATACATTATTTCCGAATTTTGGAATAATATTATAAAGTTCGATTAGCTTTCCAACACCGAAAATGATATGTGGGATACTTGCAAAACTGAAATCGGGAATCATTATATTTACTTTTTACCTTTTTATGAAGTTGCGAAATTAATTATGATAAACGATGAATCACTTTATAATAGGTAAGATTTATAATTTACTCTAGATAATTTGTTTTATAATATAATTAGTCCATTGGTGATTCGCAATCAAAAAAGTTCATGAAACAGATTTTGAATATCGAGGTGGAGAATCTGGTGTAAAATATCTTATGAGGGGACCTTCGATAGATTGGGGTATAATATTACTTACTCCTAGTGAGTCAATGGCAGAAAAGGCTCATGGACATAACTTTCTTGATGAAACATTTTATTTTGTTGAAGGGAATGGTGTGATGATAATTGATAATAAGGAGTATGAAGCACCTCAGGGAAGTGTATTTTTATGTGAACCAAAGGAAATGCATAATATCAGAAATGACTCTGATAAACCAATTAAAGTAGTGTTTATTAAAGGAGATTATAAACCTGAAGATAAAATTTAATTTATATAAGTATAATAGAAGAGAGTAATCAAATATGGCTAAGAAAAAAGGAAAAGGAAAAAAGAGGGGACCTCAAGAACCACCTGTAGTAACTCGTGTAAAATTCCCTAGTAGAAAAGTGGGAGAAATGTTTGGACGTGTTGTGGGGGTTCTTGGAAATGAACGAATGGAAGTTTTCTGTGAGGATGGTAAACATAGAATTGGTAGAATACGAGGAAAAATAAAAAAGAGGGTTTGGATAAGAATTGCTGATCTTGTAATAGTGAATCCGTGGGAATGGGAGACGCAAACTGAGGGTAAGAAGGGTAAATGTGAGATAACATGGAGATATATGAAACATGAGGTTTCTTGGCTTGAGAGAAACAAGAAGATTCCAGATATTTTAAATATTAATAATATTCCACTCTAATTTAGAAGATATATCAAGCTACAATTTACATTTACAAACAGAATTATTTAATCAAAAAATCCTAAAATCCTTTAATAAAAAGCAAAAATTTTTAATTTTGTAATCTTTTACTAGTATATACTTATTTTCCAAAACAATTCTAAAATAACCCAAATTCAAATAGGAATCGTGAAATGAAATGGCCGATCAAGAAGAAGATGTAAAAAAAATTGAGAGTAAAGATTTTAATGTAGAAGAACTTTTAAGCAAGAAAGAAATTGAAGATGCAGAAGATCTGACAACTTTATTTGCAGTTAGAACAACTATAAATCAAGAAAGTAATATTTTAAAACAAATTTTCTATAGATTCAAAATCCTTGATATAATTCCGGATATTAGAGCAATGTTAGTAAGCCCTCTGTTGCCAGGATACATCTTTTTCGAAGCACCAACAAAGAGAGAGGTGCAAATAGCAGTTCAAGGAATACCACATATTAAAGGTAGGATAGTGCAAAATATAGAATTGAAAGAACTTAAACATGTGTTATTACCTAGGAGTGTTACAGAATATTTGGAAGAAAACGATACCGTTGAAATTATTAGCGGTGTTTTCGAAGGCTCTAGAGCAATTGTTATGCGGATGCCTCACGATTCTAGTGCAAGTGAAGAAGTCGTTGTTAGGCTCTTACAAGAAGAGACTCCAATAACCATTAAGATCCATGGGGATTACCTCAAATTAGTTGAAAAGAAAAAACCCGCAGAAGGACCAATTCCAGAAATAAAGGTAGCTGCGGATATTATATCAGATTTAGAAAAATCAATAACATTTGAAGATGAACTTGAAGAATACGAAGAGGATATTTCAGAAGGCGTCAAAAGTGATGTGATTGAAGAATATGTTGATGACGAAGAAGAGGAAGAAGAAGATGAATGGGCAAAATTTGATGGTTTTTAAATCAAGTTCTTATTTCTCTATGTAAAATCTTTATAGATATATTAATAATTATTTTTATTTTTAGAGGAATCTTTTGAAGAAGTCTCGTAAGATTTTGTTGAATGTTTGTTGCGTTAACCTAAAGAAGCTTATTAATAAAAGAATTTTTATAGATAAACTGATATTAAAGAAATTAAAGAATATATTTTTCTCTACTTATTTTTCTCCGAGTTAAAATGATAAAAAATATCTTCATAATGAAAGGAAACACTGGCGAATTAATATTCTATAAAACTTATGAAGATATTTTCAATGTAAAGCTAACCAGTAGCTTTTTAAGCGCCATTTTTTCTTTTGTAAAACAAACATTGAAAACTGAAGAATTATCTGAAATCGAAGTAGGTCTTTTTAGATTTATATTTGAGATAGAAAAAATCGGTAATGATGAATTATTATTTGCTCTTTTTAGTGACCGAACTGATAATCTTGTCGAGCTTAGAAATCAACTAAGAGAAATTAAGAAACAATTTATGAACAAGTATGATCTCGCATTACTTACAAATAACTTCGATGGAGAAATCTCAAAATTCTTCGAGTTTGATAAAAATATAAATGAAATAATGGAGAATCATGGTCAACTTGTTTCAGACGAAATCAAAAAAGAATTATTAAACGTTTTTAATGAATTACATACTTTTTCCTCATTTGTTGTATCATCTGCTCTTTTAACTCAAACTGGAAGAGTAATCGTTTCTTCTTTAGAACCAAATATTCTTTCTGAAATCATCAGATTATTAGAAGGAAGATTCATTTCAGGAAATTATAGAGTAAATGAGCTTATCTCACTAGAAAATTTTGGAGTTCTTTCTTTGACTGGAATTGATCAACATTTTATTTCAGTGATTCAATTTAAAAGTAATTGTCCATTCGAAACAGGATTAATTATCTCAAAACGATTTTCGAATAGAATACAGAAACTTATTTGTTGAATAAATTGTGCTATATTATTTGGAAATTGATCATTATTAACGATTTCACAAACACTTTTTTGAAAACTAATTATGATATTTAGAAGATCGTATTATTGTTTTACAAAAATTAAAAAGTCAATGCACTTTTTCCCTAGTATAATTAATTATTCTAAATATTTATAGAATTAAAAAATGGGGTAATATTTATGCCAAAGTTTTTAGATCAAGCTATTAATGATGAAATTCTTGATAAATTGAGTCTTAAAAATCGATATTCTTTTGTGAATAATAACCTAATGGCTTTACTTTCACCAGAACAATTTAATTATTTCAAAAAAGTTCAAAAATTCTGCATGAGATTTGAGAAGAAAAATAATATAACTCATGGTCCTGGTGAAGATGTTTATGATTGGGTGCCTGCATTTGGAGCAGAGGGCTATATCACAAGAGCTCACAATTTTGAGATGGTAGATGTTGTTTATGAAGAATTTGGTGCTGTAGCAGATTTCCTTCGATATCTAGCTGTAGATAATTTTGATCCTCAGTTTGCTATGGGAAGCGGTGCAACAGTATTAGCGATAAATCCCATCATTGAGCATCATGATAATGTTCCTGTAAGATTAGAAGCATTAAAAGAGTTAGTGACAGGCCAAGCAGCCGGATGTATATGCATCACCGAACCCGAACGTGGATCTGATGCGGTGCATCAATTAACTACCTGTGATGAACAAGAAGATGGTTCATTTATTTTAAACGGTGAAAAAATCTATAACACCAATGCTCCTAAGTCTAAATGGGCTGTAGTTTATGCTACCGCAGAAAAAAATAATGGAAATCTAATGGCTCAGTTCCTTGTTAACACCTCATGGGAAGGATGGAACTGCGAACGAGTCGGAATACCATATGTTGATAAGCTGTATCTTGGTCATGAACATTTAGTTAACTTGCGAGTCCCAAAGGAATATATCTTAGGCCCTGTTGGGAAGGGAAGAGAACATCTATTTGAAGGACTTGTACCTGAACGAATTGGTATTGCATGTGGTGCTATATCCCAATGCTGGGGTGCAGTTTCACACGCTGCAATTTATGCCAATATGAGAAAGCAATTTGATCAAGAAATATTAAAGTTTCAGGGAGTGGGTTTTCTATTAACAGACTTGTGGGCTAAAACAACAAACTTAACGCTTGGTTTACTCAAATTCTGCGAAGAATATGATAAAAAAATGGAGAAGTTCGAAGGACACATCCCCGCTAACATTTCTAGGGCATTAGTTGCATCAGCAAGTCAATTTAAATATCATTGTACCAACCTTTCTAAACAAGTTTGTTATGAATCAGCTAATTTAATGGGAGGTGCCGGTTTATCAGATAACACACTTATGCATGATTATGTAAATATTTCTAGAATTCAAGAAATAGTAGGCGGCTCAAGACAGATTCAGCAATACATAATGAGTATGGCTTTAAGACAACTTTTCAAGATGTTGTAATATCAATCAATTTCCTTTTCTTTTTTATTCTAAATTTAGATAGATATTCCTTTCATGTAAAGGCTATCTTTTTGTATAATATTTTCTACACATGAAAAACCCACCTATAGTTAATCCCCCTCCAAGAAACCTGCCTATTAGTCCGAAGCTCGGTAAAGACTGTCCCCAAAAACTAATGAAATATAGTTGTAATTCTGCAATTTCCATTGTTATGATAAAAGGGATTGTCCATGGATAATTTTTCAAAATCCTCATATATTATTAATCTTCAAAAATATGTAAAATATTGTCATCCTGCTAGGATAAAAACATTCTATGAAAAAATATCGGAATGAAAAAAATAAAAAGAAATTTAGGTATTCTATGAAACTGACATTTTGTACAATGTCCTCAATGAAAGAGACATAATATATTGTTGTATCTGTCTCGAACCTCCGACAATCTCCTGAATTCTTGATATATTCAAATAATCCTGCATTAATGTGTTATCTGATAAACCAGCTCCACCCATAAGGTTAGCTGCTTCATAACAAACCTCCTTTGAGAGTGCCGTCGCTTGGTACTTGAATTGACTAGCTGAAGCGACCATTGCCTGGGAAATATTTCGAGGGATATTCCCTTCAAACTTGGTAAATTTCTCATCAAAGCCTTCACAGAACTTTAGAAGTCCAAATGTTAAATTTGTAGTCTTAGCCCAGAGATCTGCCAGCAAAAACCCTACTCCCTGAAACTTTAATATTTCTTGATCAAATTGCTTTCTCAAGTTGGCATAGATTACTGCATGTGAGAGAGCACCCCAACATTGGGCAACAGCCCCATAGGCAATGGCTATTCGTTCAGGCACAAGACCCTCGAATAAATGTTCACGCCCTTTACCCACCGGACCAAGGATATACTCTTTTGGAACTCTCAAATTTGTGAATGTTTCTTTTCCTAACCATACTTTAGGAGTCCAGGGTATTCCAACTCGTTCGCACCTCCAGCCATCCCAATTTGTATTTATTAAAAATTGCGCCATCATATTCCCGTTGTTTTGCTCTGCGGTAGCATAAGCAACCACCCATTTGGATTTGGGAGCATTGGTATTAAAGACCTTTTCTCCATTTAATATAAATGAACCATCCTCCTGTTCATCACAGGTAGTTAATTGATGCACCGCGTCAGATCCTCTTTCAGGCTCAGTAATAAGGATTGCTCCAGGTGTTTGGCCAGTTACTAACTCTTTTAACGCTTCAAGCCTTACCGGTACATTTTCATGGTGCTCATAAACAGGATTTATTGCTAAAACTGTGGCTCCACCTGCCATTGAAAATTGGGGATCAAAATTATCTACAGCAATTGTACGAAGCATATCTGCTGCTAATCCCCACTCAGGATAATTTAGATCAATCATTTCAAAAGCATGTTGTCGAGTAATAAATCCCTCCGCTCCAAAGGCAGGGATCCAGCTATACAGATCATCATCTGGAGCATGAACGATTTCATTCTTTTTCTCAAATCTTAGACAAAATCGCTGAACTTTTCGAAAAAAATTGAATTCATCTTGAGATAACAAGGGAGTTAAGTTATTATTCACAAAAGAATATCGGTTTTTAAGGCTTAATTTAGCGAGAATCTCATCATTTATAACTTGTGTATCAAATTTTTTTTTTTCAGACATAAACTTTTACCTTCTAACTTTTTTATTATTTATTTAGTCGAAATAAATTTCCATGATAAATATACACTTTAAATATAACTTAGGATTCCATAATAAAGTTTATCCAAATTTTTTCTAAAATGGACATTTTGAAAAAAAAAGAAAAAAAAAATAAATCTGAATTATTATGCAAACTCAATAAAAAAATATGGAAGGATTAGATGATGAAAAAGAGATTTGAAACTCAAGCTATTAATGAAGAAATATTAGAAAGATTAATTCTTAGGAATAGATATAGTTTTCTCAATGAAAATTTATCTCTTATTCTTACTGAAAAGCAATTCATGTTTCTTAAAGAAGTCCAAGAATTTTGTCTTAAATTTGAAAGTGATAATGATATAACCCATGGACCGGATGAGGATATTTACAATTGGTATCCTGCTTTTGGGAAAAAAGGGTACATTACACGTCAACATGCATTTGATTGTATCGATTTAAATTACAAAGAATTCGGAATGGCTATGGATTTTATGAGAATTTTAGCACTTGACATGTTTGATCCTCAATTTACAATGGGAAGTGGAGCAACAGTGATTTGCATAAACCCTATTTATGAACATCATGATGGTATAACTATTAGATTAGAGGCTTTAAAGGAACTGGTAACTGGAAAAACACCAGGGTGTTTGTTGATTACTGAGCCCGAAAGAGGTTCAGACGCAGTTCATATGTTAACAACATGTAAAGAACAGGAAGATGGGAGTTTTATTTTAAATGGTACCAAAATATATAATACAAATGCTCCTAAATCAAAGTGGGCAGTTGCGTATGCCACAGCTGAAAAAAATAACGGTAACATGATGGCCCAATTTCTTATCAACACATCGTGGGAAGGGTGGAATTGTGAGCGTTTAGGGATACCCTGGGTACCCAAATTATATCTTGGTAAGGAAAAATTAGAGAATTTAAGAGTTCCAAAAGAATTTGTATTAGGTGGAATTGGGAAGGGAAGAGAACATTTATTTGAAGGATTAGTTCCAGAAAGAATTTCTATCGCAGTGAGAGGTGTGAGTGAATGTTGGGGTGCCCTTTCACATGCTGTTATTTATGCCAACTTAAGAAAGCAATTTGATAAAGAAATATTATTATTTCAAGGAGTAGGTTTTACATTAACAGATCTTTTAGCTAAAACAACAGCCTTTACTCATGGAATTTTAAAATTCTGTGAAATTTATGATGCTAAAATGGATAAATACGGAGGTAAATTACCTGAAAACATATCACGGGCATTTGTTGCTTTAGGGAGCCAATATAAATATAACTGTGCTTTACTTTCTAAAAAAGTATGCTATGAAGCTGCAAATGTAATGGGAGGTGCAGGGTTATGCGATAATACTTTAATGCATGACTATTTAAATATTTCAAGAATTCAGGAGATAATTGGAGGAAGTAGACAAATTCAACAATTTATTATGTCCCGAAATCTTAGATATCAATTTAAGAACTTGTAATAATAGGAAATAAAATAAGAATAAAACAAAATGTAGGAGTTTTAGATTTGATATGAGAGAGTTTTAATCTTCTTCGTCTTCTCCCATTAATGATTCAATTTTATCTTCAATTTTTTCAATTTTTTCTTCAAGTTCTTCGATTTTTTTGTTGGTTTCGCATGTTGCGCATGCATCATCTTCATTACATTCAGGCAAAGTATCACATATTTCTTGAAGTTCATCCATTTCTTCTAGTAATTTATCAACTTGATCTTGTAATTCATCAATACTCAAATTTCACACCTTAATTTTTTATGATAATAAGGATATAATTATTTAATTTTTTTTGGTTTAAAAACTTAAATTAATTAGGGACTACTGTTTTAAATAATTTTTATATATTATTTATGAAATAATGCCAAAAGAAATGGAATTCGACGAGTTAATCAAAAATTTTGCTGATAAGAACACAATAAATAAAGCTGCTTCAGTTTCAAATAGTTCTATAAGAATAATAAATAGTAATAAAGAGATTGGGTTAATTAATGCTGAAATTCAAGGAAATGCTATCATTCCATACAAATTAACTATAGATATATCAAAAAAAAATTCTTATGATATTATCAATCATAACTGTCCTGATTTTTTAGCAAGAAAAAAGCCAAATAATAAATTTTGTAAACATATTGCCAAATTTTTCCTTAATTTGAATAAACAGGATTCTGAATTTGCAACTCTTTTATTGACTGAATTCAATTCAAAAATTAATAACCAAGTTCAGATAAGTAATATAGATTTAGAAGACATGAACCATTTTGTAAACAAAGATCTTAAAAATCAATTGGATTTTGATTATGAGGGCTTTGATTTTTTTTTTGAGCTTTCTGAACTTGAAGATGATGCAAAAGTCTGTTTAAAAGAAATTTTAATGGAAGCAAAAAGATTACCTGCAGCATTGAGAGGATTTCATGGTGGTTATGAAGGAGGATTATTCGATCATATTCTATTGGTAACAAATTATACATATATTATGGGTAAATCTGAAGATTTCAATGTGGACATTAAAAAGGCGGTTTTAACTGCGATTTATCACGATTTTGGAAAAATTTCTTATTACTCTTATAAGAGAAAGAATATCAATTCTAAAATTGCTGTTTCACGTGAGGAATTAGATATAATACATGAAGATATTTCAAATCAGTTTAACTTTGAAGGAAGGGATTATCATGTAGAAGAGGCAGTAGCAGTTCTTAAGAATCAAAGCCCTATTCTCTATTTTGATGATGAAATGTATAAAGCAATAATTTTCCATCACGGTCAATGGAGTAAATATTATCCTATAGAAATGAGCGAGTTGGCAACCTTAATACATACAGCGGATATGATAGCCAGCCAGACTCACTTTGTATGAATGAGTGAATAGATAAAATGAAGTTTACTTTAAAAAATTTCTAGATTTTAATTTTCCTTTTATGACTCTGAAACTTTCTGGAAATCTTCTTTCTTATGTAATTTTTTTGTTAATTTTTTATAGAATTTAACTGATTTCTTAATTAAATCCATAGTTTCTTTGGGAAGATCATTTTCTGGTATTTTAATCTTCTGTGTCATAAAATCCAGACTAACGGTTAATTTGTAGTTCTCTATAAAGCTTTTATCAGTAAAAGTTCTAATTAGGGATGATTTCCCTACAGCTGCCGCACCTGTGAGCAAGATTTTTAATCTAAAATGATTAGTATCTTCAATTTCTCCTAATCTTGCTTTAAAATCTAATAATGATGTAATCGTTAGTCGATAAAATAGACTTTGAACATTTTTGTTGTCTAACGCGGAAGTTTCTATGTATTCGAATAAATAGTACTGATTCACTTTTTGGAGTATTTTTTCTCTTGGGATAGTTTCACCAATATCTTTTATCAGATCATATTTATTTCCTATTAAAAATATTGGAATATTCCCAGAACGTGTCCTAATCTCTTCGAAATAATCATCTATCTTATCAAAAGTATCAGGCCGGCTTAAATCAAAAACTAAACCAACAGCAGCAACACCTTTAAAGAAGTCAGTTTTAAAAAAGTCAAATCGTTCTTGTCCTCCAGTATCCCATAATGATAAAGTAATATTCAACACTCAAAAAACCTCTTCAATTTGAAGTTATGGCCAAATAGCAATATATTCATCCATAATTTTCTGTATATTATTGAATCCCATAGTATTATAAAATTGTTTTAGGGTTTTTTCATCAAGATCCCATTGTGATCTTCGGTGATAAGTATTAATACCATCATTATCTAAAAATAAGAAATCAACAATTTTGAATAAAGATTTCGGTAAGTATTTACCAAAAAATATAACGATTTTAAACAGTTTATCACGAGCTGAGATTTCTGTAGGTTTAATAACATATGGTTCACATAAAATAACCTTATGAGCATTTTTTTTTGCTATGTTTATTAATTCAATATGCTTAGGGTAAACATGATGTAAGATATCGCATAGTACAATTACATCCTTTTTTTCTCCTCGATAATCTTGAAAATCAAAAATATTTTTCCTTTGAATTATAATCCTTTTTAATTTTATATTTCTCTTTTTCAATTCCTTAGTTTTTATTCGCTTTAAAAATCGATGGTTAAGATCTACCCCTTCATATTCAATAGCAGGATGCAAAAAACGCATTAAATATCCAGTACCACATGGTAAATCTAAAATTCTTTTAGGACCTTTACCAATAATCGATGCAATTGTATGAAATTTTGTGTCCTGGTCATATAATCTCCGTGTCACTGCATTATAAAGCCACCCACTACGATAGATTAAGCTTCTAAAACTACTTAGGTTTGTTTTTCCATGCATCCTTAACAAAAATAAATTAATTTAGGATTTAAATTTATAATAAAAAAAAAGAAGATATTTAACTTTAAGTTGGAGAGAGTAAATTCATTTTATTTTCAATATCGGAGTTCAGCTGCTTAATTTTTTTATCTAAAGTTTTAAGTTCTTTATTTATTGCTTCAAATCTACTCTCTTGTGTATTTAATTTTTTTATATATCGTTCTTTTAATGATATAGATTGACTATCTTCTCCTAAAACCGAGATATTTTCTCTAAGTCTTACTTGTTCATCAGTCATCAAATCTCTTTCTTCATTTAGCTTATCTTCTTTCGATCTCAAATCATTTAAAGTTTGAATCAAATCAGCTATTTCTTTTAATTTTGTTTCTAGGTCAGGGTCAATAAATTTCTTTTTTACATAGAAAACTACTCTTTTCAATAGGTCTTCTTTGCTATAATTCCATAGATAGTTACTTGAGTAATTCTCCCTTTGCTCTTTTAATTTAAAGATAACAGCGTCTTTAGGTTTTAGCGTTAATTTAAATCGCCAATAATTTACGGTCTCTTCAGGCTCAACAGACTTTTCTATAAACTTATAATCATGAGTTTTGGGATGATCGAGATATAATTCCTTTTCCTCGTCTGTCTTATTCTTTATTTTATAAGTGGTCGTTATATTAGTATAATAATATTCATAAGAATACCCACTACCAAATGTAACTCTATGAACTGATAAATTCTCAGATTTTTGTTCATGGTTTATAAATACTGCTTGTTCTATAGCATAATTTAATAATCTCGTATCTTCTTTGTTTAGGAAAGGAATGATAGCTTCACCAGCAAGATTATCATCATAAATGATTGTTACAGGCCCTGTTTCAAGGGTTAAATTAGTATTATTGGTAATTTCTAAACACGCGTTAGGATTTTTATCTTGTTCATTTTTATTATAGAGTAATATTTTCTTTGCTTTAATTGATTCTGTGAGAATTGGTACAAGAGCAGATTGTTTTCGCTTAATAGTTACCGGATTTGAAATATTATACTCGAATAATTCACCTAAATCTTTTGTGTGGGTTTTAACCTGGGATTTGACTTTATCATACATTTCATTATCCGACATAATACTTTGCATACGTCCGAATCCACCAGCTGGGGCTGAAGGAGGAGGCATTCCGCTTCTAAGGGCTTTGGCTTTTTTCATTGCGGTAGGTCTTGCTTCCATTTCTGCCATTGCGTAGTCTTCAAATTTCTCCATTTCTAATCCCTCTTCAATCTCCGCAGGTCTTGCACTTAAAACTTTAGGTGGTTGAATGACTGGTCTCTGGATGAAGATTGGTCTATAGAATTCGTATATAAACGAGACTGGCATTCCCGCAACTAAAGATAGTTCAATATCTTCCCAATCTTGATTAGTAGTATTTTCTATCAAACTCCAACCTGATAATAGGCATTTTTTTTCTAAGGCTTGCTGTTTACTCATGATTAATCTGTACGAAGTTTTCCAGATTGGACTCTCACGAATATATGAAACAAATATGTTTCTATCATTAGTATCGTCTCCACCAGATTCACAGTTAATAATTATTTTCTTAGCATCCTTTTTCTTACCAGCGATTACTGTGTCCAAGAAAAATTTCAGGTCCTTTTGGATTTCCTCGTTCAATATTTCTAACGATTTTATTTCTGAGAAATTATATTTGGCAATTGTTCCATCATCTTGTAATAATATCAATACCTTATCGATGATTTTTTCTCCTTTATTAGGTTTTTCAAAATATTCAATTCCCATGATCTTTCCAGCAATCTTTTTCGCACCCCCTATTGTAATATTAATTTGAGCGCCTTTTATCTGTGTTAAAAGAGAAGAAAATGAATTCTGATCGGGAATGTTTAACATTATAGATTTTAGTAATTGACTGGTTTCTAAAGCTGCGTCGTAAGAAATTGATGAGATATATCCTTTCTCACTTGTATCTAAAACAAAAAGCGATTTTAATATATCATTCATCTCATCAATTTTAAATTCAAGTTCAAAATTACCAGAACCTTTCTGAATACCCTCAAGAATGTAATAAGAGACGCCATGTTTGAAAATTATTACTTTTTTTACTTTTAATTTCGACATAAAATTAATATGGCTTATTTAAAATTTAAATTTTGATGAATTTTAAAAAATATGAAAGAGAAAGCTTTAAAAGTAGAATTATTTAAACTATAAGTTCCTTTTTAATATTTTTAAGATATCTTCCTCTAAAGTTGATTTAAATTCTGGATTTTCCACAATTACACCTAAATATTCACCAGAATTATTGAAGAAATAAAAAGTTGGTATAGCACTTAAATCAAATTTAGGATCAGTTGCTTCAGGTGGGGAACGTTTTTTATGCCAAATAGATTCCTCTGGTTTGTGTAGGGCATTTACCATTATTCCATATAAAATTCTTAAATCAAAATCTTCGGTATTAATTTCTTTAGCTATTTTTATCATACTGGGTATATTTTTTGAACAATCTGGACACCAGTCAGCACCTAATGCCACAATCTTTACTTTTTCTTTCTTAGTCTTTAGTATTTCTTTAATATTATTAAGTACTTCTGATTTTGGCTGATATTTATCATAGACTTTTTTAACTTTATTACCATAATTCTCTAAATATTCATCTGGGGTCATCGTTGGAGATACTAGATCCTTATATTTGAGAATATTTTCTGATGTCATAATTATTATTGGAAAAGCTTGTTATAAAAATAATTTTTTAATAACCTATAACATATAGATCATTTGCGTTTAAATAAGAAAAGTAATTTTGACAAGAAATTAATAAATAATGAGTTTTTTACTATTGAGTAATTTACAATATTACAAAATTAGGTGTATAAAATTCTATTCCCTACTTTTAAGGATGATTTGGGTAAGAAGATTAAAAATTTTATGTACATTATCTCCTGTTTTAGAGCTACATTCAATAAACCCATCTGCTCCTTTTGATATCGCTAAGTCCATCGCTTTTTTAGTAGATACCTCTTTTAAATGTATCAAATCAGTCTTACCACCAACAAAAACGATGGGTATTCTATAATCAAGTTCTTTCTCAACGATTTCAAACCATTCATCGACATGAGCTAGCGAACCATAATTAGTAATATCATACATGAAAACCGCACCATTTGCACCTCTAATGTATGAAGGGAATAGAAATCTAAATCGTTCTTCTCCAGCAAAATCCCATATCTGAAGTTTTATTATTTCACCATCAATTTCAAGAGGTTTCAAATGAAAATCTACACCAAGAGTCATTGTTATGTCTTCTTTAAAGAAATTAGTTAGAAATCTATGAGCTAGTGTAGTTTTCCCTGTTTGTGAATCTCCAAAGAGTACTATCTTAAATGTAGAAGTATATGTCAACCCAAATACCCAAAATTTTGATTATAATCTTAATTCTTTAGGTTTTTATCTGGTGTTAAATATAAATATAATTTTAGTCTTTAAATATTTTGCATTAGTTTCAAATTTTTGAGTGGTGTGTGTTCGATTTATCATCAAATTATATTAATTAAAAGAGAGAATGTTACTCATCAATTTTAGAAATATAATATAAAAAGATGTCAGAAAAGGTTTGGTACAAAGTTGCAAAATTGATTGTTAGAGCAAGTGGTAATCCTCTATTTCAAGCTAATGAAACTCTTGTTGAAATCTTAAAAATTCTTCTAAATGAAGAACAAGTTAAATTTTTACTTAATTTCAGGAAACCTATCTTAACATATCAAGAATTGAAGGAAAAAACTGAAATGAATGATAACCAATTAATGGATATGCTAAATCCCATAATGGATAATGGTATTATCATGGATGCACCTGTAGAAAATAGTAATATGATGCAATATCGTCTATTACCGCCAGTGGCAGATATATTTGAATACTCTCTTATTGGAGAGCGTCCAATTCAACAGAAACAAAAATTAGCTCAAGTTTTTGAGAAAATGTTTGAAGAAACAACTGATATGGTTCAAACGAATTATGATGGATTATTACCAATATTTAAAGAAAGAATTCCCATATATTCTAGAATTATTCCAATTGAAAAGGAATTAAACGTACCCCTGGAAAAAGTCTTACCAGTGCATGAAGCTTCAAAGATTATAGATGAACAGGAAATTATTTCTCTCTCTGAATGTCCATGTAAACTTCAAAAAAGTCTAATAGGAGATCCTTGTAAAACATCGAGTAATAGATTTAGGTGCTTCCATTTTGGAAATATGGGGCGTTATTTTATAGAGCACGGATTAGGTAAATCCGTGTCTAAAGATGTGGCTAAGAAGATATTGAAAGAAGCTGAAGAAGAAGGTCTTGTTCACAAGACATTTCATGATGATTTTAGTCTCGATCAAAAAGAAAACAGTATCTGTAATTGCTGCAAATGTTGTTGTATTCTTTTCCAGACCTACTATAGAGGGATCATATCATTTCATACTTTGACGTCTTACATTGCGAAAATAGATGAAAACAAATGTGTAGGGTGTGGAATTTGTATTGAAAAATGTCCAATTGAGGCAATTTCCTTGATTAATGGGAAAGCAAATGATGATGGAAATAAATGTATTGGATGTGGTGTCTGCGTTCATCATTGTCCTGAAAGTGCTAGGACTTTAGTAAGCACGGAACTAAGAGAAGTCTATCTCCCTCCTTTGATTATTAAAAAATAATTTTCCTAAGTTCGTTCCAAATTAAGTAACTCTTCCAAAAGAAACAGAGCTCCCTTCCGATCTAACGGATCATTGTTGTTTCCGCATTTTGGGCTCATTATACAAACTGGACAACCGTTAGTAGTTTTGCAATTACAAGAATCAATTAAATTGTATGCTAGTTTCATTAATTCCTGTAGGTTATAATATAACGTTTCTGCAATTCCAATACCTCCTCTATAGGCGTCATAAATATAAATTATCGGTTGTTGTTTAACGGGATCAAAATCAATTGAAACCCCACCTAAATCCCATCGAGAAATTTGAGCTAGGACTGGTGCAACAGCAATCATCGCATGTTCAACAGCGTGAATAGTCCCTCCGAGGTCAAATCCTTCTAATTCCAATTCTTTTTGATATTCGAAGGGAATCAGGTACCACACAGCTTGACTTTCAAACTTAATAAGAGGGATATCTTCTAATGGATGTCTGGATCGTATATCTTGAGTTAAAGTATCAATAATTTTATAGGAATAGTATTCATGCTCTACTTTCACTTTTCCAAAAAAAGTTTTTATATTGTTTGCTAGACCTAGTGTTTTTTCTGAAATTACTTCAAGAGGGGTAATAGTTGTATGTTTTAGAGATTGAGTATAAAAATCAACATTTGCTTTTTTTAAATACACCAATCTCTCATTTATATCGAGTTCTTCAACAATGTAAGTTTCTGCTTCGTATAGATAAATGGCTCCTTCGTGTAAATCCCGAAAAACAAAACTCTCGTCCTCAGTAGTTAAAAATTCATTATTGAAATTATTTCTGAGTAAGACTTTATAACTTCGACTTGAGAGATCATTTAAACCATACTTTTCATTTGGAAAAAAATCACTATTCCAATAATATTTGTCTCCTCTTTTCATTAGTAATGATTCTGAAATTAATTCCTCTAAGCACTCAACAAAAAATTGTTTGTTTTGCACTCCAAATTTTTTATAATCATCGACACGAAGGGGACTCTCCTTGGAACCACAGCAGAGGTGATTTTTAAGTATATATTTATTTTTTAGTGTGATTAATACTTTTTCTTGAGATGTTCCAAATAATTTCGAGGGATTATGGACATAAAACAGATCTAAAGGATTTTGCATTGGAATTAAAGTTGAAATTGAGAGATCAACCCCTCTACCAGAACGACCAATTTGTTGCTTAAAGCTTGAAATAGTACCAGGAAATCCAGAACTAATTGTAGCATCTAGGGACCCGATGTCAATTCCAAGTTCAAGAGCATTAGTAGAACTTATCCCTATAATTGCTTTATTTTTAAAATTTTTTTCAATTTCTCTTCTTTTATTTTTACTGATTCCAGCTCGATAACTGAAGATTTTTTCTTTAAATGTAGGTAAAGCATTTCTAGTCCAAATCGTTTGCAATTCTGCCATTTTTCGTGAAAGTGTAAAAGTTAAGGTTTGTATACCTTTCCTTAAATGACTAATAAATAAATTTTTTGTTTCCTGATGAGCTGACCTATATTTATTAGAAGTGTTATCGTATGGTAAATCCCAGAGAATCACGTTTTTAGCACCAGAAGGTGAGCAATCATTATCAACTACTGAAAAATCCTCTCCTACTAATTTTTCAGCAAACTCTTTAGGATTGTTCATAGTAGCACTTGATAATATCCATATTGGTTTTATATTATACGTTTCAAGTATCCTTTTTAAACGCCGAAGTAGTAGAGCAAAATTAGAACCAAATATCCCTCTATAAATATGTATCTCATCCAAGATAATATATTTTAAATTTTTACATATTCGCATCCATTTTTGTTTGAACCATGGTAAATAATAATGGAGTCCATATGGATTTGTAATTATTATATTTGCATTAACCAAAACCTGCTTCTTTTCGTTTGGTTCTATATCTCCATCATAAACGCCAATTCTATTCTGTTTAATATTCGTATCTTCGAGCATTTTAGATAATACAGAAAATTGATCTCTCGCTAACGCCTTTGTGGGGAAAATATAAAGTGCTGTAGTTTTGGGTTCTTCCAATATTGATTGTAAAACAGGTATATTATAACAAAGTGATTTACCTGAGGCAGTAGAGGTTACTATAACTGTGTTATCACCTTCTCTAATTAAATTGATTGCTTCTGCTTGATGCTTCCATGGTTTAATATTAAATTTATCTAACCAAATTTGAAGCCTTTTCTTTAGTGGTTTTTCTAAATCTCCAAACTGGGCATTTTCTGCAGGAATGTGTTCAATATGCTGTATTTGGTTTTCATAGAAATCTTGTGATTTTAGAAAGTGTAAAAATTCTTCGAAATCTAGCATATTTAGCGTCAATAGTTATAGTGAAATATTTCAATTAAAAATTACAAAGAGACAAGAATTAATTATTTCTTAAAATTTAAAGATAAACTCTATTATATTTTTAATATAGCAATTTTTTTATGAAATAAAATCAAAATATAATAAACATATTCATTTTCTTTTTAAGTATGTCTGACTCAGAATGGATTAAAGTTGATTTTCAAGAGTTTATAAATAAGTATAGGAAAGATATTATAATTAAAAATGCTCCGGTTCTTCTTTATTCAAAGAAAGATAAGGAACATGAAGCGTATACATCTTTAGTAGCATTCTTTTTTATTGCAGGATTTTTACTGATATATATAGCACTCTCCTACTTTTTAGCTACAATTTTTTTTAATATAGTTCTATTTATAGCAATTATAATAGTCTTAATTATTTCTGATGTTTTTTTAATTATTAATATTGTTAAATCCAACGTTTTTATTAAGCCAATAGAGAGTTGGGTTGAAATTTATCAAAATAAATCACAAACCAATTCTGAATTTTATTGTTTTACATACTATCCAATCTTTTCAGGCAAGTGTCATCCAAATGAAGCCATGAATGTAATTTTTAAATTATATTCTGAACAAGTATTAAAAAGTAAAATTGATATTGCTCAAATTGAGGTATATTTAAAGTTAAATCAGGAAGATCTCCAAATTGAAGAGAGATTTGGATTTTTCTTTCAATATGCTGAAGGGAGACCTTTTAAAGATGAAGCAGTAAATCGGGATTCTTGGAAATATTTTCCTTATGAGCAGTCTGGTATCGAGAATTACCTAGCAGTTGGAAATTGGGATCACCAATTTGAATGGAGAAATGACTTAGAATTTGATTTCGACAAATTACACGAATATGCTCCATGGGTTATCCAAAGATGGAATGAAGATAATTTAAAACCTTTAACAGAAGAATACAAAAAAAAAATGAACTGGAATATAAGAAATATTGACTCTACTCCAAAATTAAAGCCGTGGAAGGGAAATCTAGAAAATCAATCATATACAAATCCATTAGTCAATAAAGAGTTCGAAATTATAAATGAAGCATATACAAAAATTATAGGTCTTGATAAAGAAGTCAAAAAAACTAAGGAGATTAAAGATGAAATTGGCACCTTTAAAGCCTATTTTAGAGATTTAGCTTCTTAAACATTTCTTTATTTTTTTTATATATATTTCTATATTCATTGAATAATTTATTGTAAACCTTTTCATTAGCTGTATTAGGGGTAAACGTTTTCCGTACTTTAATCAATTGAGTTGCTTCTGAGAAATTCTTTATTATCCCTAAAGCCACCATTGAAATAATAGCAGAGCCTTTAGCTGCAGCCAAGTCTGGTAAATCTGTCTGAATAATTTTTCGTTCAAGTATATCTGCAAGAATTTGACACCAAATATCTGATTTAGCTCCTCCTCCAATACACTTAATCTCATCAGATTTACCGACCAACTTTTCTATATATATTAAAGCCCATTTTATATTATACGCTACTCCCTCGTAGACAGATCTCAAAATTTCATTTCTAGTATGCTCAAGACTTAGATTATAAAACCCTCCTCGAACATCTGGATCATTAATTGGACTTCTTTCTCCAAACATCCAGGGAGTAAAGATCAGATTTTTGGATCCCACGTCAGTATTTTTAACAATAGAATTTAATTCAGAATATAATTCATTAAGATTCTCTTTATATTTTTCTAGCTCAGGAGAAAACATTTGATGTATAAGCCAATCTAAACAGCTAGCCCCTGTTTCTTGTTTTGAAATACATAAATAATTTCCCTGAGCAGAACTTATACACCCAGTATAATGAGCAAGGTCTTTTAATCTTTTAGAGGTGTGAGCACCAATCCAATCTGCTGTTCCTAAACATACAATTAATTCATTTTCTTCAATTCCTCCTGAACCTAAAGCAGCTGAAGTTAAATCACCAGAACTTACAAAAATAGGAGTTCCAGATTTCAAGTTCAATTCTTTTGAAGCATCATCTGTTAGTTCACCCGCGATGTCAGTAGTATTTTTAATTTTTGGTAATTTTTCTTTATCAATTCCAAATTTATTTAAAATTTTATCAGACCATTCAAATTTCCCAGGGTTGCTATCCATCAGCCAAGATGTATTACCTAAATCTTTTGAAGTTATAGCATTTTGGGTACATTTAAAAATCAGAAAGTCCTTCACACTCAGAAATTTAAAGGTTTTTTCATAAATTTCTGGTTGCTTTTCTTTCATCCATAAAAGATGAGAAATCGGATCTTTACCATTAAAGCCTGGAGCACCTCCTGTGATTTTAAGAAACATTAATATTTTTTTCAACCCATAACCTGATATTTTAATAACTCCTTTTGAATACTTACGAGTTAATGGAGCTGCTCGTGTATCTAACCAGCTAATACTATTCATTAAAGGATTGCCGTTTTTATCTATCGGAATAGTACAATTCATTTGGCAGTCAAATACCAAGGCGATAATTTCATTGTTATCAATTGTATTTTCTTTTATTAATATATTGGTCGCTTTCTTCACAGCCTCCCAATAATCAGCTGGCCTCTGTTCTGCCCAACCTGATTTTGGATAGAATAAAGGATATTCTATTTTAGTCTGAGATATAACATTTAAATTTAAATCAAACAATACAGCTTTATTTCCAGATGTACCAAGATCATGAGTTAAAATATATTTTCTTTCCAAATTTATCCCTTACACTTTTTATTACTTATATGTAATTAGATTAGAATCTTAATAAACTTAAAAACTAAATTATGATCAATCCATTAAATTTCAACAATCTTATGCTTAGCAATATAAATAAGTTGATAACTATATTAGCTATATTATCATTATAAAAACTTATAAAAAGTCAATTCTTTATTATTAGAACTTAAATTAAACTTTATTTAAGCAGAAAAAGGTTATAATCAAAATGGAATCTTTAAAAAGTATTTCTAGTCTTGAAATTCCAACAAATAAGATATTCTATGATAAAAAGACTGAAGTTTTTTCTGCAGAAATTATGAACTTCATGTTTGTGGGAACTTATAAGAAATCTACAAGGATTAGTAAGATTTTAGATGATATCTTAGCATCTTTAAAAGAAATTGAAATAGATCGCAATGATCTATGTATTATAGATTTTGTGAGTAATACTAAAATCCCTGAAACAACGAAATTAAAGCAACTTAAATTATTATCAAAACAGAAAGCAGAAAAAAAAGAAGAAAAAAAAGATAAAAAACCAAAAAAAGAACTTCAGTTAAAGGATGAAGATATAGATGAAATATACGATATGGAAGAAGAGGAATATTTTGATGATGATTTGGCTAAATTATCCTCTGTTGCTGAAGATATAAAATATAAGGAAGAGGCACCTGAAGAAGTATTTGAAGAAGAAAAATCATTAAAAAGAGATGAAAGGGAAAGAAGCAGCTTTCGTCGATTGGAAGAAGCACCAAAAGCTAAAAAAAAAGCACGCCCAATGCCAAGTCCAGCACGTCCAACACCAAGTCCAGCACCTCCTGGAGCTGGGGCAGCACCTGCTAAAACCACTAGTCCTGCAGCACCACCCCCTCCTCCTGGGGACATATTAGATGGTCCAGGTGCACCTCCACCAAAGCCAATACCTGAACCTTCTGTAGCTATTCCTGAAGAATCTCAAGCAAAAGTTTATGAAATTAATATGGGCCTTCAATATTATTCCGTTATGATGCAACAAAGAAGTTATTTGTTTTATGTATATTTCTCACATAAGGAATTGAAGATTGTTGATGAGGAAGGTAAGACTGTATATAAAACTACAGTTACAATAGTTACGACTAAGGACGAACCTCCAGTTTTAGATCTTAAAATTGAAGGTGAAGGTTTTGAAGTACATCCAATATTCGGAAAAGTTGAGGTTAAAAAAGATGCTGTAAATCCTCCTGTCATGATTTTTTCAATTATGCCCACGAAATCCACAAAGAAGAGGAAAAAGAAAGAGAGTGAAAGGAGATTCCTAAACGTATATATTGAATTTGAAGATAAAGTGATTAGTCATACCATCTTATCAATAATTGTACAACCGAAATATTTCCGCCTTGAACTAGGACCAATTCATTTAAATCTGAGTAAGAGGACCGCGGCAATAATCTCGTTTATCTCAGTTTTAATAGCGGGATTTTCTTTGGTTTATACATTATTTTCTTGGGATCCTACCTCAAGTTTCATAAATT
>JAEOTW010000131.1 GCA_016839655.1 Promethearchaeota archaeon | reverse complement strand
TAAGGATTTCTGCAACATCAATATGAATCTCAAAATTTTTAACCCATAATTGAATTAGGTCAAAAGAGAATTGAGTCCATAATGTACTTGCGAGGTCACCAGGTAAAGTAGGTGTTAATAACCATTCGACATAACTATCTTTCCATGCTGAAGCGTTAATATTCCAATCTGATAGGAATGAACCGGGAACCGGACTATCATCTCCTCCACCAATTGAACCATCAGGACCAGTTAACCAATAGGATTTATCAATGGTATATCCTGATGGATTAATATTCAATTTTTGCCAAGTAATAGGATTAAGGATAAATAATTCATCCCCTGTAAATATATCATTAATGTGAATTAAAAACCAAGTTAGAACGGTAATACCCTCTTTAATTAATTCTTTCGGGATTGCTCGATGTAGAACTTCTTCGTAGTAAATTATTTTCTTGAAGAAATTGAGCAATTTATTTACGGCATCAATAAAAGATCTATCACTATCCCAAATAACAAGAGTCACTGCTGCACCAATTTCTAGATCAAAAGAATAACTCCCTGTTTTAGTAACTTCACAGTAGGCAATGCCCTCGTCAGTAGGAGTTATATAATCACTTGGGAAATAGTAATATTCCCTAACACCCCCAGTAAAATCTCTTGTTCCTGAAATATGTTGAGTAGTATTTGCACTTAAAACATATACATTTTTGAGTGTCTCATGGGAATTGAGATCCAAACCCTGTAAAAATAAAGTCTCAAACACAGTACCTAGTATAGCTCCGGCATAACCTAAACTACCAAAAAGACCTCCAAAACCTCCTCGAAACCCCGAAAAAATACCTTCATCCACTTGGTCAAGATCAAACACATCGTTTGTGTTTTTTATTTCAGCATTTACTGCTATAGGCATTATACCAATAGAAGCGAATAGTATCGTAAAAACCATCAAAGATTTGGTATTGATACTTTTCATATTCAACACAATTTTTTTTTTTAAATTGATTTTAGTATTAAACTAATAAATAAAATTTAGCTTTTTAATAATTTATGTTCTAATATAATAGAGTTTTTAAATCTATCAAATAAATGGGATATCGGGAGTATGAACCTTGCCCATTTAGTCTAACCGAATAAATGTATAAAAAAATACAAAAATATACAAAACTGCTGAAATAATTAGGCTCCAGACTCTAAGAATTTGAGAAATTTCGGATGTAGTGAAAAGTACATTAGAACCAATAAATACAGCTGCAATGATATATCCTAGTAAATGACTTTTAAAACTTTTAATTTGAGAATTTCCTCTGATAAAATTAACAATCGAGATAAAAATTATAATTATAAAACCTATGATATAAAATAAGTCAATTATAGAGAATTCAAAAATATCTAATAAGAGAAAAAATACAAACAAAATTACCTCGAGAATTCTTACATTCCAAAATTTTTGTTTTTTTGATGGTTCTTCAAACAACTGCTCATATTCAGCTATACCTGAGGTCATAAAAAGGATTATTAAAGATCCAATTGCTAAAGCAGTGAATAAGGAATATGAAGTAATATAAAGATAAGGAAGAATAGGAACCCAAATATCGTTCCATAAGAAATCTGATAATACAAAATATTCAGGTAACACAACTATTGAGCAGAACAAAGGAAGTAAAGCAAAAATTACCATCATTATCCATGTTATAGTGGAAATACTAGTATCTTCTTCCCATCGTTCTTTTTTAAAAGTAGTTAATCTCCATGCAAATGAAGCAAAACTTATTACTGAAACAAAAGGCGTAATAAAAGGAAATACAAATATAAAAAGAATGTAAAGAGCATTAACTCCATAGAAAAATTTCAATCTTGAGGGGACAACGCTAATGGTTCTATCTATGTCATCTAATGTATCTGAAAAGCGTTCTGCAAATAGGATTAAAAAAAATAGCCACGACACACTAAAAACAGTTGGACACAGTAGTTTTATTAAACCCACTTTAAGAGTAGAATCATTAGAAAACCATAAATTAAAATTCGCAAGATTATATATCAAGAAGATTGCAATCGGTAAGAGAATTATTGAAAATAGAATAACTAATCGACTTAATATTAAACCTTTAATTTCTTTTGGCATTATTTCGACACCCACATTGAAATTTTTTAACTAAAATTTAGGAATTAATAATATTCTTATGATCTACAGAAATTAAAATATTGTCTTTAATCATCTACTTTTT
>JAEOTW010000130.1 GCA_016839655.1 Promethearchaeota archaeon | reverse complement strand
ATTTGAATGTATGGGATGCTTTGTAACGAGATCAGGGCGCGGTGACGCGAACTGAGTATGCGAGACGAGTGCACCCGTAAAAGACGGGGTTAGTGAGGTGGGGGTGTACGTAGGGAGCTTTCGGGCGACCTATTCAGCCCGCCACTCTCAATAGCACGAGTGTGTGGTGTTGAAAGAGGAACCACAAGGTTCAGGCTTAGCGTGTAGGGGATTGTAGCGTAATTGGAGCGATAAGTGATGGTTGATGAATGATTTGAGATGAGAAGGGATGGAGTATGTTCTAGAGCTAGATTTTACTTTTTATTATTTCGATTTTTTTTTTTAAACTTTTTCTTATTAGGAAGAGAATCTATCTTTTTTAAGATCGATTGATATTTAGGGAATTGTTCCAAGGCTTTAAGATATGCATATTTAGCTTTTTTGTACTTATGTATCCTTCTGTAGCTATCAGCAAGTCTTATCCAGCTATAATTATCTCCTAGTTTTCTATGAACAATTTTCTTATGGAACACAGTTGCCTTTTTATAATTTCCCATTTGGGTATAAATACTTGCAAGGTAGGATAGAGGAGTTGCTCTTATTATTCTAGCTTTCAATTTTTTTTCCTTTTTTAATGCCCTATTCTGGATTTTTAATAAGTGTTTGAATGGATTAAGAGCTTGCTGATGTTTATCCATAAAAAACAAAGCTACTCCCAGATTCCACAAAAGCCCTTCGTGTTTCTTTAAAAGGCTAAGCCCTAATTCTGCTACACGTTGCATTCTTTTATAATAAAATTTTTGATCTTCTTTTTCATGTTCAGCCTCAGCTTGAAGTGAATAATTCTCAGCAATTAAGTATGCCACTCGTACTAATTCATGTTTATCGAACTCTTTAACTCTCTTCTTGGTAAACAATTGAATAAATTTATCATAAATTCTATCAAGATCTTGATATCCAAGCTGTTCAAAATATTTAGAGTCTAGAAAACAAGAGGAAATTTTCCGTTTTTTCTTTTTTCGTCGAAACATCTTAATAATTTCTACATCAAACTATTTAAACAAAAAGTATGAATTGGATTTGATTATAGAGTATGTTCTTGAGCAGAGATTTTTATATACATTGGGACTAGGATGAATTTGAAGAATATATTCAAGAAGAATATAGGAAATTATAGTGAAAAAAGATCAACAAATTCCCTAAATATAGTTGAAGGATGTTTAAAAGAGTAAGTTCTATTTAGTAGATTACTTTTTCTGATAATAATTTGCCTGTTTTATACACTTCATCCTAACCTAATATTTTTGAAGATAGATTTTCAGAGAAATGGATAATCCACGCTTCATTACTGCTTGGTTGGATCGGAGACCCCCATTCCTTTAGATTATGATGTGAAGCTATTATATGGATAATTTCGTCTAATTTCTCATGAGAAAAGTTTTGAGAAAGTATCTTTATGCCGTTAATAATGTGATCTTGTTCATTTAATATTGTAGTTGCCTCAATTTTTCCATCCTGATATTTATAGCAGTCAATTTTGCCAATATCATGAAGAATTGCCCCAGCTACTAGTAAATCTATATCTATTTCTATTTCTTTTTTTAATTTAGTTGCAATTGATAAAGCAATTCTACAAGTTTGTACGGTGTGTTCTAATAACCCTCCGATATAATTATGATGGTATGTTATGGCGCAGGGAACATCAAAGAATTCTGGAAAGTTCTTTAGGAAATCATAAATTAGATTTTTTAATTCAGTATCTTTCACTATTTCAACGGTTGCTATTAATTCTTTCTTCAATTCATCTAAATCTTGGGAAGGCTCTACCTTTAATTGGGTTGATGTAAGTCTTTTAATTCCAATCTCTCCAATGTACCAAAATTTTTGTTCCCAGTCAAAAATAATTGAATATAAATCTTTTAGTTCCTGTTTTAATTTGGGATCATTAGCAATAACAAAGTCTTCATCAATAATTATAATATCTTCATGAGGTCTGAATCGTAGATTATATGCTTTATATTTTTGATTTAATTTTTCAATATTTACATTTAAGTCCATATCAATAATATAGTATAAATCAAATAAAAATCTCATAGAAATTTTTCTTTTAAATATGGTTGAAATAATTTGGATATATCAAATTTAATATGAGTTTTTAGTGCTAAATTTAAAAAATAGCTAAATCATCAAAATGGGTATCAAAAATGATAATTAAAGATGAAAAGGATATATTAAAATATAAAATAGAATATGGTGTAGAATTCTCAGAAATGGATCTTAAATCAAGAGATAAACTAATCAGTGAAATCTGTAAAAGAGTGTTGAAATTAGAAGAAAAATATATTACACTAAATTATGTTACATTAGAATAAGTTAACAAAATGTTTTCTCTCTATTTTAAGGCTTTCAATTAATTTAGCTGATTCAGGATAAAACAGTAGAGTTCAACAAATTAATTTGAGATAAGAAAGGATGGAGTATATTCTAGAGTAGAGATTTCTTTTTTTATAGTATTATTGTGAATTTTTAATTTTACACATATATATAATAAAATCAATCTTTTATTAGAAATTTTGAACAGTTATCTCATTGATTAAAGATGTGATCTTAAAAATTCATTATTAAGAAACATAATTTGGAGCCTAAAAAAGTTAAAAATGCTACATTTACTATGAATATGATGAAGAAATTAATGACTGACAAGGTAGTTGTTATTGATATTGAGACTACAGGTCTAGAACCAGAGACAGATTTAATTCTTGAAATTGGAGTTGTTGAATTGGACTTAAAAACCGGAGATACCAAGATTCTATTGAATTCTTTAGTAAAAGAGCCTAAATTTGGGGAAGAACACAGAAATTCATGGATCTTTGAAAATTCAGATCTCAAATTTGAAAATATTGAAAACGCTCCACAATTTGATGATTTAAAGCATAAATTGAACGAAATATTATCTAAATATCCTATAACGGCATTTAATAAATCTTTCGATCTTAGCTTTTTAAGAGCTAGAGGGATTTACATCCCTAAAGAATTACCATGTATAATGTTGACAACTCAGGGTATTTTAAAAATGCCATATAACAAACTATGCTATAAAAAGCCTAATGTTCAAGAAGCTTGGGATTTCTTTTTTCCAAATAGAGAATATATTGAAAAACATCGAGCAGCAGATGATGCTATTCATGAAGCTAAAATTCTGTTTGAATTATACAAATTGGGACACCTTCCTATTTAAGATATAAGAAAAAGAACATTAAAATAATTTCCTAAAAATGTGACTAATGACTCGGGTGGTGCTTTTACCTAGCTAATCTCAATTTTCCATAATAAATTGACCAATCTTCTTTATTAACTAATTCTAGATCTTTGACTATGCTTAAAAAGAACTCAAAATATTTCCTTCTTAAACAGAGTACTGGTATTTTATTATTAAGAGCTATCCTTATCTCATCATAAACTCCTTTTCCAATATGATTCTTAAACTCTGATACAACTACTAAATCAGAATTTTTGACAGCTCTAAAATATGGTTCCATTTTTGTAGTTTCATCCCATCTAATATCTGTATTTGGATTAATTATAGAAGAAAACTTCTTTTCGAGGAATCGTAGCTCCTTTTTCTCTCTTTTAGTATTATAAATTAGTACACTATGCGAATAATATACTTTAGCCATTTTATTTATCATTATACCTATTATTTCAATACAAATCTTAAAAATTATTCTAGCTCTTTCAAGAATTCTAATGGTTCATTATTTTTGATTATCTTTATTGTCATAAATAAATTTAATTCTGTATTTTTACATAAATATCAAAATAGAATTTAGGTAATTATATGAAAGAAAAGCTAAAATGGAATGCGATAGGATTGGTTAAAAAAACTGGAATCCTTCGTGATTACATTCAAAACGAGAAAGTTAATATCCCGATTAATCACACTAGTAAATCCCACAAATTAATTGGTTTTTTAGATGAATTGAATCATCTCCTTGACCAAATGGAAAAGATTGAAAAAATAATAATACCCAAACTAGAAAAATTATTTCGATTGAAGTTTACAACACCAGAATTGATAATGTTTGCTTTATCTCGACCTAGTATACGGAATATTTTCGATGACTTGAAAACACATTTTAGAGCTGACTCTAATGCTCCTTTAAATGAAAAGGAATTACTTGAATTAGCAAGTTCGGGAGATGCTGCAGAAGTTTTAGCTCTTTTAGGAGATGCTGCTCTTGATTTAAGCATAGTCCAACTATTATGGGATTCCTCTTTATCAAAAACTGGAAATCTTACTGAAAAGCGACAGGAGGTCGTCTCAAATCAAAATCTTGCTAAATATTGTGATGAATGGGGTTTATTCACTTGCAGATTAAATCGTTTAAAGGGTGTTATAACAGAAGAGGCAAAAGAGGAAACGATTATTCATGAAAAAGCAACTTTGGTTGAATCTGTTTTGGGAGTAATTTATCTTGAATTTGGATTAGATGTCTTGCTCAGAGTAGTTCCATTGATCCAATAAAATTGAAATTTTTATCTTTTCCAAACCTATCTTATTTATAACTTTAATTCTGATACTAAAAACTCTCTAATATTAGTTAATGAGGAGATAAAGCTAAAATCAGTAGGTAACTTGGTTTTTTCATTCTTATGATTTTGAAGGGAAAAGGGTTGAAAACATGCACAAACACCAAACACTTTTCCTGTATTATTCATTATAGCTGGACTTCCACTATATATGTCAAATAACGATTTATCTATTGTATAAGTTTTTAGGTTATTTATTGATTGTATTGTTATATTATCATCTTTAGCCGAGGAAATTATTCCTGAGGTAACTTTGGGGTTAATATTTTCGAACTTAATAAAATTATTTCCGGTTAGTTTACTTAAGTAATATCCATAAATATAAATTTGAACTCCTTCAGACTTTTCTTCAAAGTCAATTTCTAAATGAGGGAATTCTTTTCTTCCTTTTAAGAACTTGTTCTTAGCATTTTTAAACCTCAATTGATTCAAATTCAAGTCTGCTTTAAGGAGAGCTATATCATATCTCTCCCATTTTTCTATAAGTGAGATATTAAACACATGTTCTCCCGTAGGTTGATTAAGCCTAACTTTTGAAAAATCAGTTACATCATCAATCAGATGATTGGCAGTTATAAAATGACCATTCCTTGAAATGAAAAAGCACGTACCAACAGGATAAGGAAAACCATTTTTACCTGGAACTCGAATAATAAAGGTGCATTCTTTTGTATGTGCTGAAATTTCTCTTATCATATAATATTCTTAAAATTAATTTAGATGGCTATAAAATTATGCATAGATATTGATATTAGAATTTTAAAACTTATATCCCTTCCAAAATATTGATTTTATGAAAACAGATGATTTGGCAGGTATTGAAAGGCAGAATTTCTATTATTGAATGGTTGACATAAAAATCGTGATAAGATTTAAAATAAAAAAAAGGTAATATAGAAATGTAAAAGGTGGATTGTTTAAAATTTAAGTGCTTTAGTCGAGAAGCCATTTATCAAATTCTTATCTTTTATATTCTATACGTTTTTTTGCTTTTTTTTCAGTTTCGAGAGATATTTAAGAATTATATCTCCATTGTCATGTCTTACAATAACTTCTTTGAACATGTTTTTCACAATTTTGTTTAATATTTTAAATATTTATATGAAGTATTTATAAATCATTTAAAAATTCTTGATATTAATGCCATATTTTATTAAAGAGCAAATAAGGAAATATTAAAAAACAGAGTTATGAAATTAGACTTTATATTTGGGATATTATTTTATAAATAGTGCATGATTTTATTACGTCAGAATAGTGCGGGGCTAATCATTTTGTCTAGATAGTTTTCTTAACCGTTCCATAAGTCTTAGAGCATTTTCCATGTTATCGATTTGCTTATTTATTACTTGATGAATTGCATCCAAATCATCTACAGTGAAATCTTGAGGTGTATTCCAATCAGATTTATTTTTATCTAATGAGACATAAATTCCCTTATTCCGTTTTTCCCAGATTTCTAATCCTTCATCAAGTTTTCTCGCATAGAATTCTTCAATAGCTTCTCCAGTTTGAAAAGCTTCTTTCATATGATTATCAGGGAGATTTAAGTCTTGAATTTTTGGAGCAAATGAATCAAATATTAACATTTGACTTTTCTTTTTGTGTGAACCTTTTGATTTAATAAACTTCTGTAGTTCATTTGGTTTTGGATCATGATAATTTTCTAAAATAATTGATGCTACGCCTAATTCTTCTAAAGCAGTGTAAAAAGAAAAGTAAGCGTGTCCATATGAGCCCTTTTCCATCAAAGTTTCTCCGTCATCTCGGAGTTGAATTGCATTTTTAAGGTAGAGCTTTAAACCATTTTGCCATTTTTTTATATTCATATTGAATTACAAAAAGAAATTCCTATTATTAAATTTTAAAAGCATTAGTATTTCTTCGATTTCATAAATCTCCATACCATGCTTGAATGATACCTTTACGATTTTCTTCGTAGTATTCTTTAATCTGTGTAATATAAAAGTAGAGTATCTTACTTTGGTCAATTCTGTGATATTTCATAGGGAAAAATATCTCTGAAGACTTTTTATTATGAGTGTTATATACAGAAATTCTAATCTTTCCCTTTTTAGGTATAACATTAGTTAGTTTAGAGAATATCCATTCTTTTATCCATTCTATGTTCTTTAACTTCTTTTTAAATTGATTAGTATATCGTCTATTTTTTCTCATCATAAAAAAAGGAGAAGGATGGAAACCTTTGCACTCGATTATTAAGATATATTCATTATAATATCCAATTAAATCCAATTCAACACCTTTTTTACTTGTATTTATTTCTTTACCAACAATAACAACACCATTTGTTTTTAACCTGTTTTCAATTTCTAGGATCGATTCGTTTTCATATTTCTTAGCTATTTCATTGTTAATCCTATCTTTATGGAGAGCATAGTGTAATAATCTATAACCCATCCACAATCTAATTGGAGAAATAATAAATTTGCCATTATATTCGACAATAAATGGATATTGGTGACGGTTTCTTGATGAAGAAATAATATATTCTTGAAAAGGAGGGATTAGAAGTCTTCCCTGATTTATATCATTAGTGAGATTGTTCAAATCCCGAACCACAACTAAACCATCCTTGTTAATAATTTTTTTAGAACTCTTATTTTTGTAATATAAATATAAATTCTCTAATAATGCAAGAAAAATTTCAGTGAAACTGGTCTTTTTATTTTTTATAAAATCGATAAGTTCACTATTGCATTGAGAGAGAAGTTTTTCGATTTTTCGATTATTTTTATCCATTAAATCATCAAAAGAGAACGGTCTGATTACATCATCTGTATAATATGAGTTTAATACAGTTGAGATAAGAACGGGATACTCATCCCTTACATATTTTTTGAGTTTATTAGGATTCTGAAATAGATTTCGATGAATTTTTATAACCTTCTCAACTATTTTATCGTTAATCTCTTCAGATGGATCAGTGATATTGAATTTTTCTAGTGATTCTAAATAGAAGTCATATTGTTTTGTATAGTAAAAAGATATTTTCTCATCTTTTGATACGAAAAATCCCAGATTATATCGTATGTCTGATAATTTTTCTTTTCTATTCCAATCTAACCACGTTCTTAATAAGTTCATCATATTTGTGCAATATGCCTTATTCCAAGGCATTATTTCTTTTAAATGCTCTAATGAATCTTCTAACAACCATTTTACAGCAATATTAGCTATAGCAATCCTTCTTGGATCTATAATTAAGATGCTTTCTTTTTCATTTGGTTTAATAGAGAACTGATTTTTGTTATCTGTAAAAAAGGATTCTCCAATAGATAAAAACACTTTTAAACAGTAAAAAATATCAGATTTAACAGCAATTTTCTTGAATTCTTCTCTAAACCTTCGCTTGTTTCGTTGTATTAAACTTTTAGATTCTTTAGGCTCTATCAGTTCATAACCAGTACATTTATAACAAAAACATTTATAATCGATTCCGAAATGCCCTTTTGGACTTTGGCATACTTCACAAACTCCTTTATTAATATTATCCAAATATTCAATTAAATTATTCAGCCTAATATACTCCTATAATATTCTTTATTTAGATTAAAACGAATAACTATTAAATTAAAACTAAATTCTGAGCAAATTTTATGATTTAATATTAGAGAAACATTTCCAGCAAAGTGGCTTTCTAAAAGAAACATTTGCAGTCTCACCACAAGCGTGACAGTAATGTTCAGGATAATCGGGGTCACCAAATTCTATCCAAACTCTGTAGCAAGACGTACATAAGGGTTTATCAGGATTGAACGGTATAATTTCATGATATCTTATGCAAAATCCCGTTCTATCATTTACGGCTACTTCTTGAATAGTTATTTCCTTATCAATATTAAATTTTTCTACTATTGATGACTGAATAATTGAGTTCGCTTCTGCTACGGCATCATTGAAAAGTTTTTCATTTTCCTCCTTTTTAATATAAACACCCATTTCTCGATTAGTTTTTATTGAATAATCATATAGATTGAGTGATGTAATTACCATTTGATTTTCATTAAAGTAGCATTTTGCATGAAGCGACTCACAATAGAATAATTCAAGATTATTTAAATGTTCTAAATTATCATACTCTTTAGCATCTAATTCCTTTTTGCCGTAGACTAACTTAATTCTCACACCCCTATTATCAGCATCTATTAACCGTTCAAGAAATAGGTTTGAAAGTTTTAAAAAAGGTGTAATGAGGATTAATTTATTCTTAGCTTCCCTTATTATTTTTTCTACTTTTGCTGATGCTAATAATGTAGTTAAAAATTTAACTGTCATATGATTTCATCCTCTAATATCTAAATAAATTTCTGTATGTTCTTTCCAATAAAGGGGAATTGGATATTTTATTCTAATATTTTGGGGCACCTTTTTATCTTTTTTCCATCCACCTTTAATTATACTTTTTGGAATCCATAAAAATTTCTCATCATGGTTCCTTCCAAACCTAACAGCCCTTTCTGTTTCAAATTCATAAAATATCTTTTTGATATAATTGCCCTCTTTAAGACTGTATGAAAATTCTACTACTTCACCCTTATTTTGACATTCTTCACCCATAATTATCACTCATTTTACATTATCAAGGGAACTCGTATTTTCATTAATTTCTTATAAATCAAAGTAGTTTTTAATCAAACATTTTATATTTAGTATATCTCTGTTGGTAATAATACCTGATTTATCCTCATACCTTTTATAACTTAATGACCTTAATTGGAAAATTAATGCTATGGAATCGTTGTTTAGCCCATTTGTGGAATTTTTTTTTAATTAGATAAGTGTCTGGAAGGTTTTTTGCAACTATGGTGGATGTTAAAGGAATTACAGTAGTCATTTGAATATGTGGATTATTAACAATTACAATACATGGACGTTTTTTTTTTTGTTTCATGACCTACAGAGTCAGTAGAACTAATAGATAATTCTACCCACCAGATTTCTCCAGGTTTCATTTTTTCTAACTGTTTTGAATTCATATATTTCACCAGATACTAATCTTCTGCATCGTCCCAATCTGTTATTTCTTCTATAACTTCATCAGTAAGATATTCAGGTTCGAACATCAATTTCTTTACTATATTTATTGCTATTATAACGATTTTATCACTCAAATAAGGTTTTTCATTTTTAGTGCTTTCAAAAAGCTCATCATCTAAAATATCACTGTTAAATCTTTTAAGATAATAAGCTGTGGATACAGCTTCTAATAAAGAAGCAGGATATTTCTTATATAATGGATGAGTAAAGACATTTTCACTTATTTTATCATAAATTTTCTTTTCTCTTGGAAATGGTTTAAGATGAGAATCTAGATTTACAACTTTCCATGAGTTTTCATAATAATCTTTAGTTAATTCTGCACAATATGGGCCATTCTTATAAAGAGTAAAATAATAATTCAATTTTATTCCAAGAAATTTTAATAAAAAAACAAGTTTTTGGAGTATAAGGCGATCTTGAAAATTCTGCTCTTCTTTAGGGTTATTTAACTTAAGATTCCAGTACTTTAAAGCAACAAGGACTTTATCAAAGTCATTAACCATTTAAAACACCTCCAAATCTTTTAAATTTTCAACTATCTTAATAATTTTTATTAATTCTATTTTTCCTAATTCTGTAATCATATAAATGTGCATTTTTCTTTGATCTAAAATAATCTCAATCTTTTTTATATAGCCTAATTCTTCTAAATAATCTAAATTCGATTTTAACTTACCATCAGAGATATCTAATAGTGTTTTTAATTCGCGAAATTGGAGTCCATCAAGATTAAAAGACATCAAAGCTAAAAGTAAGTAGCGAGTTAAAGTAAATACTTTAGAATTGATTTTCTTTGAATCTTCGATTAGTTTTTTTATGACATTTTTTTGATCATTATTCATATTCCCAAAAATATAATATGAAATGTCATATTTAAACTATGTGTTCCACTCAAAAAAAAAAAGTAGTTTACAAAGTAAATATAATGTAACTTATATCAAAATTAAAACCAGCTTTTTTCTTTATAAAGTCCTGTAGTAATGAAGTAGTATAAATCAGAAAATTTGGATGGAGTTTGGGTATAAATCACGATGCTGTGTTCGAGATTAGTAAGGATTTAAATAAATGAGTGTATATAGGTATATTGAGATGGAAGAACAAAATCCTTTGGATATTTTGAATGATTTAAAAAGTAAAAAAATTGATAGCTTTGCCGCTGTAGAAAAATTACTTTCATTAAGTCAAGAATCCAGAGATGGCAATCTTAAGGTTCAAGTATCTGATATCTTATTGGAGATATATAGAAATGCTGAAACAGATGAAAATCTTGATTCTCAGGGGATAAAAACTTTTATGGAAGAAATTATTGGCAAAAAATTTACTTCTAAATATAATATCGTTCCACGTGAGGCAATGGCATTATTCCTCTTAGAGTTAGCATCTGGGGTAGAACTGGAGAATGAGGATGAAATTCCAAATCCCCATCATGTACACGCTCTTTTTAGAATAAAAGAAGGCCATGTAATTGACATAGATATTGTTGAGGTAGGATGTCCTAGAATTACATTTATAGATTTATTTCCATATTTGAACTACCTTAGGATTAATCTAACAGGACTTAATGAGATTAAAAGATTAGAAAAACTTGTAAAGTTAGAATGGTTAAATTTGGGCTCTAATGAACTTACTGAGATTAAAGGTTTAGAACATCTCCAAAGTTTAAAAAAACTGCACATATATAATAACAAAATTTCTCAATTATATGGACTTGATTCTTTAAAAAACTTAGAGGAATTACAGATTCACGAAAATCCAATTAAAAAGCTTAAGGGCATTAAGCACTTAAAGAAATTGAAATCGATAGTACTATATGAGACAAATTTATCTGAAAAACAAATTAAAAAAATAGAGAAAATAATAAAATAATTAATGGACCTTTAAAACAACAACAATTACAATAGGAATGAACGTTAGTGCTAGAATTGGTGCCAACATTGCTAATGTAACAATTATATTTGGTTTATAATTTTTAAAATATTCTCTTAATGCTCGAAGAATTTCATCTAGTTTAAAACCATATGGATTTTCTACTGGTCTTTCTTCTTCTGGATACTTTTCTTTAAAGAATTTCTTTGCCCATTGATCACATTCAATCTTTTGCCCATTATTACTTTTCTTTACTTCATACATTACCCATTTCATGGCAGCTGCTGTGTAATATATTGCAGTATTAAGAAGATATTCAACTTTGTCATAATATTGCTTGTATGTTAGGCTTCCTGGAATAATTTCAATATAGCTATTTCTTTCTTTACCTATATCACCCCAATTCCAATATGTACTACTAGAGAGTTTAATTAAATTTTCTTGTTCCAAATCTCCCTGTTTTATAAATAAGCCACCTTCATTCAAATGTCCATAACTCTTATAGATTGAGTCACTTGCGCATGTTGATGCTGCTATATATGGAGGAATTGGAATTATATTTTGAGCATCTTTTTCTATTATAGCCATATCGATTTTAAAAAAATTATTATCTGATTGATATCCTTTTGGCCCTCCTCTACTTGGATCCCATAAAGTGTGTTTAGCAACTTGGTTTTCAAACCAATCATGGAATTTTGGACTTTTGGGATAATAATCCTCATTTGCTTGAATTAAATGAGCAGGAGAAGCTAAATCTGAAATAAAATGACTCATAACACCAAGCCAACAAGCTGCAGATTCTGGTTTTGCCCATCCTTCATCAGACTTCTTTTCAGGAACTAAACATCTAATTGCTTCTTTTGCTGTTATGTAAGCATATTCAGGAGCTCGATTATACCCTTTCGGGACAAAAATATATTGGTTGTCTCCTATTGGTATTGCAGTCCAATGAAATTGTTGATAATCTGATCTTCCTACCCATGAACCCGTTCCTTGTCCATTTCCAATTAATTCACCTTCTTCCCACCATATGTCTATCGTCTTAGGGTTTCTGTGTGGTCTAGCAGCGTTGCAATCATCTGGATCCATATCGGGTAGTTGTGTAGCATATAAGAACGACATATAACTCCTAACCCGGTAATGATTGACCCTATCACCATATTGATTTACCCATTTAGGAAGATTATTACTCCTAACCTGCTCATCTATCAACCAAGACCAGTCTTTTAATGAACTATCAGGTTCATCAATTAGAAGTCGTAGAGCAGCATCAGCAATCCAATCATGAGTACTATAGTGACTCTTGGTAAAGATTCTAGTAGAATCGGGAATAGCTAAAAAATTATAATATCTACGTTTATCAGGGGTTTCGGAATTTGGACCATCAGGAGCATTATCGAATGCTAACACAACTTCACTCAACAATATAAAACAAATTAACCCTAAAAGAGCACACATCACATATTTCTTTTTATTTCTATTCAAATTTTTCACTTCTTTTATTAATTTTTCAAGTTTTTTTTAAAAATTATCCTCCAAACATAATTACTGGATTAGAATAATAATCTCCTATGACATGATGCATTCCAGTTTTTATAAAGAAGCTAATGATGCATAAAACCGAAATAACTGTCTTAAGGAGAGTATAATATTGTACCGTCTTCAATACAGGATTAGATATAAGAAGATTATTTCCTGCAAATCCTACACATGCTCTTGAAGCAATGTTTAGAATCGCACCAAGTGACAATACTGAAATAAGAAATTGAGAAAGAACACCGGGTATTTTACGAATCGTTTCTTCATTGGGAAGATCCCAATCAAATTCATCTCCAGAGCCAGGTAAAATCATAAATCCTATAGTTTTCGTATTAATTAAGATAGTAGGGTTGCAGATCATTGAAATGATTATATTAACGAGGAAAATATATTTTGAAAATTTCCACATTCCATTCCAATTTCCTAGGTTAAGACTACCAATGAAGTGAGCCAGAGCACCTCCAGCAGCAGAAATTAATGCTCCAAGACCCATTCCAAGGAGTGTTCCGGTATCTTCAGAGGATAATAATACCCCTAATCCAATGAATGAATTTACAATATCATATGCCAAAATCCCCATTGAAATATATCTAGCAGCTAATTGACCCGTTTTTCCTGTCATCGAAAGTACTGCAGTAGCAAAAAAGGAAACAGAGATGCCAATTGAAGCAACAACTCCCGCACCAGGGATTATTTTATCGATATAATCACCGGAGAAATCATATCCATTTAACGCAGTATACCACATTTGGTTTATACTTCCAATTAACCAAATCTTTTTAGGATGACCCCCAATAGAAGCGAGTTGATTTACAACATTTCCAGATTGATCTGCAATTGAAAAGCTAAATGTCCAGGCACCCGGTCCAAAATTACACTCCGTTACATTCTCATAATTATATGTGTACGCCCCTAAGGGTAGTACATCTATAAAATAAGCGTCACATTCGGGATAGGGATCATAATCTTGACCCGCCCAAACCATTTCAATTGGTTCAATTGGATTCGTAGAATCGCAATTTTTAAGAAATAATTTTGGCTTAAACACAAATCCATATTCATTCATGTGATATAAATGATCCCCATCCGGATCGGATATAAAGACCCAGAATCTTAAAATTTGCTCATCTACAATGGGACCAATAGGCACACCAGAGTTATCAGTACTATCAGCTATAAAACTATTAGATACTTCTTCCACTCTCCATCCAACTATGGTTGGAGGCCCTGCTATGCTTGAAGGTATTAATGTGGGTTTATTGAACCATTTTTTAGCTGTTAAGTTAAACTCATGATTATAAAATTTATCTTCATAGTAATCAAACAGTATTGAAGAATCTCCATCAGAAAATTCAGCAGTATAATAAGATCGAACTATATAGAGGTCGTCAATATCAATATATTCAGAGAAATTAAGGTTTTTTCTATAAGTAGAAAAAGTTACATTTCTTAGAGTAGAATCCTCGCCAATTTCAATAGTGTAAGATTCCTCGGGATTCATTGATAACGATTGCATTTCACCGTCTGGGTAAATTAGATTTAAAAATACGTTAGTAGGAATCTTGTTCTGTAAAAAGTCTGCTCCAACAACTATAAATTCAAACTCTTGATTTATTGCTCCGGAATAGCGATCTACATCAGAAAGAAGGAAATATTTGTAGAAATCTTCTGGTTCATGATTTTTTGAAATATAGGGGCCCGGTTCGCAATAATAATCTATTGGCCATCTTGCGATGGAATCTAATGTGGAATTTTCTTCAGTAATGAAGTAGTAAAACCATTGACCTGGATCTTTATTAGCAAAATCTATCGTTACATTATATTCGATTCCAGTAAGGTGAATATAATCCTCATCATAATCACTTCTTTCTGACATATAATGTGGTGTTTTAGATCCATCTGGAGCAATAAGCCACAATAAAACGTAATCTGGTGGATCACCATTAACATCTTGATAAACTGTATAGAAATCAAATATTGTAGAATCTATTCCTCCTATTTGCTCATATCCACAATTAAGTGATGGAGGTTCTGGAGTAACTGATGGCTCATCGATAGTAGTATTCATAGAGTACTCCATATCAGGAAGGGGAATATAGAGATCGAAAAATTCCCAATAAATCCAATTAATCCATGTTTCTATACATACGCTCATCTCATTCATTTCAATTCTAAGATGCCCCACTCTCGTATTTATTCCATATGAAACGCAACAATTTATTCCCCAGTTAGTTGAAATGCCCATTAAACCACTCAGAGCCATAAGTGCAATACCTATAGGTAATATCATCAGACTTATTGTTAGCAATTCAATAGCAAGTAGGATGTAGAACATTACGAGGAGTGCGGTTCTGATAATGATCCAGAGGAGATTGGAGAGAAATGAGAGTGCTGCTAATCCGAGATTGGCAGCAACCTTAGTAACCAGCGATGCAAAGAATATAACACCAATTACAATTATAGATATCAAAGCTATAATGGGGGATACTAAAAGGAGTATAAAAAAGAGAAAAAAATCAAGTAAGCTAAGGAAATTGAATTGAGCACTCTGAGGAGGGTCTCCAAATGAAGAGCTTTTGAGGTCTGCTATCCATGGTATAAATGATAAAATTCCATGTGGCAAATTCATGGTCACTGCTAATGTCCCGTTAAGTTTGGTTGAGATATAATCAAAAGTTTTTTCGAATGTGGTTATGGTATTACCATCTTCATCGGTGCTTTGGTTGGTAGCATACATAAGTAATGAGTTCAATACTTTCATGGCGTCTTCTGGTGTAATTTCGTATCGAATAAATACAAAATCACAATCGCCGCATTGTTCATCGACGATAGTTCCCTCTCTGTCAATTGAATAAAGCTCGAATAATCCTTCTTGTGTGCTATATAAAGGTGTCTCGTCTAATTGTTCATTTTGAATATAAGAATTTAGAAGTGTTTTATCAAAGAGTGATGTCGGAATAACAATAGTATTTGGGCCAATTTCGAAAGGAGTTCCTTCACAGTTTGCTTCTTCTATGTTATCTCCAATAGTATACTCTTGATCAAAAGAGTAGCCGATTGCATCTGCATAGAAATAATACCCTGCAGATAGATCATGAGTCCTTATTAAAAGATTATCCATTCCGCCTATGGGATTACCCTGAAAAGCAAATCCATAGCCATAATCACGAGACTCCCCGTTAATCCAAAGATGCCAATCATCATTGCAATCCCACTCAAATTTGAGATGTGTCCATGTATTAGGTTGGTATGGCTCTAAATAATAAAAATTAGTGCCTACTTTATATCTCATATATCCATTTGCATCAAACCTAAAATAAATCGAATTTAACTCATTTCTATCACATATAATAAAATCAGCAATATGACTGGAAGAGCTCATTCTTAACCACACTTCTACCGTTCCCTTAAGACAACTTCGATCCCAAATATGTATTACACCTCCTTTTCCACTACCACTATTATCATAAAACTGCAGTACTTTACTGTGGCCATCCACCTCATCAATTATTGTGGGACTAAGATAAGAGTCACTAATATCAATCCAACCATCTTCATCTGTCCATTGATGGGGTTTGCTTCCCTCTTGTTCATTCTCGAAACTCACACTGGCAGGATAATGCCCTTCTGTACTCACATGGAGTTGTATGATATTCATTCTCTCATTTTCATTGTAGTGGCCAGTAAAATCAGTTGCATTTGGGTTGTAAATAGCAATTGTGTTTGCTCTTTCAATAGCAATTGTTGCAATTTCACAGCAAATATCTGCTAACATACTTCCATCAGGAGCACGAATCAATACAGTTAACAGATCTTCGTTTCCTACTTGCCTAATTAAGTAAGTATCCATTAACCAAGATCCAAAAATATCGAGATCTCCCGTAATCAACATTAACCAAAGTTGAAAAGAAAAGGGGATAACATTACTCTGTATTGTTTTGTCATCACTAATATCAAAATAATAATGATGGCCTTCACCTTCTGTCCACCATGCTTCATAGTATCCATTTGATAGAGTAGCTACTTGACATGTTGTACAGAATCCAATTGTACTAGTTTCATCTGAAAATTGGGGATCAACTAGATCATTTACATTAAGTTGGATCACCATTTCTAATTCAGGGGGAGGAAATGGCCAATATTCGGTGTAGAAGGAAGCACTTATAGGACTTATTTCAATCATCACATCTCTGAAAGGATCGCGATCATTAGGATCCCATGCAGAATCACCATCCGTATCTTTATTTAGGGGATTTGTTCCACTCGTGAAGATTTCATAATAATCAGACCATCCATCTTCATCAGAATCTTCTAAAGCGGGATCTGTATGCCACGCATGAGAATCAGTGGGTCCCGCTTGAACATATGTTTCTGTTGTAATATAATACTCCGAAACTATGAAAGTGTCATTGATGTTGGTATCTTGTACATTGATTCTTAAGAGAAAATCTCCACAATATTCTGAGATTAAGCCACCATCGACAATCTGAGAAAGATCAATTGCTTTATAATACCAGAATTGTTCATATTCGCTGAAAAATATGAAATCATCCAGAATAACCACATCCTCTATGCTATTATTAACATTTTGTTTTAAGACCTGAATAGAGACATTTCCAGATCCTAATAAAATATCTTGCGATTCAATTTCTATTACCAAGTTCCCTGCATATACTCTTCCAGTTTGGGGGATCTCTAAAGAAAATT
>JAEOTW010000021.1 GCA_016839655.1 Promethearchaeota archaeon | reverse complement strand
GAGCAATGTAGGCAGATTCATGAATTTGAGGTGTTTTTCCCGTTTCTGGACTTAGTATTATCATTATCCTTCTTCACAATTCGGTTTTATTTGAATCTGAAGAATTTTACTAAAAATAATAAATTTATGGGAAAAGAATTAAACTATCAATTCTATTAGATGAAATTAGCATCTCTTAGCATATTTTTATGATCAAAAGCCAATTCCATATCTTTTACTTGTTCTTTTGAGAAGACTTTCACATCTAAAGTTTCTTCTCCAGTTTGTATATCAGAGATATTACCTGAGATATGACATCTATATACAGTACTATGAACATTGCCTCGAGGATCTCTTCCTTCTTTATTATAAATCCCTATTTTTTCTATCGGTCCGACGTTTAGATTAGTTTCTTCTTTGACTTCCCTTATCAAAGCTTCTTTATGGTGTTCACCTTTTTCGACAGAACCCCCAGGTAATGCATAAAAACCCTGATAGGGGGGAAATTTTCTCTTAATTAAAACAATATTTCCTTTCCCATCTTCAATAATTGCATCTACTGCTTGGATTATTTCTGCTTTTTTAACTTGAACTCTTGTATAAATATTAAAACCAATGGTGGTTATTAGAATTCCAGTTATTATTATTGCAATAATGCTATTTAGCAATATTGAGCTAGGGTCTCCTTCTTGTAAACTCAATGCTATCATAATTACACTTCCAAGATCTGCTAGTATTCCCGCACCAAATAATAAATTTAAGAGATTAAGACCTTTTTCTGTTCTTTTTTGAAGTTCCTCATTTTTTTTAACATACAATCCTTGCATTGAATCATAAAGAATGCTGAATTTCTCATTGATTCTAGTGACTATTCGATCAATTTCAAATTCATTAAGCAGATGTTTTAATACCCCGGTATAATGTTCTCTCCTATTATAATCCAATTCATTATATACTAAACTTAATTTTGTTTGGATCAATCCCCTTAATAACCTAAGATTTCGAATTTTTCTTTCAATAGTATTAACATCCTTAAATTCACCTAATTGAGTTTTTAAGAATAACAGATCAAGTGATTCGTTCATAGATCTTAATGCAAATTGAACAGCTCTCATTTTTGGAGTAGGAGTCAATACAAATTCTTTCATATAAGAATCAAAGAAATTTGTGTAATTGTCTTTCGCCATATAGATAAACCCAGAATTTCTACGAATAAAATGTAGTTCTGATAGTCGATTAGATAAATTATTTTCAATGCGCTTATCATATAAAGCTTTTGAATAATCCTCCCATTGTCCTGAATATACTACAGTCCAATAGCTAATGATTTTTTTATGTTTTTCTATATTTTCTTGCGTCCAGGGAATTTCTTCAGGTTCAGTCTTATCTGATGTAACGAAAATATACATAGGGCTTTCTAAGTCGAAGAAAATCCCTTTAGTTTCTTCATTTATTGAATACTCTTCAAGAATAGTTATTATAATTTGAGGGATTTGTTGAAGATAGCTTGGTTTTATAGTATCCTTTTTTGACGGATTCTTCTTATAATATTCAACCTCAAATTGAAAAAATCCTAATGTATCATATTCTTTTTGACTATTTTCATCTTCATAAGGAAAACTATCTAAATAAGGCACCCAAGTACATAATATCGTAATATTTCGCGCCATATCAATTATGTTATCACCCATTTCCTCTCGAATTTTATGAAAAATATCATTTTTCTTTAGATTTTTTAGGTTTTCTCTAATTTTTTTCCCTAATTCTTCACTTATGATATTACCATCTACAAGTGATGTATTTAAAAAAGAGCTTACATACCAAAATTCTTCTTTATAAATGAAATCCATAATGCAAATACCCCTACAATATTAATTTCAATTATAATCACCAGCATTTAAATAATTTTTCTAATCCAGAACCTTCTTTTCTAAATTCAAATTTTTTATAATCCAACAACTTATTTTTCCTAAATCCTTTTATTGATATAACACACTGAATCCTTAATGAAAAATGACTATTAAGCAATTACAGGAAGAAATTTTAAATTTAAAAAGGCAAAATGATGTAATAATTTTAGCTCATTATTATCAATCAATTGAAATTCAAGATATCGCAGATTATTTAGGAGATTCCCTTGGTTTATCTCGTACAGCTAAAGATAAAGCAAATACCGACTATATTATCTTTGCGGGAGTTGATTTTATGGCCGAAACTGCGTCAATTTTAAATCAAGATAAACACGTATTGATTCCTAATTATGAATCATGTTGTCCAATGGCAGCATTTCTTACTCCTGAAATGGTTATAGATTTTAAGCAAAGACATCCCGGATTACCTGTGGTTGTGTATGTCAATTCTACCGCAGCAGTAAAAGCAGAATCGGATATTTGCTGCACTTCTTCAAATGCTGTGAAAATAACTGAGAATATTAGTAAAGAATTTAATGTAAAAAGCGTTCTATTTGGCCCTGATGCGAATCTAGCGGATTATACAGAACAAATATCGAAAATCAAAACAATAAAAATGCCCGATAAAGGACACTGCTATGTGCATTCTCAGATAACTGTAGGTGATATAGATATTGTTAGAAAACGTTATCCTGAAGCAAAAATACTTGTTCATCCTGAATGTGTTCGAGAAGTAAGAGATTTAGCAGATTTTGTGGGATCTACTGCACATATGTATAACAGAGTAAAGAATAGTTCTCAAGATGAAAAGGAATTCATAATTGGTACTGAACAGGGATTAGTAGAACGTATAACTCAAGATTTTCAGGATAAAACTTTATACCTCGCAAAAAATAAGTTGATTTGTCATAATATGAAAAAACATAATCTCGAATTGATTAAATATCTTCTAGAAAATTTGGATGATAAAACTTTTGAAGTTAAAGTCCCTCCTGAAATAGCCAAGCGTGCTATAGAACCGATCGAAAAAATGCTCAAATATTCTTAACTAAAAAAAACTAGTAATTTTCTTTTGACTTCTATTAAATAGGTATCTTTGAAAAGCGTTTGAAGGTTTTCCTGATAAAATTGCGATTGTTTGTGATTGTTCCTCAAACTTTTTGATATCCTTATGATTAAACTTGAATTCTTTTTTAATTTCTCCTAATTTAAATAGCCACCTAACAAAATTTTTATATAACCTGCCACCATTACATGCTTTTGAAGTATGAATTTTTTCATAATATTTAATATCTTCATCTGAGTAATTTGTATAATTTCTGAAGTTTTGTCCCATCCAAAAAAACCTTGATACTGACTTTGAAAACTTAGTAATTCTACAACCTGTTAATTTAACAGTCTTTAAATTGGGTAAACTATTAAGAAAGTCTGGAATTTCTTCAATATTAATATTTCCTGAAAGATCCAAGAGTTCTAGATTATTTAGCTCTTTAATTCCTTCAATATTTTCTATATAATTATTTTTTAAATATAATTTCTTTAGTTTTGTAAGATTATCAAGTTTTGTTATCTTATTTATGCTATTATTGCTTAGATCTAATTCTTCAATATCCTCAGAATTCTCTTCAAAACCTTTGATATCCTCTATTTTCTCAATCATTCTGTTTTTTAAATTAATTTTTGAATCCAAAATAAGACCTATTAATCTATCATTATAAGTTATGATTTTAAGATCTAAATTGTAGAAATTGATTTTAGCTTTACTTAGAAATTTGAGAATGGGAAAGCTTCTTACGCTTTTGTATTTATTATAAATTATTTCTACAAATTCCTGCTTTTTAATATCTGGAATTTTTTCAACAGCTTTCAGTAAGATCAGATACTTATATTTAAACCGAAATCTGTTTATAAAAGAAGAAGTCTGTTGCTTAATAATTTTTATAACTTCAGGATCTGAAGTACTATTCAACTTTGGAATAATTTTTCTGCAGTATTCATCGATACTTGGAAAGTTTATATCAAGTAGCATGCTTTCAAATTCATCTTCTGTTAGGTAATGTAAATAACCATTTTGAGTTAGAAATCTAATTACTGTTGGATGCCCTGTTGCATATCTTAATGCAATTTCCTCTTTGAATTTTCGTTTAGCGATAGGATCTCCTGCATCAACAAGGGCTTTTAACAAAGGGAATGCTAAATTACGATGCAGGATTCTCGTATCATAATCATTCTCTGCCCATGTTTGAATATTTGAACAGTGTCCCCAAAATTCTGTATCCGGGGGAACTTTATTATGATTACGTTCCATAGATCGATTTAGCTTAACAGCTGCTTCATCAATCGATTCGATCTCATCATATTCTTCAATTCTATCAACAGATATATTTAATAATAAATACATACACTGCATAAATCTCCGATTGTTTACATAAATATTCGTCCTTCCGCCTTCAAGTTTTAATTTAAGATATTGATTAACTGTAAATTCTTTTTTTAAAGGCATTTGTCTTATTGCTAAGAAGAAGATAACAAAAACGAAAACGAATATCCCATACTTTTGAATTTCAAGCATCTCTTGCACAAAATAGGATTTTTGTAATTTCGAAGATATTTTTTTATAATAGTCTTATCCTTATAAAAAGCTACCCTAACTAAGATTCTTGATTTGATGATAAAGTAAGGATATTCAAATTTATTTCAATAGTGGAGCCCCCCAATATATTTTCCTTGAGCACTTTACCTTCCTCTGACATCAATAGTTTTTTAGATTGAGTTATACCTTCCATTATTTTTTCTCTTTCAATATCAAGAAATCCCATTTC
>JAEOTW010000129.1 GCA_016839655.1 Promethearchaeota archaeon | reverse complement strand
GTTTTGAAATGGGTAATCCTTATTTTTGCAAAGAATGCAAACGTAATCATACAAAAGGGAAAATCTATAAAGAACATTTAAATTTTGCTTTATTTGAAAAAAATGACAATGATAACGAATTAGATGAAAACATTGAATTAAATAATGATGATTATGATGATGAAGTAGAATTGATTGAAGCATTTGATGAAATTGATAATCAAGTTAATAAAATTGAGGCTGAAAATCAATTAGAAGATGATTTAGAATTAGATGGGGAAGATGATCTAAATAATATAGAAAGTATAAAAGAATGTGTCGACGCCGTAAAAAAGCTTCCCGGTGTAGGAGAGGCTACATTAAACAAATTAATAAAAGCAGGATTTTCTAGTTTAGAATCAATAGCATTTACCCCACCCAAAATTATACAGGAAGAAAGCGGCTTAGGAGAAAAAACAACTGAAAAATTAATTAAATCGAGTATGGAACAATTAAATATTGGCTTTAAATCCGCAGAAGATGTATGGGAACACAGAAAAAATATCGCTCGAATAACAACGGGTAGTCAAGAATTAGATGACTCCTTAGGTGGTGGTGTTGAAACTGGTAGTGTGATAGAGTTTTTTGGAGAATTTAGAACCGGAAAAACTCAAATAATGCATCAATTATGCGTAAATGTTCAGATGTCCGAGGAGAATGGGGGAATTGAAGGGAATGCTTTATATATAGATACGGAAGGTACATTTAGACCAGAAAGAATTATCCAGATGGCTGAAGGGTTAGATATGGACCATAAAAAAGTGTTGAAAAATATTATTTTTGGCCGTGCATATAATAGCGATCACCAAATTCTCCTGATTAAAGAAGCTGCAAATATAATTAAAGAAAGAAATATCAAATTAATTGTAGTTGATTCTTTAATTGGACACTTTCGAAGTGAGTATATAGGACGTGGTACTTTAGCAAATCGTCAGCAGACAATTAATGCCCATTTGCATGATTTATTAAGATTATGTGATATATATCCAAATTTGGCAGTCGTTGTGACTAATCAAGTTCAATCTAAGCCGGATGTTTTTTATGGAAACCCAATACAAGCCGCTGGGGGTAATATTGTAGCACATGGTTCTACAATTAGAGTTTATTTAAGGAAGGGTAAAGGAGAGCAGAGAATCGCTAAAATTGTTGATGCTCCACATCTACCAGAAGCGGATGCTATCTTCTCTATAACTGAAAATGGTATAACTGACTAGTTAAAAAACTAAAAATTGTTAGAATCCCAAATTAAAATTAAATTCTTATTTTCCAGCCATCTTTTTGAGTGAATTGAATCTTTTCATCTTTATTTATTTGAAGAATTATCAAATTTATAGACTTTTCAGAAATCGTGATTCTCTCTTTAGCTGCTCTGTCTAAGGCTTTTTCAGTTAATTCTTTTAAGGATTTTACTGCTTTTTGATCATATAGAATCTTTAAAATAATTCTTTCGATTTTTTCTTTAATTTTTAATGGGACTATCAGAGATTCATCGTGATTGAAATCGGATGAAAATAAACTAGTTTTTTGATCTTGTTCTCTAATATTTCCTTTCAGTTTAACTTTATCTTGTATTCTTTGTATCTCTTGATAATCTACTATAGGTTTCTTATCATTTGTTATTCTCTGAGATATTTTCTCTACAGGCTCAATAATCGTATCTTCTTTTTGTATAACAGTGTTTTCAACTAAACTATCTGAAGTGTTAATCTCTTTTACGTCCTTTTCCTTTTTTACTTTTCGTTTCTTAATGAATCCAGTGAACATTTTAAAAATCACATTATTGAAATTCTCTAAATATTATTACTTACTATTATAGATATAAATGTATTGACTATTTTTAAGATCTACCCTAATTTATTTAAGAAATTATGAATATAAGTACTGAGAATCTTAATTAAAGAAAAAAAAAAAAAAAATTAATTATATTAGCTTTTCAAATTCTTTTGCTTTATTTGTTAATCTCTTAACTTCCTTCGTCATATCATCTACGCCTAACTTAAAGATTTCCGATGCAATTTTTGAAGATATTTTATATTTCTGCGCAGCTTCATTATATTGTTCTTGTTTAGCAGCTAATTTTGCTTCTTTTTCAAGTGCTTTTAATTTAATGTTAAGATCTTCGATTTTAGTCATACGTATTAGATCATCTAATATTAGGGACTCATTTGCCAATTCCCAAGTTGTTGCAATTTTTACCGCATTATGGAAAATTTTTATTGAAGTATCATAATCATTCTCTTTCTTTGCCTTCAATGCATTCTTTTTTAAGATTTTAATTTCTTTTTTAGCTCCTTTTATGTTTATTATTTCAGCAGCTTCCGGTTGTGATTCAATCGGCGCAGAAACAATTTCATGTTGTTCACTCAAACTCACAAAGTATGCTTCTCTTTCTGCAGGACCCATTTGAGCAAGATCATTAACCAACTTTTGTCTGTCTTCAGGTGATAAATTAACCAATCCTGTGACTTTCTGGTTAATAAGGTTTAATTCTTGCTGAGAAATTGGTGGAGTTTCAATAGCTGCAATTTCTATTGGCATTAAAATTTTCTTATCTCTTAATTCTTTGATTCCCATGAAAATCTCTGCTGTTTCTTTACCTGTTTTTTCAGTAGTCTCTTTTAATAATGTAGCAATAAAGAAGAAATTCCTTTCCGAATCTTTCATTAGATTATTTGCGATTTTTAAAACATCTCTAGATTGGGGCTTCTTTAGTGTTTTAGCACTAGAAATTTCATAACTAATTTCATGTGGTAAAATAATTGAAGTATTTAATACATCATCGATAATAGTACCAGCATCTCTAAATATGTTTAATTGGCCTCTCCAATTAGGTAGCTCATTGGAATAAGTCTTCTCAAAAATATGTATGAATTCCATCAAATTTCTGCGTAGAATGAGTGACGCTTTTTTACCTAATACTAAAGCGACTCTAATGTTTTCTCCGTCTGAAAGGAGCAACATTTTATCACCATAAGATATTTCATTCAATTCTTCTTGGCTTACTAAGTCCTTACCAAAACTGCTTATTGCTGAAATAAATCCCGAAATTAACTCGGGATCAACTTGTTCAGAACCGAATGATTTGAAAAAAATACATGTGCCCGTTCCCTTGTATAGAACTAAAACGTGTTCTAAATTGATTGCATCATCAAAAATAGTTTTAACTTCAGTAAGAATACGTGATTTCTCACGCTTTTTGGGCACTACTACACCCCGATAAATACCAACTGAACCTCCTACAGCAGCAATAGCTATCCCCGCAATTATTAAGTATGGCAAAATATCTTTAAAACTAAAACCTACTGGTATGGGAATAATGTCAATGTCTGAAACATCAGTTGTATATCCTTGGTGATAATAAGCACTAATTAATTGAATTGTTATATTCAACGTTAAAGTATCACTATATGTAGGTATTAAAATAGCTTTTTCTCCTGTACTATTAGTATAATAATCATAGAAATCGCCACTTCCACTATTATAATATAGAATCACAGTCATATTTGATCCATCTATGGGTAACCAATCAAAACCATCAAAATATTC
>JAEOTW010000128.1 GCA_016839655.1 Promethearchaeota archaeon | reverse complement strand
TTAACCTCCTTTAATTACTTCCGCTGCTCTTGCTGCCGCTCCACTCGCCTCAGCAACAGAACGAGGGATATCCATTGGTTCCCGGGCACAGCCACATGTGAAAATACCTTCTGCGCTCGTCTCTACCGGAAAAAATGGATCTGTTTTTATAAAATTATATTCATTTAATTCAATTCCTAATGCATCTGCTAACTTCTCGATCCCTTGTGATGGGATAATACAGGTTGCTAAAACAGCTAAATCTACGGTCATCTGTTTAATTTCACCCGTCTGCATATCTTCATAAGTAATGACAGGACTTTCTTTCTCATCAACATCAATATGAGAAACTTTACTTTTAATATAATTAATATTGTATTCGCCTGCTCCTCGTCGGAGAAATGATTGAAATCCTTTGCCTCCCGCTCTCATATCAATATAAAATACATTGGATTCCAAATCATTATTATGTTCGTAAGCTATCATCGCTGCCTTTGTACAATACATACAGCAGATTGAAGAACAATACTTATGATCTCTATCTGAACGTGAACCTATACATTGTAAGAATGCTAACTTTTTCGGTTCATCGCCATCAGACAGCCTTTTTAAATGACCTTCAAGTGGTCCAGAAGCACATATTAAACGTTCAAATTCTAAGGAAGTTACCACATTTTTATATTTCTTATAACCATATTTAGTAAGGGGGTTAACATCTTCCATTAACCCGTAGCCAGGTGCTACAATTATACAACCAACATTTTCTATTTCTAAAATTTCATCTTTTTGTGTAAAATCAATCGCTTCAGCTCCACAATTTGTAGCACATAGTCCACATATACCATAATTTAAATATACACATGAATTTTTATCAACAATATGAACAGGAGGAACTGCTGATGGGAAGGGTATATAAACAGCAGCCATATTTTTCAAATTAGCATCAAAATAATTTGGTACTCCTCGCACTGGGCAAATCGTGGCACAATCCCCACAATTTGTACAAGCATCTTCCTTTACATAACGAGCACGTTTTAGGACTTCTACAGTAAAATCCCCGCTTGTACCCTCTATCTTTTGCACTTCTGAAAGAGTATAAAGACTAATATTTGGATGCCGATAACATTCTGATAGTTTTGGGGCCAATATACAAATTGAACAATCCAAAGTGGGAAAAGTCTTATCTAGTTGTGCCATTTTACCTCCAATAACGGGACTTTTCTCTATTAAATGGACTTTTATTCCCATGTCACCCAAATCCAAAGCTGCTTGAATACCTGCAATACCTGCTCCAATAATAAGAGCACTTTTAGAATTTTCTACCAATCATATCACCTTTAATTTATTTCTTCACCTTCAGTGAAGTCATTTTTTTTAACCAATTGATTTTTTTAGGTTGCCATTCTGATATTTGATCTGCTGGAATAATATATCTTTCAATATAACCCGTTGAGAGTAATGAATCTATTAAACTATGTCCTTTCTCAGTTCGAGTAAGAATCATAGAATAACCAGAAGGGGCTCCAGAGGCTCCAATACTAAGATCTGAAAATCTCCCAACAAATTCATCACACTCATGACAATGATTTCTTACAGCATCATCAAGATCTTTAATATTAACTTCTTTTACCGAGTTATCCTTTGATGTGACAAAAAAATTCTTCTTAATATTTGTTTTTTTAATATTTGAAGGGTTAATTTGAGTCTTTGAGGTTATAGTTTCAACCAATTTATTATAATCAAAATTTTCAAAGCAAAATAAACCAATTACTACACTAATAACATGAGCCGGTTTAATATGTAATAGTTTCATTTTACTGATTGCCCTACATTGACACGGAGTACCAACAAAAGCTAAGCGTAATTGATCGCTATCATAGATTCTTTTTTTATGGGAAATTATTTCCTCTGCAACTTTAGTTAAATCTTTCAATGGTAAGATATTAGGGGATATTGAATAACGTGTACCTGCGGATTTTGCTAACTCATCTTTAGTATATATAATTTTAGGAATTGGTTTAAAATTGTCGTCATATTCAGATACTATTGCTCCGTCAATATTATTAGTATCAAAAAGATATGTTAAAATAGTGCTTACAACACCTCCGTCTTGCCCATATTCTTTTAGTTTTTCGTTAGTAGTTTTTGCAGCAAAAATATCAATGATATTCCCAAGTTCATCTTTAACAAGATGAGTCTCTTTTAGTCTATCTAACAAGGGCTCAGTTTGAGGACAAATATAATAACAATACCCACATTCTTTACAATTCTCAACACTTTTATCAGTTTTAAACTTAGGGGTATAGTTATCCATTTCAATAACATTAAATGCCTGATTTTCACAATATGCTATACACGCACCGCAAGCACAACATCTATTTACTGAGATTACATCTTTCTCTAAATTTTCAAATGTTTTTATTTCTGCTAATCCCATTTTTTGCCAAATCTTTTTTTAAATTAATTAATTTATTGAATAATTTTAATAAAATCTTAAAATCCTTCTAATAATTCTTTAGCTCGAACTCTATGAAAATTAAATCCTAATTCTTCAGGTTTAAATCCAAAAGCAAGAGCTACTAATTCTGAAAGATAAAAAACTGGAAAATTATAACCTACTTCTATATCTTTACTTAATTCTCGCTGATTAAAATCAAACTGTTGAAAGCATGCTGGACATACGAGAGTAATACAATTAGCCCGAGATTTTTGGATTGATTTGAATTTATTATCAATCATTTGAAGAGATATTTCTTTATCTGATTTATCAAGAGGATTTCCGCAACATTCCATCTTCAACTCATAATCTATAGAATCTGCCCCTAATGCTTTGACAATTTCATCAATAGTTACCGGATTAAAAGGATCATCCCAATTAATAATCTCGGATGGTCTTAAATAATGACATCCATAATGCACTGCAACTTTAAATCCGTTTAAAGGATGCACTACATTCTCTCTCACTTTATCAAGATTTTCATATAGAACCTGAGCAAAATGTTTTACATCTGTGGTTCCATCATATTTTTTTCCTACTTTCTTCAAAATTTTATTTACTTCTTCCTTGACTTCTGGATTATTTCTAATACTGTAATTCACTCCTTTTAACGTTTCCACGCACCCGCTGCAAAAACTGATGATTCCACCATTATTAGATAAACTTAAATTTCTTGCTCCTAATGCTAACCAAGTTTTATGGTCTATAAGTTCTATTCCTGTAGGATCAGGACAACAACTAAATCCATCAACATCATTTAACTTAATTCCAAGCTTCTCAAATATTTTCCTGGATGATGCTTCAAGGAAAGGAAGGCGGTTTGGAATAGTACAGCCAAGAAAGACGTTATATGACATTCTCACTCACCCTCCTTAGGAATGTTATTTTCAAAACCAGTCTCCTTAAGGATCGTTTTAATTTCATCAATAGGTGCTGTTTTTACTGAAGGTAATCCTAATTTCTCTCTCCTTGATAGTATTGCTTTAGATGCAGGTATGGCTACTCCGTTTTCTAAAACAGCTCTCCCCTGTGAGATAAAGGCCTCAGGAACATTACCAGTATCAAAGCACTTATTTTTGATTAATGTAAAAATTTCAGTAATCTCGACTTTTTGAGGACATAACTCCACACAAGTCTGACAAGTAGAACAAAGCCAAGGATTAGGATCTTGTTTTTCTACCAACTTATCCTTTAATCCCAAAATAGCTTCTTCAATGATTTTCCTAGGATTATAGCTTCCTTGAGTTATCAGTGCTACAGGGCAACCACCACTACAAGTACTACACTGATAGCAGTAGCTTAAAGAAGCATTATGTTTCAATACCTCATTTCGAAACTTAAAATTTATTACAGACATGTCTAAAAGTTTTAATATCCATCTACTTAGATGGTTAGAAAAATAATAGAGATTTAATAAATTTTTTAGAAAATTTCAATAACCAAACGCTTTATATTTGTTATATATTATCAAAACCATCAAATTAATGGTACATTTTGACAATCAAATTCTCCTTATTGTGTAATTCTTTTAATGTTGGTAATTTTTTATATGATATTTTTTTGAACATTGAATCAAAAACAAATTTGGTGATCAAGGGTGATCAAAAACCACTAATAATGTTTAAATTTTTTAATCATAGTTTTCACGATCGATCTTAAAAATAACTTTGATCCATTTCAGTAGTTTCAATGACTATTTTTGGAAAGAAACGCTTTTTTTCTCTATGACTGATCAAAATCTGACATGGGGATCAGATAATCGACATCACATGATCGATTTTTTCACTAAATATCGTTTTCGAAACAAAAAATGCCGAAAAGCGGTAATATTTAAATATGAAAAGTGATAATAGTAATTTAGTGATAAATTATAATTAATCTTATCCGAAGTTTTATAAAAAATTAATATATAATTTATAAGAAGTGATAAAAAAAATGTGTAATAGTTGTAATTGCGAAGGATATGACCAATGTTCTATTGTTGGGTATATGCCGGTTGGATTCTGCTGTACTAAATGCTATCTATATAACGAGATGCAAACATGTTTAAAAACCAGTACAAAGGAGAAGGTTTCGAAGATTGAGCCTGTAAGTGCTAAGATTGAAGATGGCGTCTTAAAAGTAGTAGTTAAGAAGGATGAGAAAGAAGTACCTTTAGTAATTGACTTAGATAAGCAGCTTGGCTCTGAGTAGAATTTGATATAAAAAATTCTTCATTGGATTTTAATTTGTCCAAGTGAATGGATCAATTCCCTGGCAAACCCTTGAATAGGATGAGTGTGTGTGGATTGGATAGTCAACGGAATGGTTCAGAGTATTTAAAATAATTCTATATTATTTTAACTCCTTTTTCTCTTAAGAAAATTTCAATAAAAAGATTGATTATTTAATATCTGGGTTCATGTTAGACATATGTAAACTCCAGAATTCTAATGAGGAGATCAGTTCATTTTTTCCGAGAAATCCAAGGAATCTTTCACTTTCGCTGTCCTTAACTACTAACAATACTGGATCATCGTGTATCATACTTAACCTTTGCAATGCTATTTTACCTGATTTTTTATCATCTATTGAGGGAAATTCTGAAATCTTCTTCATAATATTTCCTACATTAATCTCTCCTCGTTGATTGAAGGGTATTTTCTTTATATCCCGAATATGTACCATACCTACAATATCAAAACCTTGATTTACAGGGAAATACGACTTTTTGTATGTGTAAAAAAAGTCTCTTAAAGCAATATCAACTGGAATATTGATAGGAATTGCTAAGTTAGGTGTACTGAGCATGTCTTTAACGTTTATATTAGATAAAATGATCTCATTTTTGGTTTGATTATAAGAATTTCTTGCTGATGATGTAAGGAAATTACCAATCAAAATCAACCAAAACCCGTTTAAAATACCCGTAGTCAATATCTGTAGAAATCCATAAGCCATCAGACCATAACCTACAATTACACCAACTCTAGAGGCTGACTTAGTTGCTGATAATAGATTATTTCTACGTTTCCATAATATAGCTCTTAATATTCTCCCTCCATCAATAGGAAAAGCAGGTATAAGATTAAATATACCTAAACCTATATTGGAAATTCCCGAGTAAAATAAAGTAACGACTAAAATTGGATGAAGATTTAATGGTAAATACACAAACAACAGAAATATAGCCCCCATAAATAAACTTGACAATG
>JAEOTW010000127.1 GCA_016839655.1 Promethearchaeota archaeon | reverse complement strand
GTAGATGGTGGTAATTCCCTCTGCTTGAATTGTAAGAGGCGACAAATAGGTCTGCCATATCTCATTATCGTAACTGTATTCTATAAAATTTACACCAGAAAGAGCATCGGTTGCTGCTAATGTGACAATCACATCTGAAATGTACCATTCATTCCATTCTAAATCACCCTCCAATGTAGCTGTGGTTGTAGGAGGTGTTTTATCTATATTCACTTCGATACTCATATAATAAAAGTTTCCTGCTGTGTCATTGACCCATACACGAATAATATGTTTTTGTTCCCATATAATAGTGAATGGTTCCGTGTAAATTATAGAAGGGATTGGATCACTTATTTTACTGAGAGGGTGGATAATGTCATATAAAATGCAATCTACGCCTGAAACGGCATCAAATGCGGAAAGACTAACTGTAACATCCGATATATACCATCCATTCTCTCCTAAATCACCAGTCAAAGTATATGTAGCTGTAGGAAGTGTTTTATCAATTTTTACTTCTATATTTTTTGCATCCTCGACCCATCCAACATTATCAGTAGATCGATAATAGATGGTGGTAATTCCCTCTGTTTGGATTGTAAGAGGTGTTATATAAGTTTCCCATATCACATTATCATAACTATATTCTGTAAAAAATATACCTGAATAGTCATCAGATGCGGTTAATGTGACATTCACATCCGTTGTATACCAATCATTCTCTCCTAAATCACCCTCCAATGTAGCTTCAGTTATAGAAGGTGTTTTGTCTATGTTTACTTCTATCTCCATGTAATAAAGCTGTCCTGCTGTATCGTTCACCCATACACGAATTTTCCATTGTCCTTCCCCTACGATAGTTAATGGTTCTGTGTAAATGATGGGTGGCTTTTGTAATATTATAGTGGGAACAAAAAAGGGACCCATGTATTTAATTTCATACAAAATGGAATCAACTCCCGAAAAGGTATCAGATGCGGTAAGAGTTACTGTCACATCCGATGTGTACCATCCATTTTCTCCTAAATCACCCTCCAATGAACCTTCAGCTGTAGGAAGTGTTTTATCAATTTTTACATCTATAATCTTAACAGTCTCGACCCATCCAGCATTATCAGTGGATCGGTAGTAGATGGTGGTAATTCCCTCTGCTTGAACTGTAAGAGGAGTTACATAGGTTTCCCATATCATATTATCATAACTGTACTCTGTAAAATTCACGCCAGAAAAATCGTCAGCTGCTGTTAATGTGACAGTCACATCTGATATATACCACCCATTCTCTCCTAAATTCCCTCCCAATGTAGCTGTTGTTGTAGGAGGTGTCTTATCGATGTTTACATATATATCCATAGTGTATCTTTGTCCTGCTGTATCATACACCCATACCTGACTAAGATAATGTCCTTCCCATTCGATAGTGAATGGTTCTGTGTAAACTATGGTGGGTGGTCCAATTATTATTTTAGCGGGACCCTGGAAGGGACCTAGGAAAATAATATCATATAAAATGTAATCTACTCCCGAAATAGCATCAAATGTGTCAAGAGTCATCATCACATTCGATGTGTACCATCCATTCTCTCCTAAATCACCTGTCAATGTAGGCGTAACTGTAGGAAGAGTTTTATCAATTTTTACTTCTATGCTATTAGCAGTCTCGACCCAACTGGCATTATCAGTGGACCGAAAGTAGATGGTTGTAATTCCCTCTGTTTGAATTGTAAGAAGTGTTGTATAAGTTTCCCATATCACATTATCATAACTGTATTCTGTAAAATTCACACCAGAAAAATAATTTACTCCAGAAATGTCATCAGTTGCTATTAATGTGACAGTTACATCTGATATATACCATCCATTCTCTCCTAAATTGCCTTCCAAAGTAGCTGTAGTTATAGGAGGTGTCTTATCAATTTTTATATTGATACTCATATCATAAACTTTTCCTGCTGTATCATTGACCCATACACGAATTCTCCGATATCCTTCCGCCGTGATAGTGAATGGTCCCGTGTAAATTGTGGGTGGTGTAGGCACTTCTATTGAAGGTATACCAAGGGGATCTACGTATTTAATATCATACGAAATGGTATCTACACCCGAAATAGCATCAAAACCGGTAAGGCTTACTGTAACATCTGATATATACCATCCATCCTCTCCAAAATCTCCTGTCAATGTATATGTAGCTGTAGGGAGTGTTTTATCAATTTTAACTTCTATGCTATTAGCAGTTTCGATCCATCCGGCATTATCAGTGGATCGATAGTATACTATGGTAATTCCCTCTGTTTGAACGGTGAAAGGTGATACATAGGTTTCCCATATCATATTATCATAACTGAATTCTATAAAATTTACTCCTGAAAGAGCATCAGTTGCCGTTAATGTGACAGTCACATCTGATGTGTACCATCCATTCTCTCCTAAATTACCACTCAACGTAGCTGTGGTTGTAGGAGGTGTTTTATCAATTTGAAATACATATATATTTATAGGCTCATCGTTGTCAGCATTATCCCAAGCTCTATACCAAATTTCGATTCCATGCAGAGCACCTTCGAATGGTGTTGTATAAATTTCCCATGTAGCACCACTATCAAAACTATACTCTATAAAAGACACTCCCGCATAGTTGTCAGTAGCAGTGAATGAGATAAGTCCATCAGATCTAAACCATCCATTTAATGGAAGCATACCATCTACATATATAACTGATTCAGGTGGTGTGTTATCTATGACTGTTATTGTGCATGTAGCTGTATCAGTTTCACCAAGCATATCAGATATAGTATAATTAAAAGAGGCTGTACCAATGAAATCCAGAGTTGGAGTAAAAGTAACGGTTCCATCTCCATTGTCAATAGCTACACCTCCTATTATATTCAAGATATTTACAATATTTAGAGGATCGCCATCTATATCATAATCGTTAGTCAAAACATCAATAATAACAGCAACATCTTCATCTGTTGTTGCGCTATCGTCAACCGCCACAGGAGGATCATTTACATTATTAATCCATATACCCACCCATCCGACGTTACTATCGGTTAAACCATCATTTGCCTTGTATTTAAATAGATCAGTGCCTTGATAATCAGGGTCTGGTATATAAATGAAAGTGCCGTCTGAATTCAATGTAAGTGTACCATGTGAAACATCAGAAACTAAAATAATGCTAAGAGGATCATCATCAAAATCAATGGTGAAAGCTAAAAGACCTGGTGCAGAAACGATAAGGTCATTATCCTCATCTACAGAATAAGAGCAATTAATTACTAAAGGAACATCATTGATAGGATTAATTGTTATTGATACTGTAGCAGTGTCGAAGCCTCCCATAACATCAGATATTGTGTATATGAAAGAATCAGCACCATAGTAGTGCAGATCCGGTGTATAAGTAAATATCCCCATATTTAATACTAAAGTACCATTGGACGGTTCAGTATACGAAGATACATCGAGAAGATCGCCGTCTATATCATAATCGTTGGCTAATACATCTATAATAACAGCAATATCCTCATCTGTTGTTGCGGTATCATCAACCGCCACAGGAGGAGCATCATTTACAGGATTAACGACTATCTCAACATTAGCAATGGGGCTATCTAATAAACCATCATTTACTATATATTTGAACACATCAACTCCATAGAAATCAGTATCGGGTTTATATTTAAAGCTTCCATCTGGGTTAAATGTTAAAGTACCGTTTGTAACATCCGAAACCAAAATAGCACTAATTAGATCTCCATCACCATCGAAATCATTATCCATAACACCTGGAGCAGAAACTGTAAGTTCATTATCTTCATCTACTGAATAAATATCATCATTCGCTATTGGAGTAAATCCATCATCCCATATTGGAAAGTTGTCCTGACTTCCTGCTGTACCTGAGATAAGATATGGTGTATCACCAATACCATCATCATTATAATCAACACCAGGATAATCATCCCAATAATTGCCAATATTTTCATGATCCCATTGATTATTGTTCCCATCATCTTTAGCATGGATATTGTTATTTGTAAAATTGTTGAGAAATGAAATGATATTACTACTATCTGAATCTATTTCAATAGCAATACTTCCATAAGCTATGTGATTCTCAAAAAGATTGCTTAATATATATATATTCAAAGTATTCTGTAAGTATAACCCCCAAGCATTTGTATTAATAAAATGATTGTTATCAATCTGAACGCTACGACTCTCTGAAACCCACAATCCAAATGTATTAGAATCAATAATGTTCTTAGAAATCAAGTTGTAATCACAACCCAAATGAAATTCATGAGTTAAAGTTATAGCACCCAAATTGTCGTAAATAATGTTGTTTATATATTGAGTTCTTTCACTACCATATGAACTAAATATCCCATGACCGTTTTTAGAAACATAGTTATCAGATACGATGTTGTCATCACTCTCTGAAATATAAATCCCTCTATCATTATCTACTACAGTATTGCCTGAAATTACATTTTCATGACTATATTTTAACCTAATACCCATTTTTGCGTTTCTATTCAATATATTGCCGGTTATACTAATATCTCTACAACTTTCAAGATATATTCCATTTCCTGCATTTTCAGAACAATTGTTATTAATTAATTCTCCATTTCTTACATTCTTTAATTTAATTCCACCATCCCAATAGCCTCCAGTAGAATTAAAGAGAGTACAATTATTAATAATGAAAAATACATTTGAATTCCTTATTGTAATACAATTAGCAGAATTCTGTCCATTAATAGTAACATTTTCAATAATATATGGGTCCTCGACTGTTCCTGAACCTGTGCACCAATCATAATTAAACACTGTATAAGCCCAATCTTTAACAGGATCGGAATTATCTATTAAGATTGGAGAACCAGAAAGATCCCAATAGTCAGATAGATTTACGTTGTCATTCTCATAATTAACAGAATCGACTTTTTTCTGTTCACTCGTTATCAAGAAGAAAGCTAGGATTATAACTAAACTTATTAAAATTTTTATTTTAGATTCATTTTTCATATTGGATTCACCAAAAAAATTTTTTTGGAACGTAACAAATATTGGATAGAATAATATTTAACAGCTTTGTCCAACTAAAGTTTTTACGTTATTAGAGTAAAAGAACTTTTACTTATGGATTGTTTTTGAAGATGGTTTATTAATTATTTTGCATATTTTTAATTAAAATCTATATCGATTGATCTCTAGAGTTGTCTTTGAAAATGTTTCATAATATACCTAAAGCTATAAAAAAAAGAATGAATTATTTAGAAGAAATTGATACTCAAGATAGAGCAGATGGAACACCTAGAATGGAACGACTCCGGCAAATTCCGCCAGAAACAGGAAAATTTATTTCAATTTTGGCTGCAAGTGTCCCTAAAGGGGAATTTTTAGAAATCGGAACGAGTGCGGGATATTCTACCCTTTGGATAACTCTTGCATGTAGACTCATAGGAAATAAAGTTATCACCTTCGAAATTTTGAAAGAAAAAGTAAAAATAGCAGAAGAGACATTTAAATTAACTGGTGTAGAAGATGTGGTTGAATTAATAGAAGGTGATGCGAGAGACCATATTCCTAAGTATAAGAATATTTCATTTTGTTTCTTAGATGCCGAGAAAGAAGTATATGATGAATGTTATGATCTAATCATTCCTAACATGGTTAAGGGCGGGATTCTTGTCGCAGATAATGCAATTAATCACTATGAAACCCTAAAACCGATGTTGGATAAAGCATTAGCTGATGAGCGGGTAGATGCTTTGGTAGTTCCTATTGGAAAAGGAGAACTTGTTTGTAGAAAAATTTAATGAGTTTTTTCAATGCCTTTTGCGATTTTAAATCCTTCGCCAAGCCAAAAAGCAATCGCTTCTTTAAGTTTAGGAGGATATTTATCTAATTCTGATTGGGGTATCACTTCTGGAAGTATTTTATTAATTACGTAAGGAATATCATCTAAAAAGTTAACATTTTCTTCAAAGAAATTCCACCATTTATTTAAGTTAGCAACAGATTCATTTAAAACATTTTTAGCTTCATCTCCATAAATTAAACCAAAATGGGATAAACATATAGTGTTGTAATCGATTTTTTTCAATTTATCAATTGATCTAAGAAAGCTATCCTTATCCCAATATGGAGGATAAAATGGAGGGACAAAAACATTTTCTGAAATCTTATCCCCTAGAGCATCTCCAATAAACAGATTTTTGTTTTTCTCATCTAAAATTGCAATTTGATCAGTCATATGCCCTTCCAATTCAAAAATTTTTAAGGTTATTCCATTTACATCAACTATATCTCCATCTTTTAAAGGGATTATATCTGCTTCAATATTGTTAAAAGGACCTGTTCCAAAAACCTCATTATAGGACTGATCCCTTAAGTTTGGAATAGCTTTTGCTGAAGCATATATTTCAATGTCTCTTCCCTCTTTATTAGCTCTTTGACGTAACAAAGGGATAGCTTGACAATGATCCCAATGAGAATGGGTCAATATAATCATATCAGGAGGAAAAGCATTCAGGTTTTTAAGTTGTCTTAGGATTTTTCGAGCTTCAGTATGAGTTCCAGCATCTATTAGGCATTTTTTTTCAGTTTCAATCAGAAAAATCGCGCTTATTTTAGGTATTCCAAACATTTTTATGTCTATAAGGGTCGTATCAGCATTTATTTTACCTTCTTCCCTAATCGCAGTCATTTAATCATCCCTAAATTTTGTAATATTATTTACTTTTAATTTTGATTTATTTATAATTTTCTTTAATTTACATTCTTAATTTAGATGTTTAATTATTATGTAAATTTTAAGAATAATTATTCATAATTATACTACATAATCAAATATGATTTTTTTTAACTAATCTAAAGAGGTAAGAGATCAATATGGAAATAGGAAGTATCGAGTCAGGTAATTTGATGATTAAAGTCCTCACTACAAATGAAGTTAACCTTACAATTTTACCGAAGATGAATTTAGTAGATAAAGTTAAGTATCCTGGAGCCGCAGCAAATAGAGCTGCTGGAGAACATGGCTTGGCAATGATTATTAAAATTAATAATGGAGAAAAAAGCCATAATATCTTAATTGACACGGGAGGATTAGTAGGTACAGTTATTGAAAACTCTAAGCAGTTTGGCATTGATTTGAGTAGCGTTGATAAAATGATTTTAACTCATGGACATTTTGATCATTTTGGGAGCTTAGCAAACGTGTTACCTTTATTAAAAGAAGATACAGAATTTTATATTAATCCCCTATGTTATGAACAGTTTTATGGTGCGATGACAAAATCAGGAGAGGCAATTCCAGCTGAAGAATTACCAATGGCTTTAAAAACTCGTAAAGAAGATTTTGCCCTGAATAGAAAAATGCCAGCTCTGAATAAAACTGTAATTATGAATCTTGCTAATCAAAATGGAGTAAAGATTATTGAAACTAGTGAACCTGTTAAATTATATGAAGGGATTATAACTAGTGGTGAAATTGAATTAGCTGATACTGGAGAAATAACTAAAGGACTCTATATAATGAAAAGTAGGAAGGAATTTATAGAACATACCTTTAGAGATGAAACCTCAGTTTATATTAATATTAAAGGTAAGGGATTAGTAATAATCACTGGATGTGGTCATTGCGGGATAATCAATACAATTAAGCATGCTCAAAAAATTACAGGAATTAATCAGGTTTATGGCGTTATAGGAGGTTTTCATGAAGAGTGGAATCCAGAAGAGTTAATCGAGAAAAAAGTAGAGTTTATTGAACAATTAAATCCAGAAGTTGTGTGTGGTATGCATTGTACTGGCTTTAATTTTAATAAAATAATGGCTCGACATCCTTCTCACGCAATAGGAGTAACAGGTACGGAGTTTCACCTATAATCTTTTTTTTATAATAAAATCTGTTTTTTTGAAAGAACAAATAATCTTTTTTTAGATTTCCCACCTTTTAAAGCCTTTAAGATCTCAATAGTGTTCTTAAGATAGATAGTTAATTATATTTTCATCTAAAAAGGTATACTTTGTTACAGATTATACTCTATATTGGACACCACTCTGTGATACAAAGCTTTAAATAGAAAGATTCATATTAATAAATTAGGACTTAAGAAAGTCCTGATGGATAAAAAACAAAATAAATCATATATTATTAAACAATTCAATTTAGGTTAGGTTAAATATGAAGAAAGAGTCTATGTTTATAATTGGAATGTTTTCCATGGCAATAGCTATAATTTTGGGCACAATTTCAGCAAATATCGCTTTATTAGATTTCTTTGAAGGAGTATTTACTGGAATATCTTTAGTGTTGAATATTGGATTTCTAATCAGGTATCGCCTTGATAAAAATCATAATAATGATATATTAAGCAAAAATCAATTGGAGGAGAATTTGTAAAATGGTTATAATTAAAGAGGAAAATGGCAAATTTTTGAATTTCTTTAAACCCTTAATGGTGATTGGAACAGGTGGATTGTTATTAGATGTTTTATCCCTAATAATTTCACTTGTCATCGTATTAATTGGTCCTTCTTTTCCATTAGATCTAGTCATAACAAATCTTGTGATATTGCTTATTTCGCAAATCATTGGTATATTCTTAATTTATTATATATTCATTCCTGTGTTTAAATCAAAAACAGTAGAATTTCATAAGTTAACAATATCCAATTCTATAAGAACTATACTTCTTATATGTGCTACTTTTACAATAGTAGTAAGCACTAACTTAGCTTTATTCTATCTAATTAGTTTATTTAATTTGAACCCTCTAAGTGGATATACAGGTATTATGTTAAATCCAGGACATCTAACTAATCCTTTAAATATTTTTATTTATTATCTCCCACTTACAGTAGGAGCACCAATTTACGAGGAATTAGTTTACCGTAGAATATTGATCCCCCAATTGGAGAAAAGAGGAATGAGACCGCTAACAGCAATAATATCTTCGAGTCTTTTATTCGCTATAGCACATTTACCAGGAGATTTAGCAGGTGGTAATCTTTCTGGGGGGATATTACATGTAGTAGCAGTGTTTTTAATGGGATGTTCAATGGGTTTAATCTATGTTTTAACCAGAAATATTCTCTTTCCCATAGTAATACATGGAGTACTGAATTTTATTTCCTTTACAGGACCTTTAATTGTCTTAATAGGTAACAGTGCGGTGACTTTAAGTTATAACGTAATTTATTGGGCAATATTCATTGTGGGAATTGGAGTTATACTATATGGGTTATGGCAAATCTTTAAGAAACACACTGCTGAATGGATAGAAATCATCAGGAAAAAGACTCCTAATAAGACCTTATTTGGGTTTTTGGGATTTATCATTATTGGAATTATGATTGTATTCATTCCTTGGATGCTGGAATTAGTCTTTGTAAGTATGGGATTGCTCGCTTTTAATGTTCTACTGTATTTTGTTATTATAATAATTAGTAGTGCCATGATTATTATTCTCTTTGCATGGTTAGGAACTAAAACGAGGATTGAATCCACTGATAACTTAACTGAAATTTAAAATTTTAATCAAAAAAAAAAATATAAAAGAATTTAAAAAAGAGGTGTATAAAACGTTGGTCGAAACACATGCGATCTTGACACACGATCTTACCAAAAATTTCGGTAATATTCGTGCAGTCAATAATCTTAATTTAAAAATACCCTATGGAAAAACTTATGGATTATTAGGTCCAAATGGGGCAGGAAAAACTACAACAGTAAGAATGCTTAATGCAATTATATCTAAGACTTCTGGAAAAGCTTCAGTCGGAGGATATGATGTAGTTAACGAAAGTCAAAAAGTTAAAATGATTTGCGGTTTTTTACCTGAATCTCCAGGTTTATATTCTAAATTAACTGCAAGGGAATTCTTAGAGTTTATTGGGGAGTTGTATTACTTACCAAAAGATATAATATCCGCTCGTATCAATGAACTGTTAGAGTTATTTGATTTAGAAGGTCGTGAAAATGATCTTTTAGAAGGATATTCTAGAGGAATGAAGCAAAAAGTGTGTTTATGTGCGGCTTTAATTCAAGATCCAGAAATACTCTTTTTAGACGAACCTACGTCAAATTTGGATCCTGCAGCAGCAAGAATTGTTAAGAATCTAATTTCTGTACTTGCTAAAAAAGCAGATAAAACCGTTTTCATTTGTACTCATCTTCTCGATACAGCTGAGGAATTGTGTGATGTAATTGGTATAATTGTTGATGGGCACTTAAAAGTTGAAGGTAATCCACAAGAAATAATTGAATCTATTGGAGCGAAAGATTTAGAAGATGCATACTTGAAAATTACCGGTGCGTCCCATATTGAGGATTTATTAGCATGGCGAGATGAAGCTCCTGAACACTACAAAAGTTTTAAAAATAAAGGTAAGAAAAAGAAAAAAAAAACCAAAAATTGAGGTAAATTTAAGATGACAGTTCTAACAAGTGAAAAAATGCTTGATTCACCTGATCATAAACCATTGAGAAAACAGAATATGGGTTTGATAGATCAGAAGAAAGGTTTATGGAAAGTAATAGCAAAAAATGAAATTTTACTTAGGACAAGCAGTTTCCGAAATCATCGAATATCATTTTTTATTACATTATATTCATTGTTATTGGTTTGGGCTTTCATAATCGCACCCTTTTTATTTGATTTATTCATGCCAACACTAGCTATTCAGTTTTCCGGGGTATTTGAACCAGTAATTGCGATTATCATAGAATCACTCATGATGGTGATGTTTCTAATGCTTATGATGTATCCTTTAAATAATGTCTATAGAGAAGGTGAGATTGGCGTAAAAGAATCGTTATTAGCAACACCAGTTAGATCAAATGATATCTTTCTGGGAGAATTTTTAGGGAAAGCTCCAATATACACCATGACAGTCTTAATACTTTCTCCAATCGTGGTTGGTATGATAAATCCTATCATCAATTTGACTATTGTTCAATATATCGTCATATATAGTTCCATTTTTGGGCTTGTGTATTTTGCCAACTTAATAGGATCAATTATCGCAAGTTGGCTGGAACATAAAATTTCAAAAAATGAAAAGGCAAGAGATTTAGGAAAAGCGCTAATATGGATTTTTACCATAGTTTTGGTTGCAATAATGTATGCCGTGATATTTTTCCTTAATCATCTTTTAACAAATCCAGGATTAAAAAATTGGTTAGCCTTTTACCCCTCTCTATGGTTTTCAAACATTATTTTATATATTATTAACCCAATTTTACTAAATACGTTTATCCTTAATGTATGGGTTAGTCTTCTGTTGGTTGTAGGTGTACCCACTATAATCCTTTACCTTGCTTACAAAAAAGCGGAATTTTTCTATACTTTAGAAGGTGGCATTGAAAAAACCAATATTACAATTGTTAAACATGAGAATTTTGTCTATAGAATCATTAGGAAAGCATCTGGACGCAAATGGGGGGGTTTAATTGTTATTCAATTAAAGAGGTTTTTTAGAAAAAAAGCAAATATTGCTCGAATTGCCTATATAGTTGGACTTCTTGGATTTATGACTTGGTTTATTTCAAGTATGACCGAAGATATATTTGGAATTGTATTCTCTTCAACAATTTTGATCGCTATAGGTGGTGGTATAGGAAGTATTATAATAGGACATCTTGCTTTTATTGATTCAAAAGATGTTATTTGGATTTATAAGAGATCTCCAAGAGGAATAAAATCAATAGTATATTCCTATTTACTAACAATGCTGATTATCAACATTTTCATATCGTTATTCATTACAACTTTGTTTGTCATATTCACAAGTATCGATGTACTTAATATAATAATTTTCTTTGTTGAATTTGTATTATTTGCGCAGATCTCAATGTGTCAAGCTATGGGACTCCAATGCGCTTCACCAGCTTTTGGAGAAAAAGATCCGAGCATGAAATCAAATGCTATGATATCAATGCTACTACTACAACCATTAATGTTTTTGCCAATAATGTTATTAATTTTCATTGATCCTGAAACTGTCACAATGATGAGAATAATAATGCAAGTACCTATATTTCTTTACAATATTGGTATCAGCCTTCCGCTGCTATATATCGGTATGAAAAAATTAAATAAATTGGAGTAATAGTTCCCTAAGGAATTACACTCTTTTCTTTTTTTATTATAAGTTATCAACAAAAAAATAAAAAATAATAAATCAGAGGAGGAGAAATAGATGAAAAAGATATTACTTTTAAGAATCATATTATTCGTTGTTTTCATAGCTACAACAATAGTTGGGCTTATAATTTACTTGAATAATATATCTTAAGGTTTAAAATTAAGGTGAAAACAATAGAGGGAAATATTGATTTAAAAGAAATTGAGAAAAAAACATGGAGATCTACTCTTGAAGATGGCCTCTTAGATATTTACTTTGGCGTTTTAGTTTTGAGTATTGGAATAGGTATAACTCTTAGTGATCTATTACCTGAACCGTTTGATAGTTTATTACCAATAATTCTTATGATCATAGGGTTAACAATTTTTCTATTTTGCAAGAAGTATATTACTCAACCTCGATTGGGTGTAGTAAAATTTGGTTTCAAGCAAAAATCTCGTAAACTAAAAACAGTAATAGTTTTATCTATAAATGGGATTATTCTTCTAATTGTTTATATTATACGTTTAATAAATCCAGCCTTATGGTCGATTTTTCCAGTATATATACAAGGATTAATTACAGGATTGTTATTTATAACAGTTCCATTATGTTTTGCAGCATATTTTCTACAATATCCCCGATTATATTTTATTGCTATTTTGGTAGGATTAAGCTTCTTTCTATCAGATTTATTATCAATATTTATCCCGGAACCTTTTGATGCTCTTATTGCATTTAGTATTACGAGTTTTGTAATCATATTTCTAGGAATAATATCATTAATTAAATTTATTCAAAAATATCCATTACCAAAAGAGGAGAGAACATAAAATATGACTGAAAGAATTAACTTGAAAGCTATTGAGAAAAAAATTCTTAAAACAGCCCATCAACATGGTTTTTTTGATATTGTAATTGGTTTTATTGTTACGGGAATGGCATTTAGTCCTTTGTTTCGTGAGAGTTTACCTACACCTTATAATTACTTTTTGTGGCCATTGATTATTGTAATTGTTGCAGATTTATCTGTCATTTTTGTTGTTAAATACGTGATTCAACCTAGATCTGGAAATATAAAACCAGGATCTAAACTAAAATCAGTGAGAAAAAAATTAATTATCGTTACTTTCACCCAATTTACTATACATTTAATTTTCATTATAATATTAATTATTAGAAACGGTTCTGGAATACAAGTCGGAGGAGTTACATTTATTTTAATTGTAAGTTTATTTATTATACCTATATTTGCTACTATAGCATACTTAATGAAATATACACGACTATATCTCATTGGTATGCTTATATGGTCCGCTATATTTATTAACGACTTATTACATAATCTAATAGATTATAGAATCAGATGGCTTCTAACATATGGGATTATTGGGAGTGTTATTTTGGTAATGGGATTAGTTATTTTTATTCAATTTCTTAAAAGATATCCAATGCCTACAAGTAAGGTGGTTTAGAAATGTCTGAAGAAATGGATTTGAAGTCTCTTGAGAAAAAAGCATATAGGTCTTTATTTGAGGATGGTTTATGGGATTTATTTATCGGAATGATAATTTTAAGCATGGGGATAAGTACATCACTAGGCTCGCTCTTCAATTTATCTGAGGTTTGGATAATAATTGTACCCGTTGCAGTGCTAAATACAATTGCTTTATTAATATTCTACTTAGGAAAGAAATTTATAACAATCCCCCGGATAGGGTTTGTAAAATTCGGACCAAAACGCAAATCAAAACATCATAAATTAAAAATCTTCCTAGGAGCGTTTTTTATTTTAAATTTAGTTTTATTAATTTTGCCTTTTACAGGACTAATCAGTAGTATTCAACTTGAACCTCTTTTAATTTCATTATTGTTAGGAATAGGATTTTTTACTTTTCCTTTCTGTGTGGTAGCTTATTTTCTCGATTTTTCTAGATTGTATTATTACGCCTTTTTGAATGGAATTGGGTTATTTTTAACACATTTACTTAATCCAATTATCGGCGCTCCAATGGATGCCCTTCTTACTTTTGGTTCTTTTGGAGTGCTCATAGTAGTAATAGGGCTTTATTATTTTATTCACTTTTTAAGAAAATATCCCTTATCAAAATAGGTGATTGGAATAGCAAAGAAGAAAACAGAATCAGATGATATTATCCAACCTCTTTCAGACATTGACAAAGTTATTCATGAGCCAGCTAGGTTGATGATAATGTCATATTTATTCGTGGTTGAAAGTGCTGATTTTGTTTTCTTGAGAAATCAAACAGGATTGACTGATGGGAACTTATCTTCTCATTTAAACAAGCTAGAGTCTGTTGGATATGTAGAGGTGGAAAAGAAATTTAAAGGAAAACGACCTCAAACAATTTTGAAACTAAGTAAACAAGGAAGGGATGCTTTTGAAGTATATCGTAAAAAAATGGAACAAGTTTTAACTGGTTTGAAGTAACAACATTTATCCTGTTTTAAGTATAATAATCAAATTAATCCAAAATTTAATTAATAAAAATTTATATGTTATCCAACGATAACTATGAATCTTTCAAAATATAGAAAATTATTATTATTATTTTTTGTATACGTAATCATTTGGATAATTATTATAAGTATTTTGGAAATATTGTTTAGGCCCGTTGATCCAATTGATTTATCTCGTTTTGTGCCAGTTGATGATGTTCTATTAGAACTTGGAATTATTTTCATTATTGTCCTACCCCTATCAGCAGTAATCGGATTACTTATTGGAGGATATCTTTTAAGTCCAGTCGTTTTGTTCTTGCATAAAAAGCTCTATAGTTCAAGCATGTATTATGGTATTCAAACAGAACAAAGATCAGAAAAATTATTATTATTTTCAAAAAGTTTTTTTCCTGTATTAATGGCTATTAATCTTTCTTCTTTGTTATTTACTCCCACAATAATAGAGTTTATATTATCTGCTGATATAACAAATATATTTGAAACTGTTTCCAATATCCCTATGCTAACGAGGTTTTTTGCAGATGCAATTCTATTAATGTTAACTCTAGGGTTATCAACTATGCTTTTTTCGTCCGTATGGTTTTTAAAGGACTCAGGAATAATTTATTCAAATAGACAAAAAATTGAAAATTCAACTGAACCTATTATATTACGCTCTATTAGTGAATGGTTTCAAACAATACTTAGAAGTTATGCTGGTATTGGAGCAATTATTACCTACATATTAGCTGTAAATGATTTTATTCGAAGGTTTATTGGAAACCTTGGATTACCAGGTAATGAGTTTAACATTCCAACGTTAATTTTATGGCTTGGATTGCCTTTAATTCTTACAATTTCATTAGTCCCTACGGTAGTTATCAACGATATGCTTAAAAAAAGAAGAATACGCTACATTAGAAATATTAGTACTAAATTAGGAATTAAAGATCCCGCAATAATCTCATTCGAATTCAAAAAAAGAGCAGATTAATTTAACTCAAAACTATATTACAAATTTTTGAATCATAATCCCCCATTGAATATTATCATTTTGTTCTGAAAATAATATAAGATTGGATTTTTATTATAAAAATAATTTATAATTTTAAAGATCTAAATATTTAAATTTTAAAAAATATTCTCAATTAGATATATTTCTCTCGGTTAAGAAAAAGAATTGCACAAATTACATAAAAGGTATAAGAAATCTTCGGAGAAAGTGGAATACTGAATTTTACGTCTAAAAAATGGAGATAGAGGTAAAATGGATTATATTGGGTTAATAATAGGGTTAAGCATAACTGGTATTGTAATAGCAATTATTATTATTATTATATACTTTAAGTCTAACGTTGTAGTTCCTTTTAATGAAATACACGTAATTTCAAAAGGAAAAAATACATATGAATATGATGGAAAGGGAAGATATCGGTATTTTTCTTTTCTTCATGGTCGAACTATTATTCCAAAATATGTTTTAGATATTGAGCCTGGTCTATTGAATCTTCATGACTGCGATGACTTGCCTTTTGGTGTAGAACTTTCGATAAAGGTACAGGTAACTAACCCTCAAAAAGTTGCTGCTTCTTTAACTCAATTAGATCATTCTACTTTGAGTAAATTTGTTGAAGAAATTGTGATGAGTACTGCTCGATCCATTGCTATGGAAAGAAAAATACTTGATATTATGAAAAATCGTGAGGAAATTGAGAAATCAGTATACGAAATAGTTGCTGATACCCTAGATAAGTTGGGGATTTCTGTCATTATCTTCGATATTAAAAATATTAGAGATATTGAAGGGCAAGATGTAATTGGTACTCTTGAACGTGCAGAAATTGCTAAATCAGAGAAAAAAGCAACTCAAGAACAAGCTCGTTTAGAACAGGAGAGACAAGCCCGTTTAGAACAGGAGAGACAAGCCCGTTTAGAGCAGGAGAGACAAGCCCGTTTAGAGCAGGAGAGACAAGCCCGTTTAGAGCAGGAGAGACAAGCCCGTTTAGAGCAGGAGAGACAAGCCCGTTTAGAGC